>CALGBY010000134.1 GCA_937886445.1 uncultured Clostridia bacterium | reverse complement strand
AACACGGCATATGATCAGCGCGAGTCAAAGCAGCGCGTGTACCTTCTCTTTTTCACAGTGATCCCTCATTTCCAAATAACCATTTGATTTCTCATTTGATTACCTCCTACTAAAAACTTCGGTCACTATTATACATAATTTCGTATTTTAGAACTATCTTTGGCGCGAAATGCCCTTTTGTAAGCGCGAAAAGTTAATCCTAATTTGGGTTTGATACTATAATACCGTTACAATGCAATTATGGTATCCTACATTTTTGCTATCATACTGATGGGTGAGGTGTAATGTATGGGAAACGAATTGCCGAATTAAAAAAATGCAATCTCTCCCGTAGCGAACTTGTTAAGAAAATAGGACTGACAACTCGCTCGGTAACGAAATGGGAAAACGATGAGGCTGCTCCATCTGCAGATACCATCGTATTATTAGCCAAAGAATTTCATGTGACTGCAGATTATATTCTTGGCATTGAAACAAAAGACATTCTATCCCTGGAAGGCTTACCCGAAGCCGATAGGCATAAAATACGTGCCATGCTTACTGCCTATATCAACATAACACTGGAAAATCGTTGATTTTGTGTATAGCATAATTGAGCGTCAACTTGATAAGTTGACGTTTTTCATTGCAAAAGTACTTAAGCATAATATATGCGCATATAAGTATCATTAATTCTCACATAATTGTCTTTTCGTGCCGTTTCTAAACCATTTCATGCCAGGTCATACATATTTGATTCATTAAAGTGTTATAATGAAGACATAGGAGAGGAGGAAGGAACGTATGAAGTGGTTTATTCGCCTATTGTATAAGTATGCTTTTCTAGAAGCCAAAAGTCCCAGTATCCGTGGAATTTATGAGCCACAAGTTCCTCAGGATATACAAAGCATGACGAAAAACAATCTTCATGAATAATCCATACGCTTGCACAGCCCCATTATTCGGAACTGTGCTTGTTTATGCTTTCAAATTTAAATGTATATTTCCTTCGTGTTGATAATAGAATGAATCTATCTGGTTGACATTATCAGTTGTTTTTTGAACAAGCAATATATATAATAAACTTGTCAAGAAATAGTAATGAGGTCCATGAATGAATATAGCGATTTGCGATGATGATCCGTTACAGTTACAAAGTTTAAAAGGAATGATTGAGAAATGGGCGGTACAGGAAGAATGTGCCGTTTCCATTCGTATATCCGAACATACATCAACAGAAGACTTATTGGAAATGCTGCATAGCGGGTTGATGGTTGATCTGCTTTTTCTGGACATACAAATTCCGGGTGAAATGAACGGTTTACAGTTGGCACAGGAGATACGCAAAACCAACGAGAATATGCTGATTGTGTTCGTTTCCAATTATGCTGAATATGCATGTGCCGGCTATATGGTCAATGCAATGCGGTATCTGATAAAACCCATATTACCGGAGCAAATGACGGAATGCCTGAAAATTGCGTATAGCCAATGGAAATATGGACAAGTCTCATCAGTTTTTCTGATAGAGAAGAAACAATCCATTATTTTACCGCATAGAAGCATTATCTACTTGGAAGCGCAAGGGCATTACCTGATCATTCACAGAGCCGATGCAGAGCCGCTGCCTATACGTATAACCATACAACAAGCACTGCTGCAACTGCCATCGAAATCCTTTGTACAGTGCCACCGCAGTTATATTGTCAATCTGCATTTTGTGCGCTGTCTTCGCTCAGACATGGTAATTCTGGCGGATGAAAGTCGAGTACCGATCGGCAAAAAATATATCGAAAGTATATTTACCGCCACGCGCCATTACTATCAAGGAGCTTCCTTATGATTTTGTGGGACGTATTCGAAATCTTCATCAACTTTTTTCAGGGATATCTGTTGATTTACTTTATACGGCACCGGCTGCACATCAGCAAGCCACGCATCCTGTATGCTGCCTTAGCCGTATTTACTATCGGAATCTATTTGACAGTCATAGGATATTTGAACATTACAATTCCAGACTTAGTGGTTTTCGTGATTCCGCTTGCTTACTCTTTTTTCGTCTCAGATGAAAAATGGTATGTCATATTACTGTGGAACCTGTTTTTAACAGCCATGTTCCTTATGTTAATCGAACTGATGTTCAACATGCATATGGCATTACTTTCAGTTTCGTGGGATGATATAGTTGCAGAAACTCCTGTTCGTCTCATGTGCATAATTACAACCCATATCATATTGACAATAGCCGTTTTTGTTTCGTCAGGAAAACTGAAGAAACATAATAATGTTACCGCTTTACCTATAATCCTTTTTATCGCCAGTTGCTTTATCAATCTTTTGCTTGAAGAAACCATGTTTGTAATTCGCGTGCATACAACAGAAAACAGCGTTTTTCTGACATATGCCTGTATGGGACTACTGATCAACACTGTTTTGCAATTGATTGTGTTTGAATACCTGACCACCTTACAGGAAAAGAAACAGGCGTATGAGGTCCAACTGAAGAACATTGAAATGACCAATCGGTATATTTCGGAAGTGAAAAGCATGTATACTGCCTTTCTTGCCAGACAGCATGACATCAAAAAACAAGTGGAAGTGCTGTACCAATGGAGAGAACAGCATCCCGATGATACAGATATCAGCCTGCCTGAAATTACTCAACTTTCCCCGGTGATGATGACCGGAAGCACTGCTGTTGACGCTCTCCTTACAATAAAAAAAGCAACTATGGATCAGGCGGGAATCCCATTCCGCTATAACCCTTATCCACTTGATGAACTGCCAATACCTGAAGATGAGTTCTGCACCATTCTGGCAAATCTGCTGGATAACGCCATTGAAGCAGTACAGCGGGCAAAACACGATTGTGCTGACCATGCTCCCGTATGTCTCTCACTGGCCCGTTCCTGGAACACGTTTTTTATCACCTGTACGAATCCTATGGATCCGCAAACGATAAGACAGAATGGCGACCGGTTTTTGTCATCCAAAGAGGCTGACCATTTACACGGCTACGGTATTCAGAACATACGTAACATAGTAAGCATGCATAATGGTATCAGTCGTTTTTCCACAGTGGACCGCACCTTCTCGGCAGAAATAGTCCTGCCGTATGGAGAAAAGAAATAACAGGCATCCTCCCTTGAACCATTTATCGGCTTTCGAAACGGGGCGGTATTCAATATTATTGGGTTTCTGGGATGGAGTGCACGGCGCAGGGGCATTGTGAGAAAGCGCGGGATGTGGTACACTGTACGCAGGCCGCGCGAGCGGTACAAAAGACTGCGCGGAGCGTTGCTCCGCCCGGGGAGCCGGAATGAAAAAGATACTGATCACAGGCGGTTCAAGAGGCATCGGCGCGGCCTGCGTGCGCCTTTTTGCAGGCGAAGGCCGGATGACCGCCTTCACCTATGTACACAGCAGTGATGCCGCCCTCGCGCTGGCAAGGGAGACGGGCGCGCTCGCCTTCCGGTGCGACCAGCGGGATGAGCAAGACGTGAACGAATTGAAGGCCGCCCTGCCCTTTACGCCGGATGTGCTGGTGCTGAACGCCGGCGTAAGCAGCACAGGGTTGTTTCAGGATACCACGGCGGAGGAATGGGACAGGGTGTTTGATACCAATGTGCGCGGGTCCTTTCTGATCGCGCGCGCGTTCCTGCCGGGCATGATCTCACGAAAAAGCGGCAGCGTGATATTCATTTCCAGCATGTGGGGGCAGACGGGCGCGGCCTGCGAATGCGCGTACAGCGCGTCCAAGGCGGCGCTGATCGGCCTTACAAAGGCGCTGGCGAAGGAGACCGGCCCCAGCGGCGTAAGGGTGAACTGCGTATGCCCCGGGGTGATCATGACCGATATGATGAAAAGCTATACCGCTGAGGATATTGCCGCGCTGGCGGAGGATACCCCGCTTGAAAGGAACGGCACGCCGCAGGATGTGGCAAAAGCCGTGTATTTCCTTGCCGGAGAGAACGCGTCCTTCATCACCGGGCAGGTGCTGCCGGTAAATGGCGGTTTTGTGATATGAGCGGTTGAAAAAAGATAAGGGATAGAGTATAATGAAAGCGGTACCAAGGGAAACGCTGATCGATCCGGCAGGCTCATCCGCAGCGATTTTTACACAGAATTCGCCCGCGCCCGCTTCATCTGACCGGCATTTCCAAAGCAAAAAACGGGAGGGGAAGTACAATGGGGGATTTTCTTTCCAAGTGGGATAACGAGTCTGATTACATGCCGCACGGTCCTTTGGGTATCATCGCGATGCCCGGCTATGAGGAAATGGGTGAAAAGGTAAACCGCTGGCTTACCAAATGGCACGGCCTGCAGGAAGTGGAGGATAAGGCTTTCTCCGCCACACCCGGCC
Source organism: uncultured Clostridia bacterium (assembly GCA_937886445.1). Classification (GTDB taxonomy): domain Bacteria; phylum Bacillota; class Clostridia; order Christensenellales; family Aristaeellaceae; genus ZC3RG03. Next base: position 159,965 of record CALGBY010000134.1, on the reverse strand, counting down.
TTGGCAGAAACGATTTTCTCATCAAATGCTACTGCCCGCGCTTCGGAACGGGCGAAGGCAAGGGCGTGATCAAGGAAAGCGTACGCGGCTATGATATCTATATTCTGGCGGATGTATGCGCCCATAACAAAACCTACAACATGTTCGGCGAAGAGGTGCCGATGAGCCCCGACGATCATTTTCAGGATGTAAAGCGCGTGATCAGCGCGATCGCCGGCAAGGCCAACCGCATCAGCGTGGTGATGCCCATGCTGTATGAAAGCCGCCAGCACAAGCGCTCCAGCCGTGAATCGCTGGACTGTGCCATCGGCCTGCAGGAGCTGGCGCGCATGGGTGTAAACACCATCATCACCTTTGACGCGCATGACCCCCGCGTGCAGAACGCCATTCCCCTTTCCGGTTTTGAAAATGTGATGCCCACCTATCAGATGATCAAGGCCCTGTGCAAAAATGTAAAGGACCTGCGCATCGATAAAGAGAGCATGATGGTGGTCTCCCCCGATGAAGGCGCGATGCAGCGCAACATCTATTATTCCAGCGTGCTGGGGCTGGACCTGGGCATGTTCTACAAACGCCGCGATTATACGAAGATCGTGGGCGGGCGCAATCCCATTGTTGCGCACGAATATCTCGGCGCCAGCGTGGAGGGCAAGGATATTCTGGTGGTGGATGATATGATCTCCTCCGGAGATTCCATCATCGATCTTTGCAAAGAGCTCAAGAAGCGCAAGGCGGGGCGCATCTTCGCCGTGGCCACCTTTGCCTTCTTTACCGCCGGCACGCAGGCCTTTGACGAGGCCTACAGGCAGGGCCTGCTGGACCGCGTGATCGTTTCCAACGCCTCCTACCGCAATGAAGCGGTGGTAAAGGCTCCCTGGTACATCGAGGCGGACCTGAGCAAGTACATCTCCTACATCATCTCCGCCCTCAATCACGACCATTCCCTGCACACCCTTCTCAACCCGACAGACAAGATCAAAACGCTGCTTGAGCGCTACAGGGCCGAGCAGGCGGCGGCCGGTATCCGCCTGGTATAAGCATGACAGAAGCCGAAAACAAGCAGCTGATCCCTCAGGAGGAGCACGCGAAAAAGCCGATCATTTCCGCCGCGAAGCAGATCATCGGCAAAACGCTCTCTCCCCTGCGCGGCGGCGATACCCACAAGCTGATAGAGGAATTTACCAGCGAGGTATCTCTCGTGGCGGAAGGCCTGAGTGAGGATCAGGAGCGGCTCAGCCGCCTGCTGGACAATGTTGCCGCCTCCCAGACCACCTTTGAAAACGATACGCTTGAAAAGCTGGAAGCGCTTGATAAAAGCGTGAAGGGGCTTTCAAAGCAGATAAAGGCGCTGGAGGAAAAGCAGGAAAAGCTTGAAAAAGCCGCGCAGGAAAAGAAAGAAAGAAAAACCGACAGCTGGACGCGCCTCATCCGCCAGCTCACCTGGCTGGCAGGCATCGTTGCCGGCGCGTGGATCGTGGTCACCTTACTGAAGGCGATCCTGTGACCGGGGTGTGAAAGCGCATGGCCAAGTATCAGGAACTGGTGGAAAAATACAAAAAGCGGCAGCACGACACCGTGATCGATTCCGTTACCACTGCCCTCACCTATGCCGATAATGTGGCGGTGGATCTGGGCGTGATGGAGGAAAGCGGCGTGCTTACCGAGGCGCTCAGCACCGCGGGCACGGTGCTGCCCTTTGCCGTGATCGCGGTCACGGAGGGCTATAAGGTGATCGTGCGCAAAAAGAGCACAAAGTCCGCCGTGCAGGACAGCGCCTTCCGCGCCGCCAAAACAGGCGCGGCCATGGGCGTAGGCGCGGCCGCGGCGGCAGCCGGCGGGCTGCTGCTGGCCATTCCCGCGGCGGTGACCACAAGGGTGATCCTGGACAGGATCAGGACCCGCGCGATGACTGACAAACGCGTAGCGTACCGCGTGCGGCGCATGGCGGAGCTGAACGAGCGCATCCGCGCGCGTCAGCTGCCCGTGATCTCGGCGGAGCCCGTTTCCGATGAGCAGGCCGCCCTGTACGTACAGCAGACGATGAACGCCCTCAGCGAGGAAAACGGCGCGGAGGAATTTCGCCTGCCGGAAGAGGAAGCGGAAAAGGAGCCGGAGATCCTGCTGTAAATACCGTGCAAAAGACAAATCACCATGCCGGGCAGACAGTCAGCACGCGCAAGCGGCTGCACCGTATGCCCGGCATGACTTTATTTTCGGATTTTTGTCGTGCCTTAAGTTTTTGCATGGATTTTTGCTGTTTCCGCATTGCCGAGCACGGACAAATATGCTATATTATATCAGAAAGATAAGCAGCCGACAAAAATACTATGCTGTCCGGATCAGAGGTGTGATATGCAGGATTACCTATATTCCGTTATCGGCCTGATCGCCATCGCGGTACACCTGATCATCAATTTCAGAGTGATGTTCAATACCCGCCGCGATAAAGCGCAGAAAGCCTCCGGCAAATACCGTTTTCTGATGCTCTCGATCTTTGTCTATTACATCACAGACGCGCTGTGGGGCATTCTGGCCGGCCTCAACTGGATCCCCCTGCTGTTTGTGGATACCACGATATACTATATCGCCATGTCATCCGCCGTGGTATGCTTTTACCGTTATATCACGGAATACCTGAATATGCCCAAAAAATGGTCCGTCTTCTGTACTTCGCTGGGAGTCGGTTTCTTTGTTCTGGAAAACATCTCCCTGATCATCAATTTCTTTGTGCGCTGCTTCTTCTGGTTTGATGAAACGGACGCCTATGTGGCCGGCCCCGTCCGCTATATCGCGCTGTGGGTGCAGGTAGCCATGTTCGCGCTCTCCAGCGTCATCACCTTCGTGGCCGTGTGCAGAACAAAGGCGGTAAACAGAAGGCGCTTTCTCGCCATTTTCTTCTTCAGCCTCTCCATGTTCGTCGCTATCCTTTTTCAGGAAAAATACCCGTTGCTGCCCTTCTACGCGCTGGGCTGTCTGATCGGCAGCTGCATACTGCATGTGTATGTTGTGGGCGATGAGCTGGATGAATCCCGTCAGCAGGTGACCACCGAAAAGGAAAAGCTGCAGAATACCGCCACCCAGCTTTCCAATTACAAGCGGGCCGTGCTCTCGGACGCGCTCATATCGCTGGAGGCCAACCTCAGCCGGGACGAGCTGTATTACGGCGTATGGAAGGACGACAGCGGAAACGAGGTCTCCTGCGAAAGCATTCTCGGCATGACCCTTCCCTGCAGCTATGACCGCTACATTGAAGCGTGGAACAAGCGCTTTGTGAGGGGCAGCGGAAGCATCGTGTTTTCCGAAAAAACGGACAGGGAGCATCTGCTGGAGGTATTCGAAAACGGGCAGACCGAGATCACCTTTGACTATGAGGCTAAAACGATCTCGGGCAAAAAAGCGTGGCTGCGCCGCAGCATCGCCATGATCCGCAGCCAGTCCGGGGATGTGATCTCCTTCACAAGCGTGAAGGACATCACCGTTCTGGTGGAACAGACCAAGCGCGAGGAGGCCTATATCCACGCGCTGGCGATCGAGTATGACAGCATTGCCGTTGTGGAGCTGAACGAAGACAAGATGAAGGATAAGGTGGTGCTCCACAGCCGCCTTACCGAAAGCATCATCTCGCTGATCGACAATGAAACTGTAGCGGAAAAGCATTACAGCAAAAAGCTTGCCTTGATGGGCCGCTTTGTACACCCGGAGGACCGGGAGCAGTTCATCCTGAACACCCGACGTGAAGCCGTGTTTGCCTCCTTTGCCGAAGGGAAGACTCACAATGTGGATTTCCGCATCTCAAGGCCGGAGGGCGGTTATCTCTACTACCGGCTTCGCTTCATTCCCATCCGTGATGAGGAGGGTAAGCCTGTCAAAACGATCGCCTGTATGAGAAATGTGGATGACGAGATAAGGCGTGAGCTTGACGCGCGGCGTGAGCTGGAAAACGCCAGGATCGCGGCGGAAAGCTCCAGCAGAGCCAAATCCTCCTTCCTGTTCAATATGTCCCACGATATCCGCACCCCCATGAACGCCATCATCGGCTTTACCGATATCGCCGAAAAGTACATCAACGATCAGGACCGCGTGCTGGACGCCCTTAAAAAGGTAAAAATGTCCAGCAACCACCTGCTGATGCTCATCAACGATGTGCTGGATATGTCCCGTGTGGAATCCGGAACGGTCAAGCTGAACGAGGAACCGATAAACATTGATGTTGCCAAGGACAACCTGTACAGCATACTGAACGGAAACGCGCAGGAAAAGAACATCCTGTTCACCTCAGAGATCTCCCCCGCGCTCACCCATCACTGGATCTGGGTGGACAGGCTGCTGGTGATGCGCGTGCTTACCAACATCATTTCCAACTCCGTCAAATATACCAACCCCGGCGGAAAGGTAGAACTGTACGCGGAAGAGCTGCCCTGTGACACACCCGGCCGCGCGCGCTTCCGCTACACCGTATCCGATACCGGCATCGGCATGAGCGAGGAATTCCTCTCCCATGTCTTTGAGCCCTTCTCCCGCGCGGAAAGCGCCACCAAAAGCGGCGTAACGGGCACCGGCCTCGGCATGGCCATCACAAAATCGCTTGTGGAGCTGATGGGCGGCACCATCGTCATAGAAAGCAAGCTGAATGTGGGCACCACCGTACGCGTAGAGCTGGAAAACCGTATCGCCCCGCCGCAGGACCCGGCCGACGGCCTTCCCGCACGGGACGAAGTAAACCTTGCCGGCAAAAAGATACTGCTTGTTGAGGATAACGAGCTCAACCGCGAGATCGCGGCAGAGATCCTGGAGGATGAGGGCATCCTTCTTGACACCGCGGAGGACGGAGATATTGCCGTTGAAAAGATGAAGAACGCGAAGCCCGGGCAGTATGACCTGATCCTGATGGATATCCAGATGCCCAGAATGAACGGCTATGACGCCACCCGGGCCATCCGCGCCCTGCCCGTCCCGTACGCCTCCTCCATCCCGATCATCGCGATGACGGCCAACGCCTTTGATGAGGACAAGCAAAACGCGTTCGCCGCCGGCATGAACGGCCATATCGCAAAGCCCATTGATGTGGCAAAGCTGCTCGGAACACTCTCAATAATCTTAAACGGCAGCCCCTCGAATGAAAGCAGGGCGTGACCCGGTTTCATTCACTCACATCCGTTTCCTGAAAAAGCGTTTTCGCAAAAGCGGAAACGCTCTTTTACAGCCGGAAACGGACTGCGAAAGCTGCAGATCAAACAGGATGTGAAGCCCGGAAGGGCGGCAGATGAATTTACAAAGATAACAGCCGACAGCAGAAACAAAAAGTGCTTACAAACAGGCTATTGAAAAGCGGCGGTTTTCGGCTTATAATAAATACAGAGTTTTTGATCGCTGCACAGCGTTTTCAGCAGGTTCTGAGAAATCTGTAAGCAGTAGTCATTTCTTCGAAATGCTTCGTATATTTTATTGTAAAAAGATCCGGCGCGGGCAGAAAACAGTATTCGTTCTGCCGCGCGACAGGAAATGAAATAACGATCTGAAAGGAGATCAGCCCCATGAAAACCAGGGAAGAATTGAACGCTTTGAAAGAGGAAGCAAAAACCGGGAAGACCCGGGATCTGACGGATGAAGAGCTTATGCAGAGCACCGGCGGCGTTGAGCCTCCCCCCATCGGACGCCGCATCCCTGTGACTCCTCCGGGATACAAACCGGACATCCGCATTGATTTTCCTCCGGACATAAAATTTTACGATGACGATGACTGACCCGGGCGCGGAGCGTGTTTTATGCGGCGCTTCGGCACCCGCAAAGCCGACCGGAATGGAGCGCGGCCTCCGCGGCCAAATGCCCGGTGAAAGCCGGGGCTCACTGTTACAGGCAAATCAGGATCCGAGGAAAAACAGGCATGTATTATTCTTTGAAGCCTCAATATATTCTGCGCGGCTGGCAGAAAGCACCGTACGCCCTGATCGATCAGGAGAAGCACATTACTTTATTTCTGGCCGGAGACGTATTCGATGTGCTCCGCCTGTGCGACGGAAAGATCGATTTTTCAATGCCGTTCCTGATCTCCGGGCAGCAGCGCGCGATCGCGGAACAGCTGTTCAGCAAAGGCATCGTGGACAGATCGGATGTGCCGGGGACGATCTCTTCCCGTCAGGAGTATTTCCAATATCCGTCACGGTTCATCAAACAGGCGCACTGGTCCATCACCGGTAAATGCAATTATCGCTGCCGCCACTGCTATATGTCCGCGGAAGACGCGAAGCTTGGCGAGTTGCCTTTTGAAACCGTCATGAAAATCATTGACGAGCTGGACAAATGCGGCGTAGGGATGGTTTCCCTTACCGGCGGCGAGCCGCTGGTGAGAAGGGATTTCTGGGATATCGTTGACGCTCTGCTGGAAAAGAATATCATGATCGAATCCATCTATTCCAACGGAGCGCTGGTCAATGACCGTTTTCTGGACGGGCTGGAAAAAAGAGGGCTGGGAAGCTGCACCATTGACATGAGCTATGACGGCCCCGGGTTTCACGACTGGCTTCGCGGTATCGACGGCGCCGAAAAGCTTGTGGATGCCGCGTTCCTCCGCTGCAAAGAGAGAGGGATACAAACCAGAGCAGAAATGTGCCTTTGCGAACGCAACAAGCATCTTCTCAGAGCATCGGTCAATCATCTGGCGGAGGCCGGCTGTTCCCGCCTGAAGGTCAACGGCATATCAAACCTCGGCAAATGGAAGGAAAACGGCTACGGAACTTCCATTCCCATCCCCGATCTGTACCGTACCTATCTGGATTATATACCGCATTTTTATGAAGACGGAGCGCCTCTCAACCTTCAGCTGGGCGGATTCTTTGTCGGCAATAAAGGGGATCTCTCCTATTATTCCATCCCGCGCAACCGCGAGGGACAGGACCCGGAGAAGGTATGCCTTTGCAGCCACGCGAGAACTGTTATGTACATATCACCGGAAGGGCGTGCTTTACCGTGCTTTTCTCTTTCCGGGATGAATGTTCAGCAAAAATTTCCCGTTATTCAGGATATCGGGCTGGTCCGATGCCTGAATGATTCCTTCTTTATGGATTTTGTGCAGAAAAAAGCGGTTGAGATCATCAGGCATAACGAACAATGCCGCGGCTGTGAATACCGCAATATCTGTTTGGGAGGCTGCAGGGCTGAAGCCCTGTCCCTGAATGAAAACGGCTTCCTTGATAAAGATCCGAATGCCTGTGAATTCTATCGGGGCGGATGGTATGACAAATTAACGGAAACGGTCAAAAAGATCATTCATTAATGCGATACCGCCCGAGCCGTCAGCGCGCTTACGGTTCATCCCGCGGACACGGTACCGGCGGGCAGCATGAAAAAGGCCGAACATGTTTTTCAGGCTGACCTCAGGTAAGCGCAGGCGGATCCCGTACCAGCTGCCGGTCATTCGCGCGGTATTGCACCGGAATAATCACATAAACTTACAGAAAGAAGGCGAAAACGGATATGAATGAAAAGTTGAAAGCATTTGCCGATTTTCTCGGTGAGAACGAGGAGATCAAACAGGCATTGATCGAAAAGCTCTCTGCCGTCAAAGAAGACCCGCAGAAAGCCGTTGAGGCAGTTCTTGCTTTTGCAAAAGAACAGGGTTTCGAGTTGAGTGCCGATGATCTTCAGCCAAAAAGCGGCGGGCTTGATGATTCGGACGTGGAGGCTGTTAGTGCCGGAAGGGTGGGATGCCTAATCATCGGTACCAGTGTCGAAGGTGAATGCGGATTGTGCGCTTTGGTAGGTGCAGGCGGCAATGGTAATAGTATAAAATGCTTCTGTTTCATTGGCGGAGGCGGCTGATAAAGCTGCTTTAGTTTGAAGATCGTGTCGGTCGATCTTCAAACTGCCCATTGGTGCCTCTTCCGGAGGTACATCACATAGGTTAGAAGATCGTGTCGGCCGATCTTCAAACAGACATCGTTGCCTCTTCCGGAGGGCGAATCATGGGCACAACTCGGCGTGCTGACGAATTGCGCGGTATTGCCTTAAGGATAAATGAATAACTTACAGAAAGAAGGCGAAAACGGATATGAATGAAAAGCTGAAAGCATTTGCGGATTTTCTCGGAGAAAACGAGGAGATCAAAAAGGCACTGATCGAAAAGCTCTCTGATGTCAAAGAAGACCGGCAGAAAGCCGCTGAGACAGTTATTGCTTTTGCAAAAGAGCAGGGGTTCGAGCTGAGTGCCGATGATCTTCAGCCAAAAAGCGGCGGGCTTGATGATTCGGATGTGGAGGCTATTGCCGGCGGGGTGGTATGCGTATTCGTCGGTACCAGCAGAGACATTGACTGCGGAGTGTGCATGATAGTCGGTGCAGGCACCAGCGGTAACAAGACAAAATGCGTCTGTATCTTTGGCGGAGGCGGCTGATAGATCCTCTTCCGGAGGCACAGCCAATATAATGTAACGCCAATTCAAAGGAGCAGTGAAGGAACCCCTTTTTCGCGTTCTTTCACTGCTCCTTTATGTCGCGGGCGGATCTGCCGCCCGCGCTTTTATTTCGTTTTGCGGCACACGATCATCAGATGCTCGCTGTGGGTAAGGTAATCCTCTTTGTCTGAGAAGCGCACCGCGTAGTCAAACCACGCCTCTCTCATTTTCTTCGGTATGCTGTTCATCTGGTTACGGTAGGCCGCCAGAATGCTCTCCTGACCGAAAAGGCATACGCGTTCCAGATCCTCCATGCCGTCAAAATGGGCCTTCGCGTCCTTGACGGTGGTCATATAGGTGTAGGTGAAGCTCTCAAAGCTGCATTCCTCTCCCCGGGCGGCCACATCATACAGCAGCTTTTCCTTTTCATCAAAAATCGTATACTGCAGCTCCCGCGCGCCGTAGATCACGCCGCCGAACATCAGTATGAAGGAGCAGAACAGATACCCGCCCTTTTTAAGCACCCGCTTTGCCTCGCGGATGGCCTGCAGCCGGGTCTCCTTCTCCATCAGGTGATAGAGCGGCCCCATCAGGAACACGATATCAAAGCTCTCATCCTCAAATGCGGACAGGTCCAGGGCATTTCCCTGCATTGCCGTGATATGGGTCTTATACTGTGCCGCCTTCTTTTTGGCGAATTTCACATTCTCATCGCTCAGATCCACCAGCGTCACATCATGCCCCTGCCTCGCCCAGTGAATGGAATAATGCCCCGGGCCGCCGCCGATATCCAGTACGCGGTCTCCCGGCCTGATATACCTTTCCATCATTCTGAGGGTGATGTACTTTTCCGCCGGGTTCTTTTTCTGCAGCCGGTCCCATTCCTTTTTCGGGTCCGCGTTGTAGTGCCTGCGGATCTCCTCCGTTCTTTCCTGCACGTTTTTCATCTCCCTTCGCTTCAAATCGTTTTCCTTATTTTCTTACTGTTCCCCGCGGATCGCGCTGTGCCACAGGATATCGCATACGCCCGTATTGTTGAAGCCGGAGCAGCGCAGGATCCCCTCCGCCTTCAGCCCCGCCTTATCCATCACGCGCCCGGAAGCCGGGTTGTTCACATCATGGCAGGCGCACACCCGCAGAAAGCCCGCGTCAAACAGGTATTCCTTTACCGCGCGAAGTGCCTCCGTCATCACGCCCTTCCCCCACCAGGCCTGTCCCATGCAGTAGCCGATCTCGGCGGAGGGGATGCGGTCATCCATATGCACCACCGAGATATCGCCGATCACCTCATCTTTCCCGGCCTCTTTCAGCGTGATGCCCCAGTGATAGCAGGCGGGATCCTCATAGCGCTTCACCCAGAGCGCGATGAGCTCGCCGGTCACCTCAGGCGAGGAATGGGCAGGCCAGGTAAGAAACCGGGTAACAACGGGGTCGCTCGCCCAGTTTTTGTACATATCCGCGGCGTCCTCCGCGCGGTAGGGCCTCAGGATGAGCCGCTCTGTTTCGATCACTTTTGTTCCGGTATGCACCATCTTTTTTTCCTCCTAAAGTATAATAAAATATATAATAAAAGATCCCCCGTCCCCATGATCGGGCGGAGGATCCTGCAGGGTACAGCGCGTCCCTATGCCTCTTCCCGCCCGGTATACAGTACTTCAACATAAGCCTGCCATTCATTAACGCGAACGGCAGGATACATGCGTACATTCACAGGGCGTTCAAACACAGCGGACACTCCTTTCCCGGATATTGGTACGGATTTTATCATAGGAAACAGCATCTGTCAACAAAAACTTTTCCGGCTTTCCCGTTCACTTCTGCCCGTAATAGGCGTTGGCTCCGTGCTTTCTCAGGTAGTGCTTATCCAGCAGTTCCTGCTGCATGCGGCCGGCGGAGGGGTTGATCATTTTGGCGTGCCAGTCCATAAAGGCCACTTCCTCCAGCACCACCGCGTTGTGCACGGCATCCAGCGCGTCCGTGCCCCAGGCGAAGGGGCCGTGGCTGAATACGAGCACCGCGGGCACCTGCGCGGGATCGATCCCGCGGGAGCGGAAGGTGTCGATGATCACAGAGCCGGTCTCCTTTTCATACGCTCCGCCGATCTCCTCCTTCGTCATCGGGCGGGTGCAGGGGATATCGCCGTAAAAATAATCGCCCTGCGTGGTGCCCATCGCGGTCACATCCATGCCGGCCTGGGCAAAGGTGGTAGCCCAGCGGGAATGGGTGTGCACGATGCCGCCCAGCGCCGGGAAGGCCTTGTACAGCTCCGCATGGGTGGGGGTATCGGAGGAGGGACGCCATTTTCCCTCCACCACATTGCAGTCCATATCGCACACCACCATGTCCTCCGGGCTCATGCCGTCATAGGGCACGCCGGAGGGCTTGATCACAAACAGGCCGCTTTCGCGGTCCACCGCGGAAACATTTCCCCAGGTAAAGGTGATCAGGCCGTATTTGGGCAAAAGCAGGTTGGCCTCGCAAACTTTCTTTTTCAGTTCTTCAAGCATAATTTTCTCCCGTCCTTTTAAAGCGGTTTGAATGTGCTCAGAATCTGCGCCACATCGTCATCCGGCACATTGGTAAACGCGATCTCGTATAAATAATGGTTGTCTGCCAGCATATATATATCCCACATGCTCATCTGCCTGGCGCCGAGCTGTACATCGATATGATAGCCGAACATTTTACCGTAGTCGGTCTCCATCACGCCGGTCTCGGTGATATCCTCCTCCGTCAGGCCAAAGGCGGAAATGAAGGAGCTGTACGCCTGCTCCCTCATCGCTTCCATTATTGCTTCGGTATCCGCGTTGGTATAGAACTGCGTATCCTGACCGGTCACCGTGATATTGCTGCCGTCAACAGCGTTCAGGAAATACATATCGATCATGCTGAGATCAAGCGCCCCAAATGAGTTCAGCAGTTCCTCCGTCAGGCCGTTTTCCTGCATGTATTCGGGGTTTTCGGTGATCATCTGCGCCAATTCCCGTAATAAATCCGGTGTAAGCTGTATCGCTCTTTCGGGCATCATCACCGAATACGGCGCGTTGATGCCCTCCATCGTTTTTGCAAAGCCCGCGGCCGGCAGCAGCAGGGCAAGGATCATCAGCGCCGCAAGCAGCTTTGTGTGTTTCATTTTCCGTGTTTCTCCTTATCGTTCATCGTTTTACTGATCGTTTTGAACGGACCGTACCGGTCTGCGCGGCCCTCAGCGCAGGCTTTCCGCCGCCAGCTTTTCCACCGGCAGGCAGGCGGCATAGCGGGCCAGATAGGCGTTGAAGCCCGCGATATCCTCCTCATCCGCCATCAGGGTGCATACCTTCGCGTCTTTGAATACCTTGTTATCCAGATAATCCTCCAGCGATTCGTTTTCCTCCCTGCGGATCATATAGGCCGCCAGCAGCGCCATGCCGTAGGGGCCGCCTTCCCCGGCCGTTTCCATCACGGATACGGGCGCGCCCACCGCGGCGGACAGCATACGCTGGCCCACGCCGGGCGTTTTGAAGAAGCCGCCGTGGCCGTACAGCTTATCCACCGTTACCTTCTCATCCCGTGTAAGGATGTCCAGGCCGATCTTGAGCGTGGAAAGAGCGGAAAGGATATGCGCGCGCATAAAGTTGGCCAGCGTCATTTTGGCGTCCGGCAGGCGCAGGAAGAGGGGACGGCCCTCGTTCATATCCGTCACGCCCTCGCCGGAGAAGTAGTTGTAGGAGAGCAGACCGCCGCAATCCCGGTCTCCCTCCATGGCCTTGTTGAACAGCTTTGTGAACAGCGTGCCCTTATCGATATCCGCGCCCACAAAACCGGCAAACTCAGAAAGCAGGTTCACCCAGGCGTTGATATCGCTGGTGCAGTTGTTGCAGTGTACCATGGCCACCGGCGCGCCGGCAGGCGTGGTGACCATATCGATCTCCCGGTGCATGCCGGGCATGGTCTCGGTGACCAGCATGGCAAAATCGCTGGTTCCGGCGGATACATTGCCTGTGCGCGGGCGCACGGAACAGGTGGCCGCCATGCCCGTACCGGCGTCGCCCTCGCAGGGAGCCACCGGGGTGCCGGGCAGCAGGTCTCCCTCGGGATCCAGGAAGCGGGCGCCCTCCGCGGTAAGCGTACCGGCGTTCGCTCCGGCCGGGAGCACGGCGGGAAGCAGGGAAAGCAGCGGAACGGTAAAGCCCTTTTCAGCCGCCATTTTGTCATAGACCGCCACCATGCGCGCGTCATACTGCATAGCCTTGCTGTCGATGGGGAACATGCCGCTGGCCTCCCCCACGCCCATCACATGCAGCCCGGTGAGTGTGTGATGGATGAAACCGGCCAGCGTGGTAAGGTTGCGCAGGCGGGGCAGATGCTCTTCCCCGTTCAATATGGCCTGATACAGGTGGGCAATGCTCCAGCGCTGGGGAATATTGAAGCCCAGCGCTTCGGAAAGCTGCTCCGCCGCCTCGCCGGTCACGGTGTTGCGCCAGGTGCGGAAGGGGGCAAGCAGCTGCCAGTTTTCATCAAAGGGCAGGTATCCGTGCATCATGGCGGATACGCCCATCGCGGCAAAGCCGGTGGGCACAGCGCCGAATTTCTCCTTCACATCGCGCTTCAGATCCTTATAGCAGGCCTGCACGCCGCCGATGATATCCTGCATGCTGTAGGTCCATATCCCGTTTTCAAGACGGTTTTCCCATTCATGGCTGCCGGACGCGACCGGCACATGGTTTTCATCGATCAGCACCGCCTTGATGCGGGTGGAGCCCAGCTCGATGCCCAGTACAAGAGAAGAAATATCCATACCTGTGTTTCCTCCTTCGGTTGATGTGTAAGGGGATGATGAACTTCATTACTGCCCCGCGGGGCCGGGTAGTTATTCTGTCATTCTACATTTCGACAAGGTCAAGCGATATCCTGCCGCTTATTCCGCTTCCGCTCCGTTTACCGCGTCCGTCATGGCAAAGAATGCCGGCTTGGGCTGCAGCCGCGCGTCAAAGGGCAGCGGATAGCTGGAGCCGATCCAGCTGGTGGCGTCGCACACGCCCCACACCTGCACCGCCTTCATGGGGTAGGAAAGGTACAGCTTCATCAGCTCGGCGTACTTTTCCGCCTGCTGCGCGCGGGCGGCATCGGTATCCTTGCTCACCTTGATGTCCATCTCGCTCACCCGCAGCTGCAGCCCCAGCGCGCTCACGCGGTCAAACGCTTTGCGCACCGCGTCAACGGAGGGGTCGTTCCAGCTGTAGTGCGTCTGGAAGCCGTAGCCGTCGATATGCCCTTCCGATACCAGCGTTTCAAGCAGGTTCACAATGCCGGTCAGCTTGGGCTCATAGGGGGTGGAATAGTCGTTATAGCACAGCACAAGGCCCTCGGGCGCGTACTTATCGGCGATCTCAAAGGCGCGGGAGATAAAGTCCTCGCCCACCACCTTTGTCCAGTTGGAGGCGCGCAGGTTCACGGAGCCGTCCGCCACCGCTTCATTCACCACATCCCACGATACAAACATGCCGGGATAGTTCTGCTGCATGTATTCAAAGGTGAGGCGGATAAAGTTTTCAAGGCGGGCCAGCATCACCTCTCTGCTCACATAGGGGCGTCCGGTATCGTAGCCCTCATGGAAGAAGGCCTCCGGCGTCTGGCTGTGCCATACAAACACATGCCCGTGCATTTTGATGCCGTTTGCCCAGCAGAAATCCAGAATGGGCTTCGCGCTGCCGAAGTGCACCGCCACGGCGGTATCGTCCTCCTTCGCCAGCGCCTTGCTGGCGGGAATATCCAGCACGGCATCAGGCTTCAGCTCGTTTTCAGGCGTAACGATGTTGTACTGGGTGCGTATCAGCTCGCACCGGGCGGCATTGCGCGCGTCGTTCGCGCTCATGCAGGTGCCGATGTCAAAATGCCCGGCGTACACATCCTTCAGGCAGGGCAGCTCGCCTTCCCAGGTGACCGCCGTCACCTGAGAGGGATCATGCAGCAGCACCGCCGCGTTTTTGATATTGAAGTTCGCCATCGGGCTGCCGTCCGTCTGCACACTCATAAGCAGAGTGCCGCTCTGCTCACAGGTATAGCTGCCCGTAAGCGTTACCCAGCTGCCCCGCTCGCAGCCCATCGCGCGCGCCAGCTCCACCGTACGCGCCTCTTCATCCTGCCCGTCCACCAACGCCAGCACAAAGTTGGCGGAGGAGTTGGAGGTGTTCATCACATCCACGCACAGCCAGTACCGCGTGCCGGCCTCCAGCGCCACCTCATGCACCGGGCCGTTCCAGTCGCCCACGCGGAAGCTCACCGTGAGCGCGCCGTCCAGCCTGCCCAGCTTCATGCCGCCGCGGCTGCGTCCCGTCCAGCCATCCTTGCTTTCGGAAAAATTGCTCTCATATACAGGGGGCTGCTTATTTTCTTCGGCAAAGGCGAGGCCGGAAAGCAGCACGCAAAGTGCCAGCAGCATACATACAAGTTTTTTCATCATCATGTGTCCTCCTTCGGGTGAAACGCCGGTATTATTTGAAAAACAGCCGTACACGCTTTGCGGGCAAAAGGGATCGCCTCCGGTACGGTGCTTCTGTTTCATCTTTATTATATCACAGGCGGGCGGTATATGCCAAACAGACACAGAAGAAAAACAGCGGTGCTCCGGGCGGCAAAACGCTTGAAAAAAGGCACGAAGCGGAGTATAATACCCCTGTAAACCGAACTCGTCTGAAAGGAAGGATATACAAATGGCACAGGTATTGGTAGAAACCAGCGCGCGTCATGTGCATGTGACCGCTGAAGATCTCGAGATTCTGTTCGGCAAGGGAGCCGAGCTTCATGTAAAAAAGATGCTCAGCCAGCCCGGCCAGTTCGCTTCCAATGAGCGTGTGGACGTGGTAGGCCCCAAAAAGACCCTGACCGGCGTGTCCATTCTGGGCCCCGTGCGCAAGGCCAGCCAGATCGAGCTTTCCCTCACCGACGCCCGTTCCATCGGCATCGTAGCGCCCGTTCGTGAGAGCGGCGACATCGCCGGCACCCCCGGCTGCAAGCTGGTGGGCCCCTGCGGCGAAGTGGAAGTAAAGGAAGGCGTGATCGCCGCCAAGCGTCACATCCATATGACCCCTGCCGATGCCGAGGCCTTCGGCGTGAAGGATAAGGATGTTGTAAGCGTAAAGCTGGACACCGAGCGCGCCCTCACCTTCAGCAATGTGGTGGTACGCGTAAGTGAAAACTTTGCTCTGGCGATGCACATCGATACCGATGAAAGCAATGCCGCCTGCGCCGCCGGCACCGTGTACGGCGAGGTCATCAAGTAAATTCAGTCACCTCAAAGGAACTTCCGCGCCAAACGGAAGTTCCTTTTTTTTGTGCCGGCAGTGCATCAAAAAGCAACGGAACGCCTTCTCCGCGGCGTTCCGTTGCTTTTGAGTTTTGTGCAGACAAGCCCTGCCCCGTTTTGCCAGTTCAGGCGGCAAAGGCTTTCGCGGCCGGCCTTGTACAGGCGCTTCCCGCGTCAATACATATCATGCTCTTTTTTCCGGTCAGCCGCGGCCGTAGCGCTTTACAAACGCTTCCGTGCCCGTCAGGATCTCGCCCGCGCTCAGGCGTCCGGAAAGCTCCAGCACACGGATGGGTGTTTTTTCAATGCACTCCCGGAAGGGCGCGAGCACATCGCCCTCCAGCGTACAGGGGGCGTAATGGTCCAGCCCATCCTTCGCATCATGGATGTGCATGCCCACCAGGCTGTTCATCACTCTGGGGGAAAGAGGCATCTGCTGCAGACCAAGCTCCTGCATCATGATGGCGTGGCCGGTATCCAGCCAGATGCCGGCGGGGCTGCCTTCAAAGCGCTCCGCGATCAGTTCAAACTCCGAAAAAACGGGGATCTGGTGGCACATCGCGCGGTTTTCCATACCCAGCTTCACGGGCAGGGCGTTCTTTGTAACGTATTCCGCAAGCTCCTCAATGCTTTTCATCATCTGCGAGATATAGGGGGAGGCAAGCCGCGCCTCCTTCATTTCACGGTTCAGCGAAAGGTACTTTTCACTGTCTGTCCGGTGCGCCGCCACCAGCTTTTTGAGCGGCACATCGTACCTGTCCGGGTCCAGCGGCACCTCTGTAGGGTGGAACACCACGGCCTTCGCCCCCAGGCGGCACGCCCAGTCAATGCTCTTTTTGCCCAGCTCCACCGCCTGTCCCCGCAGGGTCTCATCTTCGTACCCCAGCAGCACGCTGTCCGTTCCGAACCGCTCATCTGATGTGGAAGGGAACACATTGTGCACGCTCACCGCCGTGATCACGCCTTCACGGATATACCGCTCGATATCGGGCAGCCACTCGGCCTTCACGCGGTAATTGAGTTCTGTTTTTCTGAAACCCAGCGCCAGGATCTGGTCCATCAGTTCCGCGCCGGTCCTTGCCTTTCGGAAATTCCACATCGTGGAAAACGCGAGATCAGTTTTTGTGAAGGACATTCTGTTCACTTCCCGTTTTCGTTCATTTCAAAGCCGCGCAGGCGCAGCTCATTCATCCTGAGACACGCGGCAATGCTGCCCTCTTCCGTAAGCGATAGCGACGGATGCTTTGTGCGGCAGTCCTCCGTGCAGTAGCTGCAGCGCTCATGGAAATAGCAGCCGGCGGGCGGGTTGGCGGGGTTCGGGATCTCGCCCCTGAGCGGGATCCTGTCCATCACATAATCGGGGTCCGCCACGGGCACCGCGGAAAGCAGGGCTTCCGTATAGGGATGGCGCGGACGGGAGAACAGTTTTTCGGTCTCTCCGAATTCCACCATCTCTCCCAGGTACATCACGCCCACCTTGTTGGAAATATGCTCCACCACGGAAAGGTCATGGCTGATGAAAATATAGGTCAGACCCATTTCCTTCTGCAGGTCCTTGAGCAGGTTGATCACCTGCGCCTGAATGGAAACATCCAGCGCGCTGACCGCCTCATCGCACACGATCACCCGGGGATTGAGGATCAGGGCCCGCGCGATGCCCACACGCTGACGCTGTCCGCCCGAAAAGGCATGCGGGTATCTTTTCAGATAGGTGGTGTTCAGGCCCACACGGCGCGCCATATCGATCACCCTCTGCTCCCTTTCATCCTTGGGCATCTTGGGATAATTCGCCTTCAGGGGCTCCGCGATGATATCCAGCACGGTCATACGGGGATCCAGAGAGGAATACGGATCCTGAAAGATCATCTGGATCTCCTTGCGCAGGTTTTTCATGTCCTTTTTATCTACAGAAAGAAAATCGTACACATTGCCGTCCGCGGCACGGTACATCACGCTGCCCTCCGTTGCCTGGATCGCACGCACGATGCAGCGCCCGAGCGTCGTTTTTCCGCAGCCGGATTCGCCCACGATGCCCACCGTTTCCCCGGCGTTTACATCAAAGGATACATCGGTCACGGCGCGCACGCATACGCCTTTGGAGGTAAAACGCTTGCTGATATGCTTCACCTCGAGGATCGTCTGTTCGCTCATCCCGTTCTGAGGATTTTCAGACATTCGCTTCTCCTCCCTTCACGCATCTTACACAGGCCGCGCAGTGGCTGCCCCCCAGACAGACCGTTTCAGGCTCGGCAAGGTCGCATGTTCCCTCGATCGCCGCGTCGCAGCGGTCATAGAAGCCGCAGCCGGGCTTCAGGTTGAGCGCCAGCGGCACAGTGCCCTCGATGGAATACAGACGGTCCATTTTGCGGGAGCCGATCTTATGCACGCTGCCCATCAGGCCGCGGGTATAAGGATGCTGCGGATCCTTGTAGATCTCTCTGGCCGTGCCTGTTTCCACGATCTTGCCAAGATACATGACCGCTACCCGGTCGCACATCTTGGCCACGGTGCCCAGGTCATGCGTGATGAACAGGATGGCCATACCCAGCTCTTTCTGCAATTCCTGCATCAGTTCCAGGATCTGCGCCTGAATGGTCACATCCAGCGCGGTGGTAGGTTCATCGGCGATCAGCAGTCTGGGCTTGCATACCAGCGCCATCGCGATCAGCGCACGCTGCAGCATGCCGCCCGAAAACTCATGCGGGTACTGGTCATAGCGCTTTTCGGCGTTTGCGATGCCCACCTTTTTCATCATTTCCAGCGTGATGGCCTTACTTTCCTTTTTATCCTTCGTGATATGCAGGCGGGTGCATTCGTTGATCTGGTTGCCGATGGTGTACATCGGCGAAAAGGCCACCATGGGCTCCTGGAAGATCATGGAGATCTGCTTGCCGCGGATGGCGCGGATCTCCTTCCCCCTGGGATTCATTTTCAGGATATCCACCGTCCGGTCATTTTCGTCACGGAAAAGGATCTGACCGGAGGCACTGCACTTTTTGTCATTGATCGCCAGGATCGCCTTGCTGGTCAGGCTTTTTCCGCAGCCGGATTCGCCCACAAGGCCCAGCGTTTCACCGGGACGGATGTCAAAGGAAATACCGCGCACAGGGGTCAGCATGCCCTCGTCCATTTTAATATTTACCGTCAGGTCCTTTACGGAGATGATCGGCTCCGTTCCGCCATTCAGCGGAGACAGGCCGGCAGCGCCGTTTTCCCGAATGATGTTTTCTTCGCTCATTCCGCTCTTCCTCCTTACTTGTAGGGATCGGCCGCGTCACGCATGCCGTCACCCAGGAAGTTGAAGGCAAGTACCGTGATAACGACAAAGATCAGCGGGATCAGGCACCAGGGATGGCTGGCGATCGCGCTCACTTCCTGCGTTTCCTTCAGCAGCACGCCCCAGCTGGTAGCGGGAGACTGAATGCCCAGGCCCAGGAAGCTCATGCTGGTCTCGCCGATGATCATGCCCGGAATGCCCAGCGTGAGGCTCACGATCAGGTAGCTCATGAAACCGGGCACCAGGTGTTTGAAGATGATCCTGATGTTGCTCACGCCGGCCAGGCGCGCCGCCATCACATAATCCTCATTCTTCAGGCTCATGAATTTGCCGCGTACCACACGGGCAAGACCTGTCCAGCCGATAAGAGACAGGATGACCGTGATCAGCAGATACATCTGTACGGGCGGGATGCCTGCGGGAATGGCAGCCGACAGCGCCATCCACAGCGGCAGAGAGGGCAGAGAGTTCAGCACCTCGATCACGCGCTGGATGACCGCGTCCACCCATCCGCCGAAATAGCCGGAGATCGATCCCAGCAGCAGGCCCAGCACAAAGCTGATCAGCGTGCCCGCGAACGGGATCGTCAGGGAGACCTGGCTGCCCAGAACGATCCTTGAGAACAGGTCGCGGCCCATATTATCCGTTCCGAAAAGGAAGATATCGCCGGCACTGCCCGCGTCATCCTCAACACCGAAAAGGTGCAGATCGCTCTCAAACAGGCCGAACAGCACCTTATAGGAGGAACCGTGCACAAAGAAGGTCACATGATACTTAACGCTCGTATCCTCCACCAGGTGCTGCGCCTTGAACTCCACACCCTGCTCCTTGGCCAGTTTCTGCGCTTCCTGTTTTTCCTTCAGGGTCTTATATTTTTCCCAGGTAGTCTTATACACATAGGGAGAGCACAGCCCGTTTTCATCGGTAAAGTGGATCGTTGTAGGCGGAACGCTCACCGTGGAGGAGTTATAGGCTGTCAGATTGTAGGGGGCGACAAAATCCCCCAGCAGCGCCACCAGATACAGAAAGCCCAGGATAAACAGTGAGATCTTCGCCAGCTTATGCTTGCCGAGCTTTCTGCGCATCAGTGTCCACTGGGAAGCGAGATAGTATTTTTCTTCTTTTTTTCTTGCTTTTTCCAGCTTTTTCTGCAGTTTCAGCTGCTTTCTGCCGTCAGTACTCATTTATTCTGCCCTCCTTCCGGAGAAACGGATACGTGGATCCAGCCACGCCAGCACGATATCGGACAACAGCGTTCCCAGCACGATCAGGAAGCCCATGATCAGGAGGATCGTGCCCGCCAGATACATATCCTGCGCCTTCAGCGCTTCATACAGCATGGGTCCGATGATCTGCAGGTTCATCACGATCGCGGAGATCGTGGAGCCCGAGAAGATGGAAGCCAGCACGCCCGAGAGGCCGGACACCGTGGGGTTGATCGCGGCGCGGAGGCAGTATTTGTAAATGATCCTCCGCTCGGACACGCCCTTGGCGCGGGCGCAGAGCACATAATTGCGGCCCAGCTCGTCCAGCATCTGGGCGCGCATGGAACGCAGGGTGCCGCACATGCCCGATGTGCCGATCACGATGATCGGGATCAGCATGCGGCCCCAGAAATCGCTCCGGAACAGGCAGTCATACCACTGCAGCGTGCCGTTATTGAGCCCGATCAGGATCTCCTGCGAAAACAGGCCTATGAATGCCGTTCCGGTCCACATATAAGTCGCGTACATCAGAATGATGGCAAAAAGGAAATTCGGTATCGCCATACCGAGGAAACCGATAAAGGTAAATACATAATCCCCCACCGAATACTGCTTGATCGCGCTGTAAATGCCGATAGGAATACCGATCAGGTAGTTGAACAGCATCGTTGAGAGAGAAACAACGATCGTCATAGGCAGCACATCGGCGATCAGAGGCCATACGGCCTTCTCCTGATCAAAGGAATAGCCGAAGTCAAACCGTGTAATGATATTGCCCATCCATTTGAAATACTGGATATACCAGGGCTGATCCAGGCCGAAGCGTTCCTTCAGGCCGTTGATCATGCTTTCATCCACGACGATGCCTTCCGCTTTCAGCCCGGCAATGTAGCTGGTGAGATAGTCTCCCGGCGGAAGCTGGATGATAAAGAAGATCACGAAGGACATGATCAGCAGAATGGGAATGAAAGTCAGAAGACGCTTGTAGATATAGATCGCCATCGGTGATGTGAATGGATTGCGCCTTTCCAGCCGGTTATTTACTGCTTCCATGCGCCCATCCTCCTCTAATGCAATGTTGTTTGTAAGAACAAACGGCGGGAAGGCGAGGGTTCGCCTTCCCGCCGCAGGCAGTCAGCTAAATACGGTCACGCGTCTCATTCGCCGATCCACAGGCAGGCGAAGTTCGCCAGACCCAGGTTACGGAATTCGTCGCAGTCGATGCCGTCCTCGGGGAAGTTGTGCAGATTGGAATTGATCGCGTAGATGCTGGGGTTGGAGGAAGTAAAGCCGATCTCATAGATGCCTTCTTCGAAGCACTTGAGCAGCTCAAGAGCATAGCCTTCCCTCTCAGCGGAAGAGGCGGCGTTCTTCATGTTGGTGTACACTTCCAGCATCGCCTTTACATCGGCAGGGGGCTCAACGGCGCCTTCGCGGCTGCCGCCGTCCAGAGAATTCAGGTACCACAGACCGAACGCGGAACCCCATACACAGTAGTCACGCATCGGGACAAAGTAGTCGGGACGCAGAGAAATGGATACGGTATCAAAGTTCTCGTAGTTCAGCACGATCTCGTGGGTGTTCGCGCTGCGCATTTCTTCCATGATGCTGCGGTCATACATACGGGCGGTGGCCTTTACGCCGGCCTTGTCCAGATCGTTCACCAGCAGTTCAGCCAGCTGGGCATGCGTTTCATCCTGATACTGCAGGTTCAGCACCAGCTGCGTGCCGTCCGCCAGGCAGTAATAGCCGTCGGCACCCTTTACAAGGCCGCACTGCTCCAGCAGAGCCTGAGCGCCGGCCACGTCGTATTCGGTCCACTTCGCGGTCCATTCCTCGCTGTAACCCTGGGCACCGGCGGAAGGAGCAGACTGGGCGGGATCGGTATAGCCGCCGTCGATGATCTCGCAGATCTGAGCGCGGTCGATCGCGATGGAAAGGGCATGACGGAAATCAACGTTCTGGAAGAGCGCGCGCTTCGCTTCATCCTGCACAGCCAGGTTCAGCTGCATGCTCTGAGAGCACCAGCCGGTGGAGCTCCACTCGACCAGAGTCACATTGGAACCCTTTTCCATGATGGTATCAACATCGGCCAGAGCCACATTGTTGATATCGGCAGTGCCGTCCATCGTCCAGAGCAGCGCCTGGCTGGCATCGGAATAACGGCGGAAACGCAGTTCATCGGCGTAGGGCAGCTGCTTGCCTTCTTCATCCACCTTCCAGTAGTAGGGGTTACGCTTCCAGACGCACAGTTCGGCGTTGAAGTCACCGTCGATGACCCAGCCGCGCAGGGTGGGACGGCCCACAACGATCCAGTAATAATAGGTCATGCTGTTGCCCATGGCAGCCATGTCGGAATAGCCCAGCTTCTGAGCATATTCGTTCGCGGCATCGCCTTCCAGCGTCTTATAGGCTTCAACATATTCGGCCAGCCAGTGCTTGGGAGCAAAGAACCACTTGCCGTTGATGGCCAGCTCGCGCAGGAATTCGGGCTTGGGGGAAGCGAAGGTCATGGTGAAGGTGTAGTCATCAATGATCTCCAGCTTCGCGACCTGCATTTCGCCGTTCTCGTCCGCCGCCTTCACAGCTTCCCAGACGGATTTGCCGGTGAAGCCGCTCTGCAGACAGTCTTCATAGAAGAAACGGCAGTCTTCAGCGGTGAAGGGCTCGCCGTCGGACCACTTCATGCCTTCACGCAGATAGATGGTCCACACGGTGCTGTCTTCGTTCACATCATAGCCCTTGGCCACATTGGGCTCCACGGTGCCGTCCGTCTTAAAACGGAAGAGCGCCTCTTCGGTGGGCTTGCCGGGGCCCCACTTGGAGGAGCCGCCCTGCAGCATGTTGATCGCTTCAAAATACTGACCGATCTCTTTCACGGTTTCTACCATCACATCGGAGGCGACGGGAAGACGGTCGGCTACCGCGGGCAGGTCCTGCCCGTCAAGGTAGGGGGACTGGGTGTAGGCTGCTTCGGCGGACGCGAAAGAGGCAAGGCTCATCAGCATCACAAGTGCCAGAAGCAGAGATACGGTTCTTCTGGTTTTCATAGGATATTCCTCCTTATATATTTTCCGCACCCCGTGCGGATAAGGGTCGCTGAGTTATACAAGGTGCCTGTCCGCGCGTGCCGCCCGGATGCTTATCACCCGGTCCACAGGCGTATAGGCGGTAAAGAGCACGGTGTAATGATTGGGGCTGAGCGGATAGGCGCCGCCCATCCGGTCTCTGAAATCGTGAGCGCCGAACGCGCTCTCAAGCAGGATGGTCTCTCCGCCGGGGCCGCAGGCCTCCACGGTGCCGGAAAGCACGTTGATGCTCTCTCCCGGCAGTGCGCGCTGCAGGAAATGCTCCGTGCGCACATAGCCGCCCGGCAGGAAGGAAAACTCCAGGCGCAGCGGCAGCCGGTCGATCCCCGTTGTTTTCAGGTGCAGGTCTATGCCGTCTTCCCGTTTTACGATCTCCATTTCGGTGTCCAGCGGCAGGCCCTCCGTCTTTTTGCGGGTATGAGGGCAATCCATCTCCCACCAGTCGCTGGTAGCGGGCTTTTCATCGTAGGGCAGGTAGTACCAGCCCGCCGCGTGGGAGCGCATCCGGTATCCGGTCTCCGTCTTTTCCAGCGTGTCCGCCAGGAAATTGCGGCGGTCACAGAGGTTTGAATACACGGTCATGTACATTACAAAGCTGCCGTGCTGGAAGTACAGACAGTTGGGCTTGCCCTTTAAAAGAGAGCAGCTCCACTTTCCTTCCCGGATGCGGGCGATGCTGCTGGCCGGGAACAGCCGGTCAATATGGGAGACCGGCGCTTCAAAGCCCTCTTCCTCGCCCCAGGCGTCCATTTCGGGATACAGAAGCACCCATTCCGCGCCCGGCGGCACCGTACCGCGGCGGCGGCAGTCCTTCCATATAAAGCCCGCCATCCGCCCCAGGTCCTCCCTTTTCAGGAAGTACGCGCAGAACAGATAATAGATGTAGTAGGTATCGACGTACACCTTTTTCCCCATATCCTGCCGGGTGGAATTGTTGGTAAACACCGAGCAGTCCGGGTCAAAATAGCAGTACATCATTTCCAGATTCTTCGCCGCGGCTTCGAGATAGGCCTTATCCCCGGTAGCCTTGTAAAGGCGGATCATCTGGTCATCGTTCACCTGATTGTAGTTACCGGCGCTGCGCTCTGAGAATTCGCCGTCCTCATTGATATCCAGCCCTTCCCGCAGGTACTGCGCCGCCCGTTCCCCAAGCGCCCTGTTGCCTGTGATCTTTTCGCAGTTCAGCAGGCAGGAGGAGATAGCCCAGCGATGGTTGGGCGTATGGAAGCCGCCCGCCGCGATGCCTTTTGAAGTGCTGTCGATCAGCTCATACAGGGGAGCGCGGATAAAGTCCGCTTCCGGCGCGGCGCATTTCTCCAGCAGCCACCAGCCGTTCAGCATGGCGTTCACCATGAAGGCGGTATCGGGCGGAGAAGCGTAATTGCAGGGCGTCAGGTCAAAGCAGCCGTCCGGGCGCTGATGGCGCTTCATATAGATCAGGTCCAGCCGGATGGCTTGGGCAGCGCGCCGGTTCAGATACCAGCGGCTGTCCTCCGTCACAAAAGCCGTGATCAGCTCGCCCAGATAAAAGCCGCTCTCGCGCGGCTCCACATGAAAGGCGTCCGTCCAGAAGCCGCCCAGGCGTTCATCCTCCTGGTCCGTGATCTGCCTTTCAAGCGCGTTTGCGATCTTCAGATCCAGATCCGCGATCATTTCTCCGCGGTGAAGCATATTAACCACCTCTTTCCGGGAAGCCCGGCGGGCTTCCTTCCGTGATTACAGTTCGGTCATCATCAGGAACACAAGACCCTGGCCATACGCGGTCTGCCGGAGGGGGATATCGCGGTAAAACTGCTTGTCCCACCCCATCGGCGTGCCGTAGGATACGGAAAGCACCGTGCCGTCTGTATCCACCATGCTGAGCACGCCTTCCGCGGCCTTCTTCGCGCACTCTGAGAATTCTTCCTTATCCAGCAACCCCAGCCGCACGCCCTTCAGCAGGCCGTAGGCGATCGCGGCACTGCCGCTCGTTTCGGGATAGGAGGATGGATCGTCAAGCAATGTGTGCCACAGGCCGGTCTTCTCATCCTGGCAGGCCTTCAGCGCCCTGCACTGGGAGATGAAGGTGTTGCGGATCAGGCGCTTGACGGCGTCCTCCTCTTCCAGCCACTCCAGAAAATCGGCTGCCCCAGCGGTAAACCAGGAATTGCCGCGACACCAGTAGGCATCGGCGAAATGATGCCCGCCCTCAAAGCAGTAGCCGTGGTACCACAGATGGTCCTTCTGGCTCTGCAGATATTTGATGTGCAGCAGGAACTGATACTTCGCTTCCTCGGTATACTCTTTCCTTCCAAGCAGCACACCGGCGCGGTAAAGGAAGAGCACCGTCATGAACAGGGTATCGTCCCACAGCTGCTCCCTGTTCTCATCATCGCTCGTCCTGTGCTGGAAGCCGCCCTCCTGGGTACGGACAAAATGTTCCATGATATATTCAGCCCAGGAGGTGATCAGCGCGAGGTATTTTTCGTTTTTCGTATCCTCGTACAGGAAGGTCAACCCCAGCATGGGCGCCGCGGTATTGATATTGGGCGCGGGAATGCCGTTCTCGATCCTCCTGTCATACCAGGAACAGAGCTTTTCAAGCAGCTCGCTGTCCCCGGAAGCCCGGTACAGCTTCATCATGGCGTTCA
The DNA here is from genome assembly GCA_937886445.1 of uncultured Clostridia bacterium. Lineage (GTDB taxonomy): Bacteria > Bacillota > Clostridia > Christensenellales > Aristaeellaceae > ZC3RG03. The sequence goes on along the minus strand of CALGBY010000134.1, from coordinate 134,090 downwards.
GCGCCACGCCCTGAGGCCATTCCCAGGTATCCAGCGTCATATGGTCATGCATATCCCCGTTGCCATGCCCGCTCACCAGTTTCCCCAATACGAGGGATGCGATCTCGTTCATACTCATAAAAATCCCCATTTCAGTTCGATGTGACATCAGTATATCAAAACCCGAAACCTTTTTCAACAGGAAAAATCACAAAAATTCAAAAATTAATTGTAAGTTACTAATAAATATATCAGAATTTACTCAAAATCCCTTTACAAATTCAAAAATTGGTATACAATAAAAGGCAGATAAGAAGGGGAGATGACTGTATGAAAGCCTCTCGTATTTTGGAAATGGAAAAATACATCGCCCAGCGGGGCACAGCCACAATGGAAGAGATCATCGCGCATTTCGGCGTATCGGCCAACACGGTGCGCCGTGATATCGCACAGCTGATATTAAGGGGCACAGTGGAAAAGGTATACGGCGGCGTATGCTCCCGTCAGGCCGCCGCGGTACTGACCCCGTATGAGGAAAGACGCATCAGCCGCGAGGACGCGAAGAAAAGCATCGGCGTTGCTGCCGCCGGGCTGGTACACGACGGGGATATCATCTTTATCGATTCCGGCACCACTACGCTGATGATGGTGGAGCATCTCGCGGATAAAAAGGACGTGACGGTGATCACCAATAATCTGGACGCCGTGGTGATCGCCTCCAAAATGGAAAACCTGACTGTGATCGTGCTTCCCGGCACCCTGCGCAGAAAGACCCGCTCCATGACCGGCAGCGACGCGGTAAAGATGCTGAAAAAATATAACATCCGCGTTGCCTTTATGGCCGCCACCGGTTTTTCGGCGCACGGCGCCACCAATTCCTCCGCGCAGGAATTTGACATCAAGCAGGCCGCCGTTGAAAACAGCGACAAGGTATGCCTGCTGGCGGACAGCAAAAAGTTCGGCGTAACGGGTCTGATGACCTTCGCGCCCGTTGAAAGCTTTTCCTGTATCATAACCGATTCCGCTCCCGCGGAAGATTACACCACGCTGCTTGAGGAAACGGGCATAACGCTGCTCGTTGCCGGAAAAGAGGAGTAAATGTCCCTTTGCGATCTGAGCACACTGCTTTCCGCTGCCGGAAAACACGGCGCCGCTGCCGGCGCGTTTTCGGTATCCTGCCTTGAAATGATCAGGGGCGTGCTGCGCGCCGCGGAAGAGAAAAATACGCCGGTCATCCTGCAGGTGGCGGAGTGCCGTCTGCCGTACGCACCGCTTCATCTGCTGGGGCCTGCGATGCTTGCCGGCGCCCGGCACGCGAAGGTGCCCGTCTGCGTTCATCTGGACCACGGCCTTACCGAAGGCTGTATAAAAGAAGCGCTTGAAACGGGCTTTACCGGCGTGATGCTGGACGGCAGCCGTCTGTGTATGGAAGAGAACATCCGCAGGACCCGCGCCGCGGCCGGGCTGGCGCGCGCTTACGGCGCGTCCGCCGAGGGTGAGGTAGGCACCATCGGCCGCACGGAGGACGGGCAGGAAGCCGAAGCCGTATACGCGGATCCCGATACCGCCGTCCGTTTCGCTGAGGAGACCGGCGTATCCGCGATGGCAGTCGCGATCGGCAACGCCCACGGCATCTACAAAGGCACGCCGCATCTGCGTTTTGACATTCTGGAAGAAATACGCGGCAAAACAGATATCCCGCTCGTTCTGCACGGCGGAACCGGCATAACCCCGGAGGATTTCCGCCGCTGTATCTCCCTTGGCGTGAGGAAGATCAACATCGCCACCGCCACCTTTACCGCCTGCAGGCAGGCGGCTGAAGGCGCGAAGGATTATTTCGATCTTTCCCGCCGCATGGAGGAAGCGGCGTACCGTACGGTGCTTACCCATCTTGATATATTCGGCAGTTTTACGGCAGATGAAGGAGAACAGAAATGAGACCGTTATTTGATAACAGGAACGCGGTACTGGATATCATTCCGGTAGGCCGCGTCGCCATTGATTTCAACCCCACAGATATGAACCGTCCGCTTTCCGAGAGCGGCAACTTCAACAAATATCTGGGCGGCTCCCCCGCGAACATCGCAGTGGGCATGGCAAGATACGCTCGCCGGGTGGGCTTTCTCGGAAAGGTATCGGACGACCGCTTCGGCGACTATGTGACCGATTACTTTAAGAATGAAAAGATCGATGTGAGCCACATCACAAGATGCACGAACGGAGAATGCCTGGGGCTCACCTTTACGGAGATCCTGAGCCCCGAAAAGAGCAGCATCCTGATGTACCGGGAGGGCGCGGCGGACCTGATGCTACACCCGGATGATGTGGATGAGGAATACATCCGTTCCTCAAGATCCCTCCTCATCAGCGGTACCGCCCTCTGCGCCTCTCCTACGAGAGAAGCCTCGCTGAAGGCACTGAGCTACGCAAAAAAGAACGGGATCACCGTGATCTTTGACGCCGACTACCGTGCCTACACCTGGAAAAACAAGGATGAGATCGCGGTGTATACCTCTCTGGTCGCCGAAAAAGCCGATATCGTACTGGGCAGCCGCGAGGAGTTTGACCTGATGGAGAAGCTGACAGGGCTGGACGGCACGGACGAGGCCAGCGCCCGCTACTGGCAGGAGAAGGGCGTTTCCCTGCTGGTGATCAAGCACGGAAAAGAGGGCAGCCGCTGCTATACAAAGGAAGACGGAAACTGGATCGTGCGCCCCTTCCCCGTGAACGCCCTGAAGGGTTTTGGCGGCGGAGACGGCTACGCCAGCGCCTTCCTGCACGGGCTGATGGCGGGAAAGAGCGTAAAGGACGCGCTTGAGATGGGCAGCGCCAGCGCCGCCATGCTGGTAGCCAGCCATGCCTGCAGCAGGGATATGCCCACCGAGGAAGCCCTGTTTGCCTTCATTAAGGAAAAGAAAGCCGTTTGCGGCGAAGTGGTTACCGAAATCAGGGTATAAACGCCTGAAAGAATAAAAAACGGAGAGTGAAAAAATATGTCTGAGATCCCGGTCATGAAGCCGTACATCAACGGCGAATATGTTGAGAGCAAAAGCACCGCCTTTACCACCATCTATGACCCTTCCACAGGCAAGCCCATCGCGAAGGTGCCCAAGTGCACCCGTGAGGAAGTGGAAGCCGCGGTAGCCGCCGCCAAAGCCGCCTACCCCGCCTGGAAGAACACCCCCGTCAGAAAGCGCGCCGCCATCATGATGAAGCTGCATCAGCTCATCGAGCGCGATATGGAGGAGCTGACCCGCCTGTGCGCCACTGAGAACGGCAAGTGCTGGAGCGAAGCCGCCGGCGATGTGGGCAAGGCGCTGGATATGACCGAACTGGCCTGTTCCGCCCCCTCTCTGCTGATGGGCGAAAGCCTGATGGACGCCTCCTCCGGTTACGACACCACGCTGTACCGCGAGCCGCTGGGCGTGTTTGCCGGCATTGCCCCCTGGAACTTCCCCGCGATGATCCCAGTAGGCTGGATGGCGCCGCTCGCCATCGTCTGCGGCAACACCTTCGTGCTGAAGCCCGCCTCCACCACCCCCATGACCTGCCTCAAGTTTGCCCAGCTTTATAAGGAAGCCGGCATCCCGGACGGCGTGTTCAACATCGTTCCCTGCTCAAGGGACGAGGCGGAGCTGCTGCTCACCCATCCCGATATCAAGGGCATCACCTTTGTGGGCTCCACCGAGGTCGGAAAGCACATCTACGCCACCGCCGCTTCCACCGGCAAGCGCGTGCAGTGCCTGTGTGAGGCGAAGAACCACGCGCTGGTGCTGAAGGATGCCCCCATCACCCGCACCGCCGCCGGTATCATGAATTCCTCCTTCGGCTGCGCCGGCGAGCGCTGCATGGCACTGCCCGTTGTAGTGGTGGAGGAGGAGATCGCGGATGAGCTGGTCGCCGAGATCGTGCGCCTGTGCAAGGGGCTGAAGGTAGGCCCCGCCTATGACAAGACCAGCAAGCTGGGCCCCGTAGGCAGCAAGAGCCATCAGAAATTTGTGCTGGACTGGATCGAAAAAGGTATCGCCGAAGGCGCGGAACTGATTCTGGACGGACGTGATGTAAAACCGGAGGGCTATGAGGACGGCTACTATATCGGGCCCACCATCTTTGATCACGTCACCGAAGAAATGACGATCGGCACCCGCGAGGTGTTCGGTCCCGTGCTGTGCATCAAGCGCGTAAAGAACTTCGAAGAAGGTCTTGCCCTGATGAACCGCAACCCGTTCGCCAACGGCAGCGTGATCTTTACCCAGAACGGCTATTACGCCCGCGAGTTTGCCAAGCATACCGACGGCGGCATGGTGGGCGTCAACGTAGGCATTCCCGTACCCATCGCCGTGTTCCCCTTCTCGGGCCACAAGCAGAGCTTCTTCGGCGATCTGCACTGCCACGGAAAGGACGCGTTCCGCTTCTATACCGATTCCAAGTGCGTCACCGTGCGCTGGTTTGACGAGGAGGAAAAGAAGAACGCCTCCGTGGATACCTGGGACGGCAGCCGCTGATAAACGAAACAATTAACACATATATAAAGGAGAAATCACCATGGATAAACTGAAGATCGGCCTTGTAGGCGCCGGCAGAATCGGCAATGTGCATGCCCAGTCCATCACCTATCATATCCCCGAAGCCGAGATCGTGCGCGTGACCGACGTGCGCGTAGAAAGCGCGAAAGCGCTGGCGGAAAAGTTCGGCATTCCCGCCTACAGCGACAATTACCTGGACATCGTGAACGATCCCGCGATCGATGCCGTACTGGTATGCTCCCCCACGCCCACCCATGCCGATATCGCGATCGCCGCGATGAAGACCGGCAAGCATGTGTTCTGCGAAAAGCCGGTGGACCTGACGGTGGAAAAGATCCGGAAGACCGCCGAAGTAGCCAAAGAGACCGGCGTTAAACTGCAGATCGGTTTCAACCGCCGTTTTGACCACAACCACGGCCGCGTGCAGCAGCTGGTAAAGGAAGGCAAGCTGGGCAATGTGGAGATCATCAAGATCACCTCCCGCGACCCCGAGCCCCCCTCTCCCGAATACGCAGCTTCCTCCGGCGGCCTGTATATCGATATGATGATCCACGACTTTGATATGGCGATGTTCCTGGCCGGCAGCGATGTGACCGAGGTATACGCAATGGGCACATCCCTTGTGGACAAGCGCATCGGCGAGGCCGGTGACGTGGATACAGCCATCGTGACCCTCACCTTCGCGAACGGCGCTCTGGGCGTGATCGACAACAGCCGCCGCGCGGCCTACGGCTATGACCAGCGCGTAGAGGCCTTCGGCAGCCTGGGCATGGCAGCCGGCGAGAATGACGGTGACAGCACCGTGCGCGTAAGCACCGCGGGCGGCGTTGTAAGCGACAAGCCCCAGTATTTCTTCCTCGAGCGCTATATGGCTTCCTTCATTGAGGAAATGCGCCAGTTTGTGGCGGCGGTCCGCAATGATACCGAAGTGCCCGTGGGCATCCACGCCGGTCTGATGAGCGTTGTGCTGGCCAAGGCCGCCAAGAAGAGCCTGGATGAGCACCGCCCCGTAAAGATCTCCGAGATCCTGTAATGATCAGGCCGCACCTGCGTTCCCGGTACTGCTGAAGGCAGTACCGGGAACACAACAGAACGGGCTTCGACCCTCCGGACCACCCGTGGTTCCCATCGTCTCTGATATATCACAGATTTATATTGATTATTACGCAAAGGGGCTATAAAGCAACGAGCTTGCTGTAATATAATATCTGCAAGATCCTCGCTGCTTATGAACAGCTCTCCTTTTCCGTGGCAAAAAGAAAGGAAAATTCAAAATGCAGCCGGTAATACGCGGACAGGCGGAAAACCCGTACGGCTATACCGCCATAACGGAAATGAACGGTAAAAACAGCGGGATGCTGATGGATTTCGGCATCCTGCGCATGAAAAAAGGCGAGGTCTATACCGATGATTCCCCCTTTGAAAAGGCCTTTTTGCTGGTGTACGGCAAGGTGACCTTCAGATGGAACGGAAACGAGCATACCGAAGACAGAAGCAACTGCTTTGATGTGCCGCCTACCGCACTGCACACGGACAGAACTGTGAAGGCGGAGCTGGTATGCCTCTCCGAGGACGCGGAGATCAACATCCTGCGCACCGAAAACGAAAGAGCATTCGGCGCGAAGCTTTACCTGCCGCAGGATACACCCGATGAGTTCCGCGGCAAGGGGACCATGCACGAGACCTCCACCAGGATCGTGCGCACGATCTTTGATTATTCAAACGCCCCGTACGCCAATCTTGTACTGGGTGAGGTGATCGGCTTCCCCGGCAAGTGGAGCAGCTATCCGCCGCACCATCATCCCCAGCCCGAGGTATACTACTATAAGACCAACCCGGCAAACGGCTTTGCCTACGCGGAGCTGGGCGATGATGTGGTCAAGGTGCACACCAACGACACCGTGCTCATCGCGCCCGGACTGACTCATCCGCAGTGCACCCCTCCGGGCTACGCACTGTGGTATCTGTGGGGCATCAGGCATCTGGACGGCTGTCCCTACCGCCAGCCGGATTATCCCGTATTCCTGAAAGAGCACCTGTGGGTGCAGGAAAAGGGAAAGGAATACTGGGGAGATCAGTTCAGGTAAATACAACGCTGCTTTGGAGGAAAACACTGTGGAGACCGTACGGCTTACGATGGCTCAGGCGCTGGTGCGTTTTCTGGACGCGCAGTATGTGGAACGGGACGGCGCCGAGCATAAATTCATCAACAACATTTTCGGCGTGTTCGGTCACGGCTGCGTAGTGGGCGTCGGTCAGGCGCTCAGCCAGGGCGGGCACGGCATCCGCTTCCTGCAGGGAAAGAACGAGCAGAACATGGCGCTGGCCGCCACGGCCTTTGCCAAGCAGAAGAACCGCATGGAGATCATCCCCTGTGTGAGCTCGATCGGCCCTGGTGCGATGAATATGGTGACCGCCGCCGGCTGCGCAACGGCCAACCGCATCCCTTTGCTGCTGCTGCCCGGCGACACCTTTGCGTGCCGTCAGCCGGACCCTGTGCTGCAGCAGGCGGAATTCTTCACCTCCTTCGGCCAGACCGTGACCGACGCTTTCCGCGGCGTATGCCATTATTTTGACCGCATCGAACGCCCGGAACAGCTGATGACAGCCGCTGTGCACGCCCTGCGCGTGCTGACCGACCCGGCAGATACCGGTGCCGTATGTCTGGCCATGCCGCAGGATACCGAAGGCGAAGCGTATGACTATCCCGTCTCCTTCCTGAGGAAGCGCGTCTGGCATATGGATCGCCGCGTGCCGAACGCCGATCAGATCGCCCGCGCCGAAAAGGTCATCCGCGAAGCAGAGCGCCCTTTGGTCATCTGCGGCGGCGGCGTACGTTATTCCGAAGCCGGGGACGCCCTGAAGCGCTTCTGTGAAAGCACGGGGATCCCGTTTGCGGAGACTCAGGCGGGCAAGGGCACCCTCTCCTGGAAGCACGCGCTCAACCTGGGCGGCATCGGCGTGACCGGCGGCCAGGCGGCCAACCGGATCGGCATGAAGGCCGACACGGTGATCGCCGTGGGCACCCGTCTGACCGACTTTACCACCTGTTCCAAATACCTGTTCAAAGAGAACACAAAGGTGGTCTCGCTGAACATCTGTCCCTTTGACGCCGTCAAAATGGACGGCGAGCCCATCCTGTGTGACGCGAGAGAAGGCCTGAAGCTGCTCACAAAAGCGCTGAAGGGCTATACCTACGCATACGCGGACGAGGTGAAAAAGGAGCGGGATGAATGGCTCACGGTCGCGGACAGATACTACACCGTATCCGATCCCCGCGGCCTTTCCCAGACAAGAGCACTGGGCATCATCAATGAGTTTATGGGCAGAAAGGACATCGCCGTGGGCAGCGCCGGCAGCCTGCCCGGCGATATGCAGCGCCTGTTCCGCCCTGGAGACCGTGACACCTACCATATGGAATACGGCTTCTCCAATATGGGCTATGAGACCAACGGCGCTCTGGGTGTGAAACTGGCCTGCCCCGAAAACGAAGTATACACCTTCTTTGGCGACGGCACCTTCCTGATGGCGCACAGCGAACTGCTCACCTGCCTGCAGGAGGGGCTGCGCGTACACTTCTGCCTGTTTGACAACAGCGGCTGGGGCTGTATTGAAAACCTGCAGAACAACCAGGGCAACGATACCTTCGGTACAGTATTCCGCTTCCGTGACCCCGTGACGGGCAGTCTGGACGGAGCGGTCATGCCTGTGGATTACGCGAAATGCGCCGCAGGCTACGGCCTTAAGACCTACACCGTGCGCACGGAGGAAGAATTGAAAAAAGCGCTCCGTGACGCTCTCCGTCAGGACAGGCCCGTGCTGTATGATATCAAGGTGCTGCCCGGCACCATGACGCCCGGTTTTGACTCCTGGTGGAGAGTGGGCGTGGCCGAGGTAAGCACACAGGAGCGGGTACAGAAGGCGTACGCGGATATGAGTGCGCACATCGAAAACACCAGAAAATTCTGATCAACAGATACGGAGGAAAGAAATATGCTGGATAAAAGCAAGGTAAAACTGGCGATCGCGCCCATCGGCTGGACCAATGACGACATGCCGGACCTGGGCAAGGAAAACACCTTTGAACAGTGCGTAAGCGAAATGGCGCTGGCGGGCTTCAAGGGAAGCGAGATCGGCAACAAGTATCCCCAGGATACCGAAGTGCTGAAGCACAAGCTGGATGTGCGCGGGCTGCAGATCTGCAACGCCTGGTTCTCCTCGCTGTTCACCTCCGAGCCCTATGAGGTGACCATCAAAAACTTCATCGCCCACCGCGACCGCCTGTATGCGCTGGGCGCAAGAGTGATCGGCACCAGCGAGCAGGGCAACAGCATCCAGGGCAAAAACATCAATATCTTCGGCAATGAAAAGCCTGTATACACCAAAGAACAGTGGGAACTGATCGCGAAGGGCTATAATGAAATGGGCGCCCTGGCACAGGAAAAGGGCATGGTGCTCACCTGCCATCACCACATGGGCACCGGTGTGCAGACCGAAGAAGAGATCGACACCTTCATGAGCCTGGTGGATCCCGATAAGGTGTTCCTGCTGTTTGACAGCGGCCACCTCACCTTTGCCGGCATCGATCCCGTTCCTGTGCTGAAAAAGTACATCAGCCGCATCCGCCACGTGCATCTCAAGGATGTGCGCATGGACGTGCGTGAACAGGCGAAGAAAGAGGGCTGGAGCTTCCTCACCGCCGTGCGCAACGGCGTGTTCACCGTGCCCGGAGACGGCGATGTGGACTTTGCCCCCATCTTTAAGGTGCTGGAAGAAAGCGGCTACGAAGGCTGGGTGGTGGTGGAAGCCGAGCAGGATCCCGCCAAAGCCAACCCGTTTGAGTACGCCCAGAAGGCCAGAAAATATATTGCCGAAAAGACCGGGCTTTGATCACGGAGGAAATTATGGCTGAAGACCGTCAGTTCCGCCAGAGGCTGGAAGCATGGATCCGGGCGCTTGAGCAGCAGCTGTTCACGCCGGTATGCACTCTTCGTTTCAGCGGAACATTCAGCGCGGCAGGCCTGGATGGAGGGGACGCGGAAACGCGCCCCCTTCATGATATTCCGGAGGGTACAAAATGGGGTGCTTTCCGCGAATACGGGCTGTTCCGCGCGCAGTTTACCTTTCCGGAAGCGGCTAAAGGCAGAAGATGCGTGTTCCAGAGCGGCCTCGGCGGCGAACAGCTGGTGTATGTCAACGGGCGTGCGGCAGGCAGTATCGATAAGCAGCACGCTTATGTCACGCTGCCCTTCCCCGCAAAGGCGGGAGACCGTGTCACGCTTCTTGTGGAAAGCTTTGCCGGCAACGGCGCGCGCCTTGAAAACACTGTGCCGCTTGCTCCCGGAAAGCGCGCCGTGCCCGAAACGCCCGCCTGCCAGCAGACGGTAAGGGAAAGCGTGATCGCCGTATCCGAGGAGAAGACCTATGCGCTGCTTACGGATATGAAAACACTCGCAATGACGGCAGCCCTGCTTCCGGAAGATTCCGAAAGGCGCGCGGAGATCGAAGAAGCGCTGAGGGAAGCCGTACACACGGCGGATCCGGAAGCAGAAAAGAGCGAAAGGATCCGTTCCTTCCTTGCAGCCCGGGAGCGCCTGCAGCCCGCGTTGGAAAAGGAAAACCCGGCGGACGCGCCGGTACTGCACCTGATCGGCCAGTCTCACATCGACATCGCATGGATGTGGCCCATGGAAGAGACACGGCACAAGATCCGCCGCACATATGCAAATCAGCTGCGCCTGATGGAAGAGTATCCGGATTACCGTTTCCTCTGCTGCGAGCCCCGATTGCTTGAAATGCTGGAAGAAACAGAAAAGGACCTGTGGCAGGAAGTACAGGCCCGGGTAAAGGAAGGCCGTATGGAAGCGGACGGTGCTTTCTATGTGGAATGTGATACCAACATCCCGTCCGGCGAAAGCCTGCTGAGACAGTTGCTGTGGGGAAAACGGTGGTACCGGGAAAAACTCGGCACCGATACCGTATGCGCCTGGCAGCCCGATACCTTCGGCTTTACGGCGCAGCTTCCGCAGCTGCTGAAAGGCTTTGATATCTCGTATTTCGCCACACAGAAGCTGCTCAGGGCTGACCCGGAATGCGAACGCTTCCCCTATCAGGATTTTCTGTGGGAGGGTGCGGACGGCACCCGGGTACAGGCGCTTTCCTTCTTCAAAAGCAACGCCCGTACAGACCCGCAGAACCTTTTCGAACGCTGGCATAAGCATTCCAACCCCACCGGCGATGCCGACAGCCAGCTGTACCCCTTCGGCTTCGGCGACGGCGGCGGCGGCGCGGACAGGGATATGCTGGAATACCTTGCCAGGGAAAAGAATCTTTCAGGTCTTCCCCGCACAGAATGGAGCAGCCTGAAAGCCTACTTTGAAAGCGCGTCCGCGCGCGCCGGAAAGCATGTATGGCAGGGAGAACTGTACCTGTGCTGGCACAGGGGCACCTACACCGTGCAGCGGAACACAAAGGAAGGCATCAAAGCGCTGGAGCGCGCCCTGCATGACGCCGAGCTGGCCGTCTGCCTGCAGCCGGAAGAAGAAAGAGAAAAGCTCCGGGATGAACTGAAAAGCGCGTGGCGCGTTCTGCTCACCCACCAGTTCCACGATATCGCGGCCGGAGTGGGCGTGCACTGTGTGCATGAGGAAGCGGAAACCGCGCTCAGAGACGCTCTGCGTCAGGTAAGGCAGAAGGCGGAAGCACTGTTCCAGAAAGCCTTCATCGCGAAAGAAGAAGGATTCACCCTCGTAAACACCCTGCCCTTTGAAAGAAGAGAATTCATCACGCTTCCGGACGGACGGACCGGCTTTGTCACACTGCCGCCTTCCGGCAGCGTACCGTTCACGGCGTTTGCCCCCGCGCACTGCCCGGTCACCTTTACGGAGGAAGAAGGCGGCATCCGTGCCGAAAACGGACTGCTCTCCTTCTTCGCGGACCGTTCCGGCCGCGTTACAGCGTTTTTCGATCAGAGGAACGGCAGGAGCTATGTAAAGCCGGGCGGCGTGCTGAACGAGCTGCGCCTGTATAAGAATGCAGAGCCCGTATATGACGCGTGGGAGCTTTCGCGGGATTATGTAAAGGACATGATCCCCGGAGCGGTCCAGGCGGAAGGCCTGTATATCAAAAGCGCTTCCCCCGAAAGGCTCGTACTGAAAACCGCCCTCACGGTCGGCAGCAGCCCGGCCTCGCTCACAGTCACCCTGCCCGCGGATGAGCCCTGCGTATATTTTGATCTGGATATCGACTGGTGCGAAAGGCACAGGCTGCTGAAAACACATTTTGAAACGGGCATCGAAAGCGAAAACGCGCTGCACGGCATGCAGTTCTGCCATGTCAGACGCCCCAATCATGACCGCACCGCTTTCGCGCGGGACCGGTACGAGGTGTGCAGCCACCGCTATACGGCACTGGAAACGGAAAGCGGCACCGCTGCCCTGCTGAGCAGGGATATCTTCGGCATTTCCTGCCGGTACGGCGATCTGGCGCTCACGTTGCTCCGCGCCCCCTGCGTACCCGACGAGCAGTGCGACCGCGGGACACATCACCTGTCCTGGGCTTTCCGCGTATCGGACCGACCCTTCACGGAAAGCGGCACCGAGGAAGCCGGCGAGGCGTTCGTAAATCCCCCCTTCGTCCTTGCGGGACGCAGCGTACCCTTTACCGGCTTTACCGCGGAACACGCGCTGATCGACACCGTAAAGCCGGCGGAGGAGGGCACCGCCGTCATCCTGCACGCGCATGAATACACGGGCACGGCACAAAAAGCGGTGTTCCGCTTCCCGCGCGAATACCGCGTCTCCCTCTGCCGCATGGACGAAACGCCCATCGGCGAAGAGACGGTCACGGATACCCTTGAGATCTCTCTGCGCCCCTTTGAGATCGCATGTCTGAGGCTGGAAGAATCGCGGTAACAGCTGTTCATAAGTACCGGAAAGCAACAATCAGGACAGACCCATATGTCGGATACAGATCAAAGCATCCGGTATATGGGCCTGTTTTATGTGTTTATATAGATCATATGTTATTCTGTCACAAACCGGCATCAGCAATCACGGTACTTACGTCTGTTTCATATCATAAATCGTTCTTTTTTTCTTCCTTCTGCCTTTCCTGCAATTGGCGCATTGCTTCCCGTTCCGCTTCGTCAAGAGCATTCAGCGCATACATTTCATCAAAACTATATAGCGAATAATAGAGTTCTACCCGCTGCTCAATTCTATTCCAATTATACTTAAGCAGTGTGATCACAGCATAGCAATCGGAATACGGAACAATCCATCTGCCGTCGAATGGGACGTTTTTCCCGGCATTCATTTCAATCATGCTGCCGTTTTCTCTTATATCGCCGTCCGTCCTTCGCCGTGCTGCCCTTACAACCGGCCAAGCACGTTCTGTCAAGGTCGGCGGTGGTTAGAGCAATTTTCTTCGTTTTCCCTCTTGACAAACATTAGGGAAACACTGATTAATTGAGGTGGGTTCAGATGCGAGCGAATTTTGTACAAGATGCGACTGCAAAAATCGAAGGTTTACTGGAGGTAAATCGAGATTTTTGCGGAAAGCAGATTGTGCAAAAGACGCCGCAGATGAGTCTGCCGAATTAATCAGCGTTTCCTTAGCAAGATTTGTCCGGAAACAACACTCTTATGAGGTTATATCAGAGAAGCTCTCTGCAAAATCCGCTCATCTATCCTGCGCACAACGCCGTTGGTATAGGCATGAAAAAACTTGAGCCAAAACCCGCTGCCCGACGGATTGATACTTTCAAAATCCACGCCAAGTCTGGTATATCCCTCAGTTTTCAAGGTATTGATAACATAATTCAACAGGTTTTTGTATACACCCCTGCCCCTGTGTTCCGGCATACAATATGCCCCCATGATATGACGATAAAGATTCCCTGATGCAATGAAGGTTTCACCCTGATCTGACACTTCCAAATAAGCGCATAATTCTCCGCCTATCTTTGCCGCAAAGTAACGTTCCTTATTCCTTTCCGAAAAATCCAAAAACTCTTCCAGTGTGTCTGGTTTTCGGTTCATAAAAAAGGGGCTGGAGCAGTAATGCTCGTTCAGTGCCAAATGCAACGGATAAACATATGCGTAATCTTCCTTGGGCAATTCCAAAAACTCATATCCGCCGCATACAACGCAATCGATTGTTTCCATCGGACGAATGGCATCTACGCACCTCATGCCAAATCCATACCGAAAGAGCTGCTGTTTTGCTTCCTCATCATGTTCATATAGACAAATTGCATGTGACACCGCTCCGGCTTTTACCCACTTTTTTGCAGCCGCCTGATACAATGCCGCATAAATCTTGCCGTGATTTTCCATGACCGCGCCATTCGCACCCATGGGCGAAAAAACACCTCTCACATCAGTGGAACGAAAAACATTCTCAAACGGTTCCACACTGCAAAGAAATCCGACCATTTTTCCGCCTTCAAATGCTGCGACGCCGAAGCCATTTCCGGATAATTGCTTCAGTATTGGAATGCTTGATACTTCCGGAAGCTCCTGTGTAAATGCTCTCTCATAATTATATACGTCAAGGGCAATTTCCGCTGCTTCCTCTGTATGTTTCGGTTCAAAATCTCGAATTATCATTTTTTCCCTTTCTGCAAATCCCGATTGTCGAGCCGAAGCTCCTGACCAGTATTCTACCATTATCCCTGAATCTCCTGCAATCAAAGAGAGGTGAACTTTTATGGCTGAAACCCTGCGCGAACTGGTGGTCGCGCTGTCGCTGGACTCCAGCAATTTCTCGCGTAATATGCGCACCATCAACGCGCAGATCAAGGAAGCCGAGTCCACCTTCCGTCTGGCCGGGGCTGGTGTACAGAACTACGAAAAGACCATCGCAGGCACGGAAGCCAAGCTGTCCATGCTGGGACAGAAGCTTACCCAGCAGCAGCGGGCCGTGGAACAGTACAGTCGGGCTCTGGTGGCGGCGAACGATAAGCTGAAGGAAAACTACGACCGGCATCAGGACTACACCCAGCGGCTGGAGCAGGCAAAGGCCCGGCAGGAAGACCTGCGCTTCGAGGTGGAAGCGGCCACCTACGCCTATGAGAATTACCGTGATTCCCTGGGCGAAACGGACTCCGCCACCATCGCCGCCAAGCAGAATCTGGAGCGGTACCAGGAAGAATACGCGAATGCCACCGCCGAGGTCACCAAGCTGGAGGGTCAGGTCAAGCCCTGCAGAAAACCATGTTGTCGAAAACAAGCGCGGCCTGCCCCGCTTGCTTTCGGAGGGCCGCAGGCCCCTCTCCGGGATGCATCGAAGGGCCGCGGCCCTTCGATTTTTATTCCGCAGGCGGCGACATGCGCGTCGCCGAGGAGCGGCTGAAAGCCGCGACGAAGGAAGCAATGATCAAATGAGGTAGCTTCAGATGCGAGCGAATTTTGTACAAGATGCGACTGCAAAAATCGAAGGTTTACTGGAGGTAAATCGAGATTTTTGCGGAAAGCAGATTGTGCAAAAGACGCCGCAGATGAGTCTGCCGAATTAATCAGCGTTTCCCTAAATTTATCTTGACTCTTACGCTGCGTCATACCTTATACTTTATTATGTAAACAGGCACAGCGCGGGGAGGGATGTACAGATGATGCCGGTGCATGAGGTGAGCAGGATATCCGGGGTAAGCATACGCACCCTGCACTATTATGATTCCATAGGGCTTCTGAAGCCCTCGGCGGTAACGGACGCAGGCTACCGTCTCTATGACGAAGCCGCGCTGGAGCGGCTGCAGAGCATCCTGCTTTTCAGAGAGCTGGAGTTTCCGCTCCGGCAGATCGGCCGCATTCTGGACAGCCCGGGCTATGACCGCAGCGAGGTGCTCACCCGGCAGATCCATATGCTGGAGCTGCGCCGGGATCGTCTAAGCCGCCTGATCGGGTTGGCCTGCAAAATAAAGGAAAGCGGAGGAAACACAATGGATTTTCAAGCCTTTGACACAAACAAGTTGGATGAATACGCCCGTCAGGCAAAGGAAGCCTGGGGCGCTACACCGCAGTATCAGTGCTTTACTGAAAAGGACAAAAACCGTACGCCCGCGGACCGCAAGGCCCTTGCCGGGGAGATGGAGCTCATTTTTGCCGGTTTCGGCGCTCTCCGTCATCTTTCACCCGAAAGCCAGGAGGCTGCGGAAAAGGTAAAGGAGCTGCAGCGGTTCATTACCGGTCACTTTTACCCCTGCACGGATGAGATCCTGTGCAGCCTGGGCGATATGTATGCCGCGGACGGAGAGTTTACCCAAAACATAGACAAAGCCGGCGGAGAAGGCACGGCGGTCTTCGCGTGCAGGGCCATTCACGCCTGCATGGACGCAAAAAAATGATCCCGGCATTAACCGAAACAGTCGACCCTGAAAAATGTGCGAAAAGCCACGCGAATACGGGACCGTTCTTTTTCGTTTGGTATTGTCCTTTCCCGCGGCACATTCGTATATCAATATGTCCGGCAGAAAGCCGGGCGCTGAAAAAGATAAATGCCAAAGGAGATAGATAAAATGAAAAAGCTGATCACCATCAAAACCCTGTTCGCCGCCAAAACCGTAAAGCATACCGAAACTGCCGAAGCAAAAAAGACCCTTGCCGAGCTGGCACATCAGGTGGCCTGCCGGGAAGCGGAGAGGATCGAATGGTTCTGCGGCACCCTTGCCGATGATACCGCCATGTACCTGCACGACTATCACACGCAAGCGGGGCAAGCCGCGCTTGCATGTGACAACATTCATTTCCTGTAAACTCCGTTTACGGCCGGAAACGGATTACGGAATCACTGATCAATTCGGCAGCTTATCTGCGGACTTTCGATGCATCCTTTCGAAAACAAGCACGCAAGCCGCGCCTGTACGAAAGCAGGTCGTCCACATCCATTAGATTTTTTCCACTCCCCCCTGCCGGGCTCTGCCCGGCATTTTTTATTGTGTATTCCTGCTCTGCCGTGCTATACTGTGCCTGTGAAAAGAGAAGGGAGGCTCACTGTGAAGTACTATATGGACCGGCTGCAGTAGCTTGAAAATGAAAAGCCCGTGCTATCCTCCTGCGGGGATGACTGCGCTGTATGCCCCCGGCATATTGCCGCCACGGAGGAGGAGCTGCACGAGACGGCCCTGTTCTGGCAGAAGGCGGGCTGGCGAGATCATGTGATGACCGCGGAGGAGACCCGCTGCGCGGGCTGCGGCAGCCGCGGCACCTGCTCCTTCGGCCTCATCTTTTGCCAAAGGGAGCGCGGCATAACCTCCTGCCGGGAATGCCCTGAAAACCCCTGTGATAAAATACGGGATACCTTTGCCCGCTCCGATATCAAAAAAGCCCAGTACGAAAAAGCCTGCGAAAACGAAGCCGAGTTCCGCATGCTGTGCCGTGCCTTTTACGAAAAGGAGAAAAATCTAAAGCTGTAAGGGGCTGTCGCCCCTTCGAAAGCAAGCGGGGCATGCCGCGCTTGCTTTCGCCTTTTCTGAGCGCAAGCGGAACATGAACCGCTTGCGCTCTCTCACATCCATTTCCTATAAAATGGCATTTCCGGTGATCCGTACACGCCGGAAACGCTCATTTTACGTCCGGAAATGGATATCAGAAGCGGCTTCCAGCCGCTCCTCGGCGACGCGCATGTCGCCGTCTGCGGATCTGAAATCGAAGGGCTGCAGCCCTTCGATGCATCCCGGAAACGGGGCCTTACGGCCCTCGAAAGCAAGAAAGCGTGAACCGTTTTTCCGCGCCAGAGCCGTAATCGCCAATGTAAAGCCAACCACCGCTTTCCGAAAATGTAGCACAGGGTTCGCCCCCAAGACGATTCCTGTGCTTTTTGTTACTCTGATTCTGAAGTGCGGGTCAAAAAAATCGACCGTGTATGCAATTCACTTTAGAATCGGTCTGTACTCAAACAACAGCTGTTGCAGAAAATGCAACAACTGAATTCTAGACCCCTACGAGATTACACTACTCTCAAACACCGACATCACCGACCTCATGGGTGACTGGGTTTGAGACCCCTACGAGATTACACTACTCTCAAACTGACGTTTTAGTTTATCGAAGCGTTCATTCGTTTGAGACCCCTACGAGATTACACTACTCTCAAACCGCGACAAGTGTGACCTCCGCCACGCCGTCGTTTGAGACCCCTACGAGATTACACTACTCTCAAACCGCATATCCGCATATTATCCGCATATTGTGGTTTGAGACCCCTACGAGATTACACTACTCTCAAACCGTTTGTGGCGTGTGGAATGATGGAAAACCGTTTGAGACCCCTACGGGATTACACTACTCTCAAACAAATCGGGTTCAATCCCGGAAGTCAGATGAGTTTGAGACCCCTACGAGATTACACTACTCTCAAACCATCAGGATCAGTCCGCGTGCCCAGCGCCCGTTTGAGACCCCTACGAGATTACACTACTCTCAAACATACACAAACACTGCCTTGCGTGCAGCGGAGTTTGAGACCCCTACGAGATTACACTACTCTCAAACGGAACACAGACGACGCCGACGCAGGAAGAAGTTTGAGACCCCTACGAGATTACACTACTCTCAAACCATGGCCTTCAGCACGTTCAGACGGCCGGTGTTTGAGACCCCTACGAGATTACACTACTCTCAAACAATACCCAGAACATTGTTGCAAAAGTTGGTGTTTGAGACCCCTACGAGATTACACTACTCTCAAACTAGGCTGTCTTTGCTTCGGCGCTCCGCTCTGTTTGAGACCCCTACGAGATTACACTACTCTCAAACGCACCACCGTGAAGGAAGGGAAAACCACAGGTTTGAGACCCCTACGAGATTACACTACTCTCAAACATGGCCGCATAGCTGCCGGGAATACAGGCGGTTTGAGACCCCTACGAGATTACACTACTCTCAAACAGATGGCACACTAACATGGTTACTGGTGAAGTTTGAGACCCCTACGAGATTACACTACTCTCAAACCTGGCACCCGGCGCGCACACCGTGACGGTGGTTTGAGACCCCTACGAGATTACACTACTCTCAAACACTATTCGTGACTGTTGGCGGGAGAGCGCAGTTTGAGACCCCTACGAGATTACACTACTCTCAAACTCGCGCCCTTGCTCGTCGGGCTATAACCGAGTTTGAGACCCCTACGAGATTACACTACTCTCAAACAACGCGGATGTGAATAGCATTGATACGCAAGTTTGAGACCCCTACGAGATTACACTACTCTCAAACTCATGCTCTGCGGTCAACCATTCCCTGTAGGTTTGAGACCCCTACGAGATTACACTACTCTCAAACTATACTATGCTCATATCCTCGCCCCCCTCTGTTTGAGACCCCTACGAGATTACACTACTCTCAAACTCGGTCAAAGCGCTGTTCTTCCATGTATTTGTTTGAGACCCCTACGAGATTACACTACTCTCAAACCACCGTGGACGTCAATATTGAAGCTGTCGAGTTTGAGACCCCTACGAGATTACACTACTCTCAAACGTATTGCTCTCTGCTTCGCTATATCGTTTGGTTTGAGACCCCTACGAGATTACACTACTCTCAAACTTCAGTTCGGTAAGTTCCTTCGCGGTCTTGGTTTGAGACCCCTACGAGATTACACTACTCTCAAACAGATGAAGCGCGTACTCACTGCGAAGGCGTGTTTGAGACCCCTACGAGATTACACTACTCTCAAACCACGGCGATAAGGGAACAGCGCTTCGGCAGGTTTGAGACCCCTACGAGATTACACTACTCTCAAACAAAACGCGCCCTTGGCTATGACGATTTTGAGTTTGAGACCCCTACGAGATTACACTACTCTCAAACGCTTATCTGTCCTTGTTTGATGAACTGGAAGTTTGAGACCCCTACGAGATTACACTACTCTCAAACCTCGCCCAGGGTGCACTCGTGCTCCTGGTTGTTTGAGACCCCTACGAGATTACACTACTCTCAAACCTCAAATTTATAATTCACGGGATGATCAAAATCTTCCCTACGGACTACGGACCGTTGAATCAAAAGAGGTGTAGGGGCAACATACAGCATTATTCTAATGGGAAAACAGGCGAATTGCAATCAATTTCACAAAGGTCTTCATCTATGATGACACGGGCTTCTCTTTTCAGCAGCGGTTTTGCGCTGCTTTCCAGCATCAGCATATGAAACCCATGCGAAAGTACCGTGGAAAGGAATAACTCCGCCTCCTCATCGGTCATAAAGGCACGCATATTAACGGTAATAAACAGCTTATCCCGGTCAAAGGTTCGCACCAGTTCCATATAATCGATCACCTTTTCCGGCATACTGTCGTATTCCTCCCGCAGCTCCGCTCCGGCGCTTTTGATCACTGCCGGTACGGAAAGCTTTGGAAACACAATATCACAGGGAAAATCAAAGGCAAGGGCATCCAGATAGTCTGTAAGCTGCTGCAGCAGTTCTCCCGTGCGCTCAAAAATCACCGGTGATGCTGCTTCCTTTTCAAGCGCGGCATTCAGCTTTGTCAGCAATGATTTGCGGTTGATGCTGAAGGGCACAAACACATCCAGCACTTCAGCATACTTTGCCATATCCAACGGGCGTTCTTTCTCAGACAGCACGGTATCCCCGCGAAAACCGGATATCTGGTTTTGAATATCCTCCAGCAAGCGGAAAAGCAGCTTCGGGGTTTCTATCACCAGCGTGTGCACTTTTTCATCTTCGGTATCAAATACGGTATCCAGTTCCGGGTGTGTAAATTTCATAAAATGAGCAGCCTTTCATCGGTATTGATTACTTCACTGTGAGCCTCCCCTACCAGATGCTCCATGGAGGCAAACTGCTTTTCCGTTATTTCCAGTGTGCTTACAAAGCCCCGGGGCGGCTTGTTTTTCCTCAGCACATCCATTACCGCAAACATGGCTGTAGGGTTGAAAAGCAGCTTGGTATACACAGATTCCTGAAACATCACAAAACCGTTTTTGACCAGCATTTTGCGAAAACGGGTATAGTTTCTCCTATCCTCCGCCGTATCAGTAGGCAGGTCAAACATCACAAGAAGACGCATAAACCGGTAACTCATTCTCTTTCATAAAAGTCGATCGCTTCCGGCGTACCGTCGGAAATACAATCCAGTGTGTGCTTGGTATACAGCTTTACGGCATTCAGCACTGTCTGCCTGCTGCCCTGATAAAGGATACCGGTGCTGAACAGGTTCCACATCGCGTGCTTTTCTTCCCTGCCAAATTGCTTTGGCTGCATACGGTATACCTCACGGTCTATCAGATCCCGAAAAGGCTCCATCAGATCGCAGCTGAGATTGAAATGGTTGAAACGGTTGTTGTGAAAAAGGCCGATCTGCGTAAGATAGCCATTGAGGGCCACCTCCCGGTTGAACGCGGAAAGCAAAATACTGTAGCCATAGTTGAGGGCGGCGTTTACAGGCAGATCGGCTCCCCGGGTGAACTTCATACCATACAGAGCGTTGAAATACACCTTGGCGGCATGACCTTCTCTGTTGGTAGCGTCATTGGGAGCGACCTGCTGTATATATTCCTGCAGGAGGCGGTATTCCCGCTCTTTTTTCAGTTCCTGCAATAACGCGCACTGATTGCCGATCTTGCGAATGATGATCTGCTGCCAGGCAAATGCTTTGGTTTGCTCCTCCCAGCCCATTTGCCTGCGTATTTTCAAAGAACTGTCGTGGCTGCCATGGTAGGGCACCAGTTCCGCCGTGGGGCTTCGCCCGTTGTCGCAAAAGATCACCTTGATCTTTTTTTCGGTAAGTGCCTCTACCAGGCAGCCGGTAAGGGATACAGCAGGGTTTTCCAGCATCAGAACGGCGATCTCATCCAGATAAACGCGTTTGACTTCCTCTCCGCGTATCACCAGATAGCCCATTTTGTAATCCAGCTTACACCGGGTGGATATGATCACATTCCGCCAGCTCACAGCAACTCCAGCAGGTTTTCACTCTGCTTTTCCCACAGTCCGGAAGCAGACATATCAATAAGGCGGACATCCTTATAATTCTTTTTCCAGTTGCTCACCGTATTGCTGAAGCTCACTGTAGCGGCCGCACGCGCCGTACCACCAACAGCGGAAAGATCACAGCCGGAAGAAACACGGCAAAATACAGCATGGATATTGAGCAATGCTTTCACCTGTTCCGCCATCGGAAGAGCAATAAACTTTTCCTTACCTTTTTTCAATGTTTCAAGCGGATTATTTGGGCGATGCATATACACGGTATTGCTCAGTTTTTGAACATACAATTCATACAGCCGTACATTTTCTTCTGCCGTGACCTTGTCATTTTCCGCGTTATACTGATAGGAAGGATACTTTTTGTATTTTTCCACCAACATTTCCAGCTTTTTCAAATAGAAGTCATCCGCTATATTACCGGAAAAAGGCATAAACGGTGTAGGTATGATGCATCTTCCTCCACTGGCACTGCCGGTTATCGTTACCTTAAATCCATCCAGTGACAGCATGGTATTCACTTTCCACACGCGTGTACCCATAGGGAAGGTTATGTCCGTTGCCTGTTTGCCGGTGATCTGCTCAATACGCTGGGCTGCGTAAGCAACTGCTTCCTCCCCGCCGCGCAAAAACCGATCTTTGTTCAGCAGATCCACTGGCAAAATAATGGTATCTTCCTTTTTGCCTGCCTTATAGTGTACCGGCACAAAAAAGCTGATAGCCGCTTTATTGTAGCCGCCGTATTTTTCCGTAGGCATACCGCTTTTGCGCGGGATCAATCCGGGCGCTGCCTTGACGGGCATCTGATCGAAATACCCGCCCTGCTTGCAATAGGCATACTTGGTCATATGAGCGTTGTTTTTGCCCATATATTTTTTCACCTTGTCCAGCATTTTCGCTTTCCAGATCAGCTTACCGCCCAGCACCAGCTTTTGTGTAAACAGCACTTCTGTTTTTACGCTGTATTCGCTGTTGATGTTGAACCAACGGCGGGAGAATTTCATATCATACACATTGCCCGCCACAATATTCAGATAGGCATCCTTTGCATGGTGCAGGTCATTATACAAACGGGATTTTAGGCATCCGGTAAACTGTCGCAGCTCGCTGGCAAGGCGCGCTTTTACATATACGATATGCGTATCCGGGTAGCGCTCCTTCAGGATCTCCGCCACGGCCTTGGTGGACTGAGTGGTTTCGGTAAGCTGGCACTGAATGAAACCCATCTTTTCTTCTTCTGTAAAGCCGGTGGTACGGGTGAGGCGGTGATACTTTTCATCGCTCAGCAGGCCGTTTGAGCGCAGCATATTCCAGAAAGGCGTCATTTTTGCCCGGATACTTGCATCAATGGGATACCGGTCGCTCTTTTCGCCGTTTACGGAAGAAAGCACCAGCACCTCGTTGTTGATGATGCTGTCATCCTTTACCTGCTTGCGCGGGTAGATATGCTCAATATTGTAAGTATCACCGGCGATCAGCGATATCTCCATCGGCTGTCCGGTATACATACAGCGGCCAAGCTGCATATAGTAGAGGAACAGCCGGTCACTTTGCAGACGGGTATCCGCCGTATCTCCCATTGCCGAAAGCTGCTCCTGCAGGGCGGGCACATCCTCGCATTTGCACTTTGAATAAAGCTCGTTCAGCTGCTGCAGGCGCGTTTTGGTGCGCTTGTTTTTCTGGTCTTCCGTTGCACCGCGCGCCATTTCCACAAATATCTTTTCAGGCGCGCCGCCAAAGGCCTTTGTAACTTCCTTTGTGATCTCAAGTGCGCGCAGCACCGGACGCTTTACGGCATTGGATACATACATTTCATCCAACCGTTCCGCAAGGGATGTAGCGTGGCTTGCGTAATACTCTTTTTGTATATCCTGTATTTTCCCTGCAAAATCATAGTTTTCGCTCAGAAGCTCCATCAGATTGCAGTTGGTTTCCCACATGGCGCGCATCACCGTCATGCTGTCGCTTCCATCCGGGCCATCCACAGTGATACCTGTAAGCAATTCGCCGGAAAGACGGCCAAAGTCTTTATACCCAAGCGAAGAAAGATAATGGATATCTTTTTCATCCAATTGCGGGTACTGCCTGCTGAGATAAAGCTTCAGACGGCTCCTGTCTTCCGTAACGGTGATATGCTCAATGATTTGTTCCGCCTGTTCCTCTGTAAGCAGACCTGCTGTAAGCAAACGGCGGAAATCATGCCATGATCTGAGATCGCTGTGCAGCGCTTCATCCACACCGCTCACGGTCTGGCCTTTGGTCATGATCCCGTTGCTGAGCATGAAGTTTTCAAGCGCTTTTCGGGTCACTTTTCTGCGCTGTTCATAAAGACCAGTAAATATCTGCTGCTTGGCAGCCACGGAGATCCCTTCGCCATCCACCTTCAGGTTGTTGATCTCATTCAATACCGTAAAGCGATGGTAAAGCAGAGATTCCTTCGGCAACACATCCGCATAGGGAATATAGGTGCAGCGGTTTGTCATACGGCGAATAAATTCTTCTTCGCACCGGTCTTTATCCACCAGTTCATCAAAGTTCCACGGCAGGATGCGCCCTTCCGCTTTGCGCACGATCCACGCGTGTTTGTTTTCACGGTTGACAAGCGGCCCTACATAATACGGGACGCGGAATGTGAACACAGAAAGGATCTTTTCGCTTACGGAAAGACCGCTCTCATCCTTTTCAGCAAGGAACGGGAGATAATGTTCCGCGTTTTTCAGCAGTGTGTTCAGTTCATGCCAGTACAACTGATAGGGAATGACGCGGTTATCGGTATCACGCTGCTTGGGCAAAAAGCGGTTGTCATGCAGGCGCTCCGTCATATCCGCAAAAAGCGCTTCATCCTCCGCTTCCGGCTTGATCCCGTCCAGCGCTTTCAGAATAAATTTGGAAACATCCGCTTTTCCCTTGCGCTTCAGGTCTTTTTTCTGGCTGAGCTTTACATGACCGGTATAGGCCGCATAGTTATCCTTGCCCATATCACGGAAAACAGACGCAAACTGCGCTTTGGATGCATATTTGTGCAGGATGTATTTAAGCGTTTTCAAATCCTGTGCATGCTGTTCATATACCTTTACCTTGGCATCGGAAATAGCATCCTGCCCGTTCAGTATATCAACGAGAAGGGCCCAGTCATAGATCCCCTTCATCAGGCGTACAGGCTCCGCGTCATCACCGAGCTGGGCATAAAGGGCATCCAGCGCTTCATCACTGTCTCCGAGAGAGAAGGAAGAGATATCTTCATAGCTCTCCGTATTGAAAAGCGCGTTGGCCTGTACCTTTCCGCCGCAAATCAGTTTCAGCAAACATTCGCAGTTCAGACGGAAATTCTCGCTCTCCTTAGGCGGCTTGGCACCGGCAAACAACAGGGCAGAAAGCTCCTTATAGCGCGCGTTTACGCCGGAACGGCGGCGCAGCACTTCGGAAACAGCCACCACATCAACATTCTGCCAGGGCAGTTCCCCTTCTTCACGGGCAAGATAATCCGTAAAGCGAGACCACACCACACTAAAATCCGTAAGCCCTGCAACATTGTTCAAGCTGACATCAGAAAGAAAATGTCCTCTGTGCGCTACCAGCCACGCGCACGCAAGATATACCAGACGCACATCATGCGGGCGGTCGGAATGCATCAGATCGGCGATCAGATGATGGATGGTGGGATACTCACGGTGATAATCGGCATCCGTGTAGTTATCATCATCAAAAAGAGTGGCTGTGAAACCGCAATCCTCTTCCAGCAGTGCGGAAGCATCCATTCGGCGGAAAAACACCTCATCTGTTTTCGCGATCTCTTTTGCAAAAAGCTCACGGATCAGGCGTACACGCTGCTGCCGTCTGTCCAAGCGGCGGCGACCGGTACGGAAGCCGCGCCTTTCAGCGCAAAGCTGCGCCGCGTCAAACAGCGTGACGCCCCAGGCGGGTTCGCCGTGGAACTTCTTCAAATCGTAACTCTCATCTGTTACGGCATAGCCAACACTGTCCGTTCCGATATCCAGACCAAGATAGTAAGAATTTTTACTTTTTTCCATATTGACAACTCCTTTTGAGTTTGATACACTGTTATTGTGATCACAGACCCCTATGTGATTACACTACGCGTTCAAATAAAAGTTTTCTCAAACCGTCGGGTGACCGACCAGCACAGTGTGTGCTTATGAAAGCCCTTCATGGGCTTTTATTTTATATTATTTTTTCATGTATGTCAAGCAAAGACAAGAAAACAATCCTGCTTTTTCGCATTTGTAAACATTTTGTTCCTCTTCGGCATGATTTTTCCCGCCGGTCTCATCATGCGGCATTCGACGCGGTTTTTGACTGTGTCAGAACCGCATATTCTGAAACATAAGGGACAGATACCCATCCTGATTGAAGAGAGGATGGTATTTAATTCATGTGGATCGCTTTTGTGTGAATTATCCGAACAAATAAATCGGCCTCCCTTATTTTCAATAAGGAATCCACGAGCTGATAGTAAAGCTATGACGGCTTATACTGATGATGAGCAATGATCACATATTAGGCCGAAAAAATCTTCCTTATTCATATAATAGATATTCCTCCCATATATCAGAATTACGCTTTTCAAATAATCCTGTAAATATTGATAAAGAGACGCTCAATCTATGCGAATGTGGATTTCCTCATTATTCAGCGCGTTCACAGGAAACTGCTGGTTGTTATACGGAACGATGATATCGCCGTGCGAATGATCCAGATAAGCCGTGAACATCTTGGTATAGGAACACGGAGCGCAGGCTTTGTTCAGCGCGAGCTTCAAACCCTTGCTGAACCAGACAGTACACATCTCTCTGCTGTTTATTGAGTACGCCCGCAGATATATCCCCTCGATGCCGATATATCGGTTGTTTCCGTGACTGATGATGATGCGTCTTTCTCCCGCTCCGTTGCACCATTTCTTCAGATCGGTATCATCCCGCCAATTCTTGCCGACCTTTCTGATGCCGAACCGCACATTCGTTATATCCTTCAGGATCGTCTGCTCTACGGTTTCCAATCCGTAATACAGGCGTTCAAGCCGCTCGTCTCCGCTGATGGTGGGATATTCACCGGTCGGATCCTCATAGACCTTGCGGAACTCATACCACGATCTGAGCGCCCGCAGATGCGAACTGTCGGTGATCTCCATCAGATAATCAAAATTAGTACACCAAGACGCGCATTTCCAATCCATATCCGTGGCGTATCTGTTTCCGATAACAGAATCGTTATCCTTATAGAACCGCTTGAAATGATAGTACATCCTGTACTCATTATCGTATCTTCCCTTTCTCATCTTAACCAGTTCCTTGTCCTTGTAGTAATGGTCATACATGACGAGAAGAGCAATGACAGACAGTCCGGCCGCCATTACAACCGGTATTCCGATGACTAAATGAAGAAGATATACAAAATCACTCATAGCTTCCATCCTTTTCATACTCGTCGATCAGCTTTTGCATATACTTCTTTCTCCATTTCGGATACCACTCATCATCTACCTTTGAACCAACGACAAAAACAAGGAAGAGGAATATAGCACTCAGGATAATCACCGCAACATTCATTGGCAAACTCTCCTTTCATTCACCCTTTTGCGGCGCGTCATTCTCTGAAACAAACAGGACGGAATAAAGGCGATCACAGTTTATCGAACATTTTCTAAAAAATCGTTCTTCAGGGTATCCGGCCCCACCGTGGACCGGTAAAGCCCGAACAGGGTATTATCATACTGCACGCCGTCCCGTTCCATGCTGAAAGCGGCGATCTGGGATTTGCTTTTATCATACCCCTCCCATGCAAGAAACATGGGGGTGATCACGCCGGCATCATCCAGAGGCACATTCCAGTCCATCCTGATCTGGTTTTCCTCATAAAGATGAACATAGCATTTTTTGATCTGCCAGGTGCCAAGCTCCCCGGCAGACTGCGGATCATACGCCTCATCCGCCGCCAGAGAGAAGGCCTCCGTTACCAGCTGTGCGGTGTATTTGTGCTGGCCGTGGCCGTATTCGCCGTTCAGATCCTGACAGAGGATCACCTCCGGCTTATATTGCCGTATCACCCGCACAAGCAGCTTTTCGGGATCATCATTCCGCCACAGGGCGCGTGCCTGATCGATGCTGGTGGTATAGTAGTCCTCCAGACCCAAAAAGACGGGATAATGCCTCAGCCCCGCGCTCCACAGCCCGTTCAGCGCCTCCCGGTACCTGTACCGGCCGCAATCCGCCATATAGAGAACACCGATGGTCACATCCTGCCGGGCGGCATAATACGGAATGCTTCCCCCGAAGAAAAGGAACTCATCATCCTGATGGGTGGAAACCAGCAGGATATCGATCTTGTCCGGAAGGGGCTGCCATTCCTGCACATCATGCGCGGGATAGTTTTCGCGGTATACCCGCACACCAGCCAGCGCGGCATTTTCTCCCGCGGGAGTGATCACGGCCTTCCGCACCCGGCTGGTCAGGGGAACGGATTCCATATAAAACACATTTTTCTTTTCTGTTTTTTGAATCACCTGTCCGTTTTCGTCTGTCAGCTCCACGGTAAAGGATTCGGGCAGATCACGCCATTCCAGCGTCATCAGGGCAGCATTCACCTGCTCCGGGATCGTGACAGTGAGCGAAGGCTCCGATTTCTTCGGGATCCAGGCCGTGCTGACCTGCTCATCCGTTACCGATTGCGGCAATCCGCGGCATTTACCCGTAACATGCACCGGCTCCTTCAGTTCGCCGAACATGTAGACCGGCGAGCGGTACAGCACCACGGTCTCCCCCGCCGTGCAGCCTTCGACCACAAGCTCTTTTCTTCCGCCGTCATACTTGCACAGCGGAAACGCCTTTTGCAGAACGGAAGCATCCACCTCCGCGGCGGGAGTATCCAGATCCTTCACATAGGTATGCTCGATCTTCTGCTGCCTTTCATCCCATATGTAAATGAAAAGGGTCTCCAGCGGCTCATCCGCGGTAAAGGTGCCCTGCAGCAGCAGGTATTCCTCATGGCGTCCGGGCGTGGCGGTAAGCAGCGACACGGTGTCGCAGAGGGCCTCGGGCACATCCGCCTGCACCGTTTGAACCGTCAGCCTGCTTTGTGACGCGTAGCCCGTCTGATCCCCCACGCGCACCAGATAATAGGGATCCGCCGTGCCGATCACCTCACACTGCTGCCCCTTTTCCAGCCGGGCGATCTCCCGGCTTTTTGTGCTGCGTTCTTCATAGACGGGCACCGCACCCTTTTCGGGCTGCGCCATCTGTCGGAAGGAAAGGGGCTGCTCCTCCGCCGTGGCGGTTCCGCCGGAAAGCAGCATGAAAAGCAGGGCGACCGCCGTCAGCAGGACCTTTTTTCCCCGCGCGCGGCGGGCTGAATGATAAAGCATAGCGTGTTCTCCGTTTCTGCAGCGTCCCTTCGGTCTGTGACCGAAGGCCGTATTATTCGATGATATATTCCTCCCCTGCCTGCACGATCAGGATGCCATCGGGAAGGGTGATGCCCTTCCTTTCCGCGTCGGCACGCAGGAGCGTTTCATGATAAGGGATGGATACCCGCGCGCCCACCAGCTGAGCGCACTGCAGAGCTTCCTCCAGCCCCATGTTGTATGTACCGTCACAGCAGAAAAACGCAGCGTCCAGGTGCCTTTCGGCCAGCTGCGCCATCTGCTCCGTAGCGGAGGTATCTCCCGATACATACAGGGTGCTTCCGTTTGAGAAGGTAAGCACATAGCCCACACAGCTGTTCAGGCTGTGGTTTTTGTTGTTTCCGGCTTCCACCGCCTCCACCGTGACATATCCCAGATCAAAGGTTTGATGGATGCCCTCCGCCAGCGCTTCCTTTTGCGTAATGATGCGGCAGCCCTCGGCACGGTTTTTCACCTTGTACTGCGCGTTATGGTCTGAATGACCGTGGGTGATCAGGATCAGATCCGCCGGAAGGTCATACCCCTCGCCCGTGTAGGGATCGATATAGATGATCCTTCCCTCCGGAGTGGTAACGCGCAGGCTGGCATGCCCCTGCACAAGGACGCGTACGCCCGCAGCCTCTCCTTCTGCCGCAGCAAACAGGCTGACCGTCAAAAGCAGCAGAGCAAGCAGCATGGATACCGTTTTCTTCATTGTGTTTTCTCCTTTCAGGACAGCCGGCAGCGCGATATCTCTGTTCTTTCATCTGCTATTTTACACTGTTTTCCGCGTGTTTGCAAGGGAAGCAGTAATAAATGATGTAAGTTTGGAAATGGTCTCGGCTATTTTTCAAACAGACATCGTTGCCTTTTCCGGAGAGCGGGCTAAAGGTTTGAAGATCGTGTACGCACCTTCCTCCCCCTCTCCGGGATGCATCGAAGGGCCGCAGCCCTTCGATCATATATCCGCAGGCGGCGACATGCGCGTCGCCGAGGAGCGGCTGAAAGCCGCTACATATATCCATTTCCGGACGTAAAAAGAGCGTTTCCGGTGTATACGGTTCACCGGAAATGCCTTTTTATAGGAAATGGATGTTATCGAACAAAAGCAGGTAACGCCCTGCTTTCGTTCGCAACGAAAGCAAGCGCGGCCTGCCCCGCTTGCTTTCGAGGGCCGTCAGGCCCTTATATCCCCCGTCTCCCTCGCTGCACGCGCTACGGCATCCGCCACAGCAGCGGGCACACGCACGTCAAAGGGAGAAGGAATGATATGATCCGTGCTGAGCTCGCTTTCGCTCACAAGCCCTGCCAGCGCCTGCGCCGCGACCAGCTTCATCTGCTCGTTGATGCGGCAGGCACGCGCGTCAAAGGCGCCGCGGAAAATGCCCGGGAAGGCCAGCACATTGTTGATCTGGTTGGGATAATCGCTACGGCCAGTGGATACCACAGCCGCGCCCGCGCGCTTCGCCTCGTCCGGAAAGATCTCCGGCGTGGGGTTGGCACAGGCAAATACGATGCCGTCCCTGTTCATGGAGGATACCATGGCCGGGGTGATCACGCCGGGCGCGCTGGTGCCGATCACGATATCGGCGCCCTTCATCGCGTCCGCAAGCCCGCCCTTTACCCCGCGCGGGTTGGTCTTTCGCGCCATCTCACGCTGATACGGGTTAAAATCGGGATCATCCGCGTTCAGTATACCTTTTTTATCGCACATCACGATATCCCGGAAGCCGTACTCCAGAAGCAGCCTTGCGATGGAGATGCCCGCCGCGCCGCAGCCTACCGACACCACCCGTGCTTCCTCCTTCTTTTTTCCCACGGCCTTCAGCGCGTTGATCAGCCCTGCCAGCACGATCACCGCCGTGCCGTGTTGATCATCGTGAAATACGGGGATATCGCACAGCTCCTTCAGTTTTGCTTCTATTTCAAAGCAGCGCGGAGCCGAGATATCCTCCAGATTGATGCCGCCGAATGAGCCTGAAATATTGTACACCGTGCGCACGAATTCATCGGGATCCTTCGTTTTTACGCAGATAGGCACGGCGTCCACATTGCCAAAGCGCTTGAAGAGGGCGCACTTTCCCTCCATCACGGGCATGCCGGCCTCGGGGCCGATGTCTCCCAGCCCCAGCACCGCGGTGCCGTCCGTGATAACGGCACACAGGTTTCCCCTGCCCGTATACACATAGCTTTTTTCGATATCCTTCTGTATCTCAAGGCAGGGCGCCGCCACGCCGGGCGTGTAGGCCACGCTCAGATCCTCCTTTGTTTCAAGGGGAGCCTTTACACGGATGTCGATCTTTCCCTTCCACTGCTCATGCATGATGAGCGACTGCTTCGCGTAATCCATTTTACTTCTCCGTTTCGCGTCTTTCCCAATCAAATGGGTACATGCGTATTGTATGCCGCGATACGGGCCGCGTCAACGGGAACAGCCGGGAAAGGCTGTACGGAATTTGTGTTTTCGCCTTGACAGACGCCCGCGCTTTTTTGTATGATACGCGGGTATGACATCCGAAGGGAGAAAGCGGAATGAAGGTTTTGAAGAGCCTTGACGGACTGTTCGAAAAAGGGTTCAGAAAAGAGCTTGCGAAGGTGGCGCTTCCCATCGCCGTGCAGAGCTTCATGCTCTCCGCTGTAGCGGTGGCCGATACGCTGATGCTGGGCAGTGTGGAGCAAAACAGCATGAGCGCGGTATCGCTGGCCACCAAGATACAGTTTATCCAGAACATCATCATTTCCACCCTCGTGGCGGCGCTCATCGTGCTGGGCGCGCAGTACTGGGGCAAAAAGGATACCAAAAGCGTGGATAAGCTGTTCTGGACCACGGTAAAGCTTTCCGGAGGCACCTCGCTGCTGTTCTTTATCGGGTGCGAGTTCTTTCCGCAATACCTGATGCTGGCGTTCACAAATGATGAGGAGCTGATCTCCCTTGCCTGCCCCTACCTGAAGATCGCCGCGTGGAGCTATCTCATCAGCGGTTTCAGCCAGTGCTGGCTGGCGCTGCTCAAGATCACCGACCACGCGAAGGATACCGCCGTGATCGGCGTGACCACCGTGATCCTCAACATCGCGCTGAACGCTCTGCTCATCTTCGGCCTGTTCTTCTTCCCGGAAATAAAGGCGGAGGGTGCTGCGCTGGCCACTACCATAGCCCGTCTGGCAGAGCTTGTGTGGGCCGTGGGGCTCACCTTCCGTAAGGGGCATATCCGCCCCGCTCCGCGTGACTTTTTTCTGCGCGACAAAGGGCTTACACATGATTTTATCAAATGCATGCTTCCCCTGCTGGGGGCGGGCCTGCTATGGGGCGTGGGCTTTACCGCCTACAGCGCGCTGATGGGCCATATCGATCAGAACGCGCCCGCAGCCAATTCCGTATCCGGCTCGGTGATCGAGCTGGTATGCTGCGCCTGCAACGGCCTTGCCAGCGGTGGCGGCATTCTGGTGGGCAACGCGCTGGGCGCGGGAGAGCTTGCCCGGGGCAAAAGCATCGGCATACGCGTGGCGGCGCTGGGCTGGCTGTTCGGCATTGCCACATCGCTGGTCATGCTGCTGCTCACACCTGTCATCCTCGCCTTTGTAAAGCTGAATGAGACCGCCGCCGGATACCTGAAGGATATGCTGATCGTGATGTCGGTATACACGGTGGGCAGGGTGGTGAACACCGTCATGATAAACGGCATTTTTGCCGCCGGAGGTGATACGATGTTCGATATGTACAGCCTTGCGGTCACCATGTGGGGCATCGCCCTGCCGCTGGCCGCGCTGGGCACCTTTGCGTTCTCCTGGCCGGTATGGATGATCTACGCCTGCACATGCCTTGATGAAGTGGGCAAGATCCCGTGGGTGATATACCATTTCCGCAAATACAAATGGGTAAAGGATCTTACACGCGAAAACGCGCAGTAAACAGCTTCTCCGGAATAATAAACCGAATTCTTCGAAAATCACAGCCCGTCCGCCAGACGGAACACCGGCTTTTTTCCGCATGATCGCCTTCTTTCACTTTTCATCCGTTTTTTGTTGCCTAAGGCGGCAAAATGCGCTATAATGTACAGGAAAAATACAGCAGCGCGGGATACGGAGAACGGATGAGGAAGAAACACACGGGGCTTAAGGTGCTGATGCTTGCGGTAACGGTGATCGCCTGCGCTTTTTTGGCACGCGGGCTTTATTGCCGGTACCGGCGGGAAGGGGCAAACCCGCACAGCGGCATCTGGCTTTCCCGTGAAGCCGCCTCCGCGCTTGAAAGCATCGAGCGCGCCGATGAATACGGATATTTTTACACCTTTGACGCGTATTACGATTACAGCACCTTTTTCCTTCGGGAGCCGCTTCGTCTGCTCGCTCCGCGCCTTAACGCCGGCTGCAGCGCGTTTTACTGCCGTGATGAATACGGCACGCACCTCACCGGCCGCAATTATGACCTGGCGCACCTTGATGAAAGCGGAAATGTGACCGGGCTGAATGTAATGGTGCGTACCGCGCCCCGGAACGGCTACAGCGCGGTGGCTATGGCGGACGCCCGCTGGCTTTACGAGGCGGACAGCCGCATCAGGCCCGGCTGCGCCGATGACGGCAGTACCGATCTTTCCCTGTTTGCCTTCCTGCCGTGGATGTGCATGGACGGCATCAACGAGAAGGGCCTGTGCGTAAGCATTCTGGCAGTGGATATCAAAGAGGGCGAAGCCTGTACAGACCAGAATGACCCCGGCAAAAAGGAAAAGATCCCCCTCACCTTCCTGCTGCGCATCCTGCTGGATACCTGCGCGGATGTGAACGAGGCCGCGCTGACAGCCGGGCAATACAGTATCGAAAGCACCGCCGGGCATGACTACCACCTGTTTGTGACAGACGCCAAAGGAAACAGCGCCGTGCTGGAATGGCGCAGAAACAAGCTTACCGTGACCGCGACGGACGCGGCCACTAACTTCTACCTTTGCGATGAGGACGGAGCGGATCGCTGCGAAAACGGTGTGCTGATCGAAGCATACCGCAAGCCGCCCGAAACAAAACGCGCCTACAAGATGGGCTACGGGCACGGCTATGAAAGGTTCTGCACCATGATCACCCGTCTGGACGGGCACAGAAGCACCGCGGACGATCCCGCAGTGATGAGCAAAGAGCAGGCACAGTCTCTGCTTGAGGACACCTTTCAGAGCTATACGGGAGAGCTAACCTCCTTTACGCAGTATTCCTGCCTGTATTCGGCGGAAGACCGTTCCCTTACCGTAGCCCCCGTACTGGGCGGAGGAGCGGTATATACCTTTTATGTTTACTGAAAAACGAGGAAGAACAGATGAAGAGCATCAAAAGCGTATACAAGATCGGTCACGGGCCTTCCTCTTCCCATACGGTAGGCCCCTATAACGCGGCAAAGCTGTTTCTTTCACGCTATCCGGACGCGGAGGAATATCAGGTAACGCTGTACGGCTCCCTCGCCTGCACGGGCGAAGGCCATTCCACCGGCAAAGCCATCCGCGCCGTGATCCCGCAGGCCGTGATCCTTTCCGACCCGGAAACACGCGAGCTTCCCCACCCCAACACCATGCTCTTCCGCGCCCTGAAGGGCGGAACGGAAGCCGGCAGATGCCGCATCCTCTCGGTGGGAGGCGGCTCCATCCGGGTGGAGGGCGAGGAAAACGAAGAGGAAAAGGAGATCTATCCCCAGAAAAGCTTTACCGAGATCGCTCTGGAATGCGAGCGCAACGGCTGGAGCCTGAACCGCTTTATAGACGAATACGAAAAAACGGATATACGCCCCTACCTTGCCGAGGTATGGCACACGATGGAGCATACCGTAAGGACGGGTCTGGAGCGCACGGGCGTGCTGCCGGGCGGCCTGCAATTGCAGAGAAAGGCAAAGCTGCTCTATAACAAACGCTGCTATAACGAAAGCGCCGATGTAACGATGAACAGGCTGATCGCCGCCTATGCCTACGCGGTGAGCGAGGAAAACGCAAGCGAGGAGATCGTGGTCACCGCGCCCACCTGCGGCAGTTGCGGCGTGATCCCCAGTGTGTTTTACTATATGCGGTACGACCGCGGCTTTCCTGAGGAGGAGATCCTGGACGCGCTGGCCGTGGGCGGGCTGCTTGGCAACATCATACGCACCAACGCCAGCATTTCCGGCGCCGAAGCCGGCTGTCAGGCGGAGATCGGCAGTGCCTGCTCCATGGCGGCGGGCGCGCTGGCATCCCTGCACAAGCTGAACATCGGTCAGACGGAATACGCCGCGGAGATCGCGATGGAGCATCATCTCGGCCTCACATGCGACCCCATCTGCGGTCTGGTGCAGATCCCGTGCATCGAGCGCAACGCCGTAGCGGCCATGCGCGCCATTTCCTGTGTGAATCTTTCCCGCTTTCTTACCGAAACAAGAAAGATCTCCTTTGACGAGGTGGTCGATACCATGTACCGTACCGGCCGCGATATGAGCGAAAAATACCGCGAGACCTCTCACGGGGGGCTTGCCTCCATGTATGCCCACAGAAAGGATCAACCCGGAAAGGAGGAAAACAGCAGATGAAATATGCCGTACTGATCGGCAATGTGTTTTTTGAAAGCCAGGCCCGCATCCTGCGCGGCATCCGGCAGGCCGCGCAGGATGAAAACAGCGATGTGTATGTATTCACCGGCGGAACGAACCGTTTTGCCGGCCA
Organism: uncultured Clostridia bacterium; assembly: GCA_937886445.1. Classification (GTDB taxonomy): domain Bacteria; phylum Bacillota; class Clostridia; order Christensenellales; family Aristaeellaceae; genus ZC3RG03. Next base: position 98,578 of record CALGBY010000134.1, on the reverse strand, counting down.
CACCCTGCACGAAAAGGGAGAAAACGATATTTATTCCCTGCCCCGCCTTTCCTCCTTTGACGCGGTGATCTTTCACCCGGATACCATTTTTGATGACCTGACCGTAAGAAAGCTGACAGCGGATCTGATCGCCGCGGGCGTTCCGTGCGTTACGATCAACAACCGCAGCACCCTCTACCCCGGGGTAGTGATGGACAACCGTTCCGGCTTCAAGGAGCTGCTGGAGCACCTGTACAGCGAACACGGCCTTCACAGCCTGTACTACATTTCCGGCCCGGACGGCAGTGTCGCCGCCGAGGAACGGCTGCTGGAGCTGAAAAGCTTTGCCGCTCAGAAAAAGATCGCCTTTACGGAAAACGATTACGCCAAAGGGGATTACAGCTTCGCCGCCGGGCGGGAGATCATGGAACGCTATTTTGCGTCTGGAAGAAAGCTTCCGCAGGTGATCATCGCCGCCAACGATAACATGGCCGTGGGCGCCGCGGAGGTGATCGAAAAGCACGGGCTGAAGATCCCTCAGGATGTACTGCTGACCGGGTATGATGATACCGCCTTTTCCGCCGCGAATGTGCCCGCCCTCACCACGGTGAGCCGCGGGGAATATGAATGCGGCGCGGCCGCGCTTCGCATAGCCTCCTCCTGGGTAAAAACAGGCATAAGGCCGGCGGGGCAAACGGTGTACAGCCATATCAGAGTGCGCTGCTCCTGCGGCTGCAACGGCAATGAAAACGATAACAATGCCGTCATCCGCGAAAACTACATCACGGACATGCTGAAGTGGGACCGCTCTGTGACGCTGCTCAAGGGCATCACAGTCAACATCGCGTCAGTACGCTACACGCAGGATCTGCTGGATATGTGTTCCGTTTACCTGCCGCTTTCGGGCATAAGGAACGCCTGCATCTGCCTGTGCGCGCATGAGGAAGGCGAGGACGAAGAGGAAGAGCAGCGCGTACGGTCGCGTTTCAGGAGAAAATCGACCCGCTACCCCGAAAAAATGACGGCTGAGGTGATATACAGAGACGGCCGCTTCCTCGGAAGCGCGGAATATGATACCGATCACCTTCTGCCTGAAAACGCAAGGCTGCCGGAGGGCGGAAATTACTACTGCTTCATGCCGCTGCACCACAGGGATAAGCGCCTTGGATACATCGTATTTACCAACCAGTATGATCTGTGTGAAAGCTCCGTGATCTCCCTCGTTTCCCTTCACATCTCGGAGGCGCTGGTGCGCATCAGGCAAACCGAGATAGCCGACCGGATGATGATGCGGCTGGACCGCCTGCGTACGCGCGACGAATTGACAGGCACCCTCAACCGTTCCGGAATGAACGAATACTGGCCCGCGCTGCTGAAAAAGGCCGTTGAGAAAGGCGTGAAGGTATTCGCGATGTTTGCGGATATCGACCTTCTGAAAACGGCAAATGACCGCTTTGGCCATGTTGAGGGCGACAGATACATCAAGGTCATTGCCGAGGTGCTCAGTTCCTGTCTGAGAAAGGACGAGCTGCTCGTGCGCTACGGCGGGGATGAATACATCGTACTGGGCCTGTGCGAAGAGAACGCGGAGGACCGCGTGCAGGAAGTGACCCGGGCGATGGATGAATACAACAAAGAGCACCCCTGCCCCTATGAACGCGGCATCAGCGTGGGCGCGGCGGCCTCCGAGGTATCGCGCGACCTTTCACTGGACAGCGTGATCACCGCGGCAGACAAAGTGATGTACAAGGAAAAAGAGAAGAAAAAGCTGCGCAGATAAGTAAAAGCAGTATACGGTCTGTTTTCAAACAGATATCGGCGCCTCATCCTGAAGGCGAATCATGATCAGCATAAACAGCCCCGGGGGCAGCGTTCCTTTCAAATGGGAGCGCCGCCTCCGGGGCTGTATCATTGATTCTGTTTTAGGGGAAGATCAGTCAGGGCCGCCCGTTTTCTTCGCGCGACTTTTGCGGGTCATGATAAGGGCAAGCAGATACATCAGCAGCGCGCACAGCGTATAGCATACAACATAGGCCGCGGCCTGTACAAGGGAAGGCACTTTGCCGTTCAGCAGGCTCAGCACCGGCAGCGTGCTTTCAAAGCGGCTGCTGATGTAGAACATATTGAAGGTCTCCCCCTCCGGAACGCACAGCGGGCAGAACACCTCATTGAGCAGCGCGGCTGCCGCCACCGTTACAAGGAACACGAAAAACCCCTTTTTGAAAAAGCGGAGGGAAAGCTTATCGCGTTCGCATGAGATCAGAAATACGCCCATAGCGATCTGCAGCCCGTGGTGCACCATCGTCTGGATGTTGATGCCCACTGTGGAAATGAAAACCTGTTCCGGGTAGACATAGGTACACAGCCCCGCGAAAAGCGAGAAAAACGCCATGAACGAGATACAGCCGTCTCTTACCCGCCCCTTGGGGAAAAAGGCGATCCAGGGCAGGATATACAGCGGCATGGAGCACATCTGGAAGGGAAACGCGTACCACTGGTAATGCGCTTCCACGGTCTCCCCGTTCACGGAGAAGGTAAAATTGACCTGCTTGTATATTTCAAGCACCGCCATCACCGCCCACGCGGCAAACACAACGCGGCGCTCCGCCTTTTTGGAGCAGCGACGGCCCTTCATCCAGAGCAGCACCGAAAGCGCGGCGATGATGGCCGCGAACATCAGGTGAAACCAGCCGTAGGAAACGGGGCGGGTCATGCGCGTATCAAGCAGGGTGATCAGGGAAGCTGCCGTCATACTGTAATGCCCCCTGTCATTTGCCCACGGCCTTTTTCAAAAGTGCCGTCAGCTCCGCGCGTACGGCGGCGTTTTTCTCCGGATCACGGTCCTGATCCCACATTGCCTTCAGCTCGCCCGCCCTGCGCGCCTCATCGGCGGTGATATGGCCATGCCGAACCTCGCTGCCCATCCACTGCTCAAAGGTGCCGATCCAGTCCTCATCATACCCCACATCCTCCGGGCAGCGCTCAATGGCGGAAAGATCCAGCCGGTCATAGTACAGGCGGTAGTTTTTCGTTTCAGGCGTTTCGCCGGAGGCGATCTTCACCTCCAGCACAGGGTCGATGCACAGCATGCCGTAGCCGGCAAGCGGGCCCTGCTCGTTCTGCCGCACGGTTTCCTCGCTAACGGAGGCGGCCACGATCTCGCAGATGTAATTGGTCCAGCGGGCACCCAGCCTGTGCGTGTACAGCACCTTCGCCTCCAGGTTGATCGGGCATTCCCGGATGCCGCAGGGGCGCACCTTGCTTGAAGGCAGCATATGGCAGCCCATCACATCGATCTCGCTGATGCCCTTGGGCACCGGGCAGCCGGCGATCCAGCTCTCACGTACAAAATCATGCCCGAAATAGCTGATCACGCATTCCTTTACCTCGCGCAGGTTGGCATAGCCCTGCTTGATCCCGTCCTTCCAGCCGTTTTTATCAAGATCCCACTCGGTTTCCTCCGTGTGCAGGTTGGACAGCGTGAAGGAAAAGAAGTTATGCGCGATGCAGGTGCCCATCGTGACCGGCGTGGTGTTCATGTTGCCGAAGCGGTCACAGGTCGTTACGAGATACGCCACCTGAGGCGGCTGGATAAAACGGTGATGCAGCCCGCCCAGACCGCCGTTTTCGCAGGTATACCGGATGAATCCGTCATTTTCCATAATGTTCTCTCCCTTTTCAAACGCTTTTTGTTGGCGCGTTTCCCGCGCTACTGCTTCGTCAGGTCCGCCAGCGTGAGCGGCACCATGCGCATCAGATCCTGAGGGGCGGTCTCCGCCTGCCAGCCCACCTTGCCGCCTGAATAGTATACTGTGTCAAACAGCATTGCCGTCTCATCCAGAAAGGTGGGAAACTGCTTCTTCATGCCGATGGGCGAACAGCCGCCGTGCACATAACCGGTGAGCGGAAGCAGCTCCTTTTGAGCGATCATGGCAACGCTTTTTTCCCCGCAGGCTTTGGCGGCCTTTTTGAGATCCAGTTCCGTATTCACGGGAATGATAAACACATAATACCGGCGCGGGCTGCCCTCTGTGACCAGCGTTTTGAACACACGGTCCGGGTCCTCCCCCAGCGCCTTCGCAACATCTCCGCCGCTCACAGCGCCGCTTTCCGCGTACAGATGGGGCGTGTAGGCAATGCCCTGCTGCTCAAGCAGGCGGAATACATTGGTCTTCTCGTCTTTTTTACTCAAGTTCCTTCTCCCACATACCGCTCACAAACCAAACGAGCGCCGACCAGGTATATACGCTGTAAGCCCGTCCGAAGCTGTCACGGCCGTTTTTCAGGTATTCCATAGCCGTCTTCCTGTCCGTAAGGCAGAAGCCCGCGAACATCTCCCCGTCCATCGCGCCGTCCTGACACAGGTCGGGCAGCGCATCACGCTCCGCCACGGCGCACACCAGCGCGTTGCTCTCATCGGTGATGCCCGGCGTGGAGAACACCAGCGGGCTTACCACGCGCACGGTATCGCCGGCCTCCAGTCGCAGGCCGGTCTCTTCAAATATCTCTCTCTTCGCGGCGCTGACCGCGGGCTCTTTTTCAGCCAGATCCTCCCTGTCGATCAGCCCCGCCGGGATGGAAAGCACAAACCGCCCCAACGGATAGCGGTACTCTCTGGAAAGCAGCAGCATCGGCTCCCGCCCCTTCACCTTCAGGATCAGAAAGCAGCTTACGGCGTCCGCTGTCATGTTCTGAAAGGCTTCCTCATCCATACAGGCCACAAGGTTTTCCTTCGCCCTGCGCGTGGCATCGTAATAATGCCTGCCTTCGGCATACCTGAGATCATACACTCGTACAAATTTCTTATCCAGAAGCAGCTCCGCCTGTTCAGAACGGATCTTCAGTTCATCCTGCATGATATCCTCCTTCGCTGTATCAGATCATTTCCTCGCATGTCTGCTTATCCGGCCCCTGCATTCCCTTTGTATAGTGGGCGGAAAAGCGCATGTTTACTTCCTTAAGCTCAAGCTCTCCGTCAATATAGGCCTCGTACATCTCCGCCACGCCGGGGGCGCAGCCGTCACAGGCGGCCTCCATGCTGCCCAGGGCCTCCCTTACGATCTCTTCCCGTTCCTGCCTTGTGGTATCCCTGATCAGCAGACTTTTCATTACCTCATATCCTCCCCCGGATATGCACCGGCTGTTTTTTGAAAACCGGTCATACACCGAAATTTTCCTGCTTTTGAGGGGCGGCCCCGGCCGCTCCGCAGTACATATTATACCGTATCGCTCACATTATTACAATGCGCGTTTTTCTTGCGGAAACAGGCAAAAAATGATATGATAACAGTGAACGATTTTTGAATGATTCGAAAGGATGAAAAGCCATGAGAGAAGTATATGAGTTTCTGAAAAAATGCGGCACCTATTATCTCGCCACCGCGGAGGGGGATCAGCCCCGCGTGCGCCCCTTCGGCACCGTTCTGCTTTATGAAGGAAAGCTGTATATCCAGACCGGCAAAGTAAAGAACGTGTCAAAGCAGCTGGCTGAAAACCCCAAAGCGGAGCTTTGCGCTTTTGACGGTCAATCCTGGCTGCGCGTAAGCGGCTGTCTGCGGGAGGATGACCGCACGGAGGTGCGCAAGGCCATGCTGGACGCCTATCCCTCCCTGCGCGGTATGTATAACGAGAATGACGGCAACACACAGGTGCTGTATTTCGAGCAGGGCGAAGCGGTGTTCTCTTCCTTCACTGCTCAAGCGAAAACGATCACATTCTGAGAGGTCTGCTCTGTTATGAACTGTCCCTTTGCTCAAAAAGGCTGCGGCGGCTGCCGCGGCACTGATAAAATGTACGGTGATACCCTGAAGGAAAAAGAGGCGCGTGTGCGTGCCTTCTTTCCGCAATGTGAAAAGATTCTCGGCTGTGAAACGCCTCTTCACAGCCGCAACAAGCTGCTGCGCACCTTCGCGAACGGCAAACAGAGCCTGTACAGCGGCATATACCGCGCGGGCACGCATCAGGTGATCAGCGTGGACCGCTGCAGCCTTGAGGATGAGCGTCTGCAGAGCACCGCGGAAAGTATCACGGAGATATTGAAAAACGCCGGATTTTCCGCCTACAGGGAGGATTTTCACCGCGGCACACTGCGCCATATGATCCTGCGCATAGCCCCGCGCACCGGGCAGATGCTGGCAACGCTGATCACGGGCACAGAAACGCTTGAAAACGGCGAAGCGATCGCGCGGGAGATCATCTTCAAAAACCCCGCCGTAAAGGGCGTGATCCACAATTACAACCCGCGGGAAAGCAGCGCCGTGCTCGGTTTTAAGGACAGGCTGCTTTACGGAAGGGACGAAATATGGGACGAGCTGTGCGGGCTGGATGTATGCCTGAACAGCCGTTCCTTCTATCAGGTGAACGCTGCACAGGCCGAAAAGCTGTATGACACCGCCATCCGTATGGCCTCCCTCACCAAAGAGGATCATGTGCTGGATGCCTACTGCGGTGTGGGCGTGATCGGCATGTGCGCCGCCGTAAAATGCGGCAGCGTGACGGGCGTGGAGATCGTGAAGCCCGCCGTTGCCTGCGCCGAAAAAGCCGCGCGCAGGAACGGGTTGGACAACATCTCTTTCATCGCGGGTGATGTGCTGAAAGCGCTTCGGGATAAGGAAAAGCATTTTGACTGCGTCTTCTGCGACCCTCCCCGTGCCGGGCTTTCCGAAGCATTCCTCAGGGCGCTGGCGGAGCACGCTCCCGAAAGGATCGTATACATCTCCTGCTTCCCGGAAACGCTCGCGCGGGATACCGGGCTGCTCAGCGAATACGGATACGCCGTGAACGCCGTACGCCCGGTGGATATGTTCCCCTACACGGAGCACGTGGAGAATGTAATTCTTCTGTCCCAACAAAAACCTGATGCCACAATCCGGGTTGGGATCGACCTGAAGCCTGAAGATGTGACCGCCGCGGAAAGCAAAGCTACCTACGCAGATCTCAAAGCCTACATCGAAGAAAAATACGGCTTCAAAGTATCCAATCTGTATATTGCTCAGGCAAAAGCTGCCATGGGAATCAAAGAACGGGAGAATTATAATCTGCCCAAGAATGAAAACAGCAGGCAGCCAGTATGCCCGCCCCCAAAAATGAAGGCTATTCAGGAAGCTCTTCGTCACTTCAAAATGATTTGATGCGGAAGGAGTATCCACGAGCCAACCTAACTGGAGACTACCTCCTGCGAAATGTAAGGAGGATATGATCCATGAAACACAACAACGCAAACGAACTGCCCAAGCACATCCACGACGAGAAGAATGGTTTGGAATATACTTTGCATGGTGACTACTATCTACCTGACCTGAATATTGAGTCGGGTTATCCTTTAGGCAAGTATGGCATGATGAGGATGCAGTATCTCAAAGAGCAACGTCCCAGCCTATACACACGGTTGCTGCTATCTGGCAATTTGAACGACGACCTGCACCGAGCTGATGTACAGGCGCAGCACCTGTTGGATACAATGATTCCTCAGATGGCTGAAGAAGCAGGTGTGACTGAGCAGTTGAAGATGACAGATCAGCTACATTGGGTCGGATTGATGAATGCCATTAAGGATCAGGTTGAAGAAATAATATGGAGTGAGGTTGTTTACAAATAATCCAGCAAAGGCAATCTCCATCATGAAAATGACCGGGAAGCACAACCTTCCCGGTCACTATTTAACCGTTACCACCCAGGGTAGATTCATAGATCACATCGTCAATCACACCGGTATCCGTGTTGATGATCACAGTGTACTGGCCATCCATGGCAGAGTAGTCTGCCATGGTATTGTCATCCACCGGTACTATTTGCATCAGCATGAAGCAGACATCGTAATACAGTACACCATCATCCTTGTGGAACCAAGACATATCAGGATTGTATTCAAGCGCTGCAATCTGGTTGTCAGTCAGCTGCCAGAGCTCACAAATCGCCATGATAGCCAGCTCCCGCATCTCGGCGGTGGACAGCTTACTTTGCATGGCCAGGGTCTGCTGTTCTGCATCAAATGCTTCTTCCGTCATAATTACAGCAGGATCGGGCGTCACCATCGGCTGAGGCACGGACTGACCAGCAACATGAGCAGCCTCTTTGATGTTTGCATCCGCATCGTTACTGTGTTCTTTTCTGATTGCAATCATCTCTGTAAGTTGATCGGCACCCCAGGCAGCAGCAGTCAAGCCACCGGCGGTATCAGCGCCATCGTGAGAACGAACTACCCGTTGTGCATCCCCCACCAAATCCGGCCAGCGAGCCGATGATGTTCATTCCGGTAGAAAACCAACCAAATAAGGGGCTATAGCACGGTTGGTAGAACGTAAGTTCTCCACTTCATCCCCACGATGGATTCCAAAGCCCGCCAGTTGCTTCAATCTGGCACAACAATTGAACATGGGGCATTAGCACAGTTGGTAGCGCGCAACGTTCGCATCGTTGAGGTCAGGGGTTCGAATCCCCTATGCTCCACCATACTTGAGAAATCCGAACCTAATCCCGATTGGGAATGGGTTCGGATTTCTTTGTTTCCTCTCAAGTATCGTGGTGTGATCGATTTCTGAACGAAGGAAGTGGTCACAGACACAAAATGGTTCCCTGCTATCCAATACACACGAACGATACGAAAGAGAGGATAAACAAAATGAGCGAACTGCCTAAGAAGATTCATGATGACAAGAATGGCCTGGACTATATCCTGTGCGGCGACTACTACCTGCCCGACCTCGGTGTTGAGCCAGGCTATCCCCTTGGCAAATATGGTATGGTGCGTATGCAGTATCTGAAAGAGCATCGACCTGGGCTGTATACCCGGCTGCTGCTCTCCGGCAAGCTGAATGATGATCTGCATCAGGCTGATGTGCAGGCACAGCACCTGCTGGATACGATGATCCCGCAGATGGCTAAGGAGGCCGGCGCGACTGAGAAACTGAAGATGACAGATCAGTTGCGCTGGGTTGGGATGATGAATGCTATCAAGCATCAGGTCGAGGAAATCATCTGGAACGAGATTGTTTACAAGTAATCTAATGGTGACTGACACAACAATATAACGCATTAGCAGCCCATTTTTGAGCAGGTCGATATATATGTCGTCCTCATCAAAAATGGGTTTTTTCTGTTGGCTGAACCCCTTGATTTTACAGCACTTGGCAATGCTTAATTCGTTACAAAGAGTAAGATCAGGAGGCATAGCTCACATAGACAACCAACCACGGATATGATATAATATGTGTAGATGTATGAACCATTTTACAGTTAGGAGGAAGCGCGATGAAGGTTTCTGAAATATCAATCAAAAATTTCCGCTCATTTGATGAACACGGAACATCAATTGTTGTTGGCGATATGTCAGCCTTCGTTGGAAAAAACAGTTCAGGGAAGAGCAACATTCTGCAGGCGCTTCATGTATTTTGGGGGAATCGTGACCTGACAACAGAAGATTTCTATTATGGAGAAACAGAACGTACAATAAGCATCCATGTGAAATTCTCGATTACATCAAATGAGATTCAGCCAGCTTTACTTCCCTATGTTTCTCCTGATGGATTCCTTCTTTTACGCCGTGACTACACAGGATCCGATCTGAAGGGAAAACTTTATTCCTGCGGTAAAAAGGAGTATTCGGGGCAAGCAGACATGAATCCTTTCCCTGAACGGAAGCTCTCTACAGCAAAAATAATCTCATTTTTGGCATCTGAACAGTCTGACGATTTGCGTGATTTTGCGCAGAATTCCGGCAAACACATCAATGAACGAAGTTTTTATGAAATATTAGGTGAATATTGGTGTACCCATGTTCAGCAATATAGCAATAACTGGATCAATAACCCGATAGAGATAAGCGGAGCAAACCTGAGAAGTTTACTTGCAGCCTTACCTCCTTACTATTATCTGCCGGTCAGCTATACCACAACATCATTGACACAAAACAAGCACTCGTATTTTCACCAGATTTATCAACAAATCCTCGGAGACATTCAACAAATACGGGAGAGTGCACAGGCTGAACAGCTTAAGCAACGAGTGGCAGCTTTGTATCGCACCGCTGGTATACACAAGCGTTGTAGTGATATCAACCAACTTTTGGCAGAAACAGGTGGTGCCGATTCCTCTGTAAAGATACACATTGAGATTGGCGAACCTGATTATGACAATTTATTCCATCCCACGCCTTCACTTCGCGTAGATGATGGTTACGATTGTGATGTCCAGGGGAAAGGCCAAGGCATCCAAAGGGATGCGATTTTCAGGTTGTTGAAGGTCTTTTCCAAACTTAATAAAAAACAACAAAAAACATTTATTCTTGCTGTAGATGAACCTGAAGCATTCATGCATCCGACATACAAACGTAGCTTATACAAATCTTTTCTGTCTTTATGTGATGCAGGATGCCAAGTCATGTATACAACACATGACCCCGCTTTCGTATCTGTCAGTCGCTTTGATGATATACATACAGTTACTGTAGTAAAAGAAACAAAACAGTATACTTCCGTCTTCAGTAGTTCCTTTGCTGAGATAATGCAAAAAGAAGTGTTCCGGAAATCATGCCGTTGCAAAGTGGAGGCGTCAATACGCAAAGAATTAGAACACAAGTGCCAAGGCGAGCAAAACGAAGGGTTCTTTGCTGACAGAATCATTTTAGTAGAAGGATCAACCGAGAGCTATGCGCTACCGGTATACTTTGCACGTCTCGGGTATGATCTCGACGAGAACAATACTGTTCTTATAAAGGCACAATCAAAAACACTTCTCCAACTGCTATGTGCTATATTTTCTTCCTGTCGTATTCCGTGCTACTGCATCTTTGATGGTGATAAACCCGAGGATAACCTGTATGCTCAATACACTGCAGGCTTGCTGATGAGTGGCGGAGACCGAAGTAAAATTAAGGACCGATCCAAACTGAATCGATATTTGCTCTCATTGTTTCATGGATTTCCTCAAGATTTTCCAGATACCACAATTGACTACCACTATACAGTATGGGAACGGGATTTTGAACATGCAGTTCAGATGCACCTTAATAACTATGAAGAACTCAGAACCCATATCATTAAGCAAGAGGGAGTGTCAGAAGATAGCAAACCACTGATTGCATATCATTTGGCTGCTAAAAGTAAGCTTTCAGATCTACCATCTACAATCCTGACTCAACTTACTACACTCATTGAGCGAATCAAACACTGTAGCTGTTTGCAACTGGCTGATATACCAGAACAGACCAATACACTCACACTACACCCTGATAGAATTGATGATGCAGTTCCCGTCTATTCGTCTGCAGCAGGACGAAACACAATCGCGGAAGATGATACACCTGTCTGTTTTGCAACAGGGGCATTTCCTGCAGGCATATCGTATCTTGTGCATATTCAGGGAGCCAGTATGGCAAACCAGATTCCTGATGGATCCTACGTAGCAGTTAAACGTGTTGAGGAATGGCCGCGTCCCGGTACAATAGGAATATTCCTTCTTGACGGTGGCGAAATGGTATGTAAGCAATATATAGAGACAATACAAGGCAGACTATTAAAGTCGCTGAACCGATCATACCCATCCATTAATTTGACGGAAGAAACAAGTTGTCAGGTGCGTGGTGAAGTCATCATGTTGGGCAGAAAGCAACCAGCGGTATATATTTTGGACCATGCAGATGCTACGGACTAATCTTGCTACAAAGGAACAAATAAAACCTGATTCACCTTAACAAAAAGACTATAGTATGTATACAGTTCCCAAAGGAGCACCGGTCGGTTGCTGCTTTCTGGCAATTGACTGACAATCTACATCGGCTGGTGTACAGGGACAGCATCTGCTCGATACGATGATTCCGCAGATGGCGAAAGAGGCTGGCGTGACTGAGAAAATGAAGATGACAGATCAGCTGCGCTGGGTCGGGATGATGAATGCCGTCAAGAGCTAGGTCGAGGAAATCATCTGGAACGAGATAGTGTACAAATAATCTGACGGCGCCCAACAAAACAGAATAACGCTTTTGAAGCCCATTTTTGACCAGGACGATATATATGTCGTCCTCATCAGAAATGGGCTATTTCTATGTCCTGAAACCCTTGATTTTATTGACTTTTTCAGAGATAAATGTGTTCTAAAAGGGTAAGATAACACACGTCAGTCAAATGAAATTGGTTCATTCCAGACTGCTAAAGTTGCTGCGTTCAATCGTAAATCATATGTCCCGTTGGTGTATCGTTCCCATGCAGAAGGCTCAGTCAAGCCATATTCCAGTCGTTTTGCCCCATCCTTCAGGTCATAACCGCTAATGCGCCAGCAGGGTGTCAGAACGTAAGCCGGATCAATGGTAGTGGTTACGCTGCTCTGTTCGACTGACCACTTCTGTGGTTTCATAGGCTGACCATCCCGGATACGCAACGCCAGTGTATATCCAAGTTCAATACTGTCGATACTTCGCAGTTCACCGCTATCGATTCTTGCCTGGATCGCCTGTTGTAAATCGTCAAACGATGTCAGCATAACATCATCCTTCAACACGCCTAGCGGCTCAATTAATCCGTAGAAATAGAAATCGTAAATTGAATCGCTGCGCATGCGCACTTCCGCGATACCACCATCTGTCATCGCATATGGATAACCATTGTATTCATGAGCATTAGTACAATCATCGGTATAGTAATCTCCGAATACTGGGATGTTGTCAATTACCTGTGTGGCCCGGAGACGATAATACCCTTGCTCATGTCCCTTGACTGGTCGCGAAAAGTCGATACGTTGACAATAATGAACGGTATCGCTGTTATAAGCATAACGGCGTGCCTGCTCCCGTTTGTCTGATATATCCTCTGTGACATAATGATATCGGTATGCTCCTGTAGTGGCCAGAATGCAGTCTATGCGGAAATCAAGCGGTAGCTCTGTCTCTTCAAGAATGCGATAGAACAGCTTCTCCGGTGCATCAACCGACAGATCATTTTGCTCAGGCACACCACTTTCCGTATATACCACCATCATATTACCAGAAGGCAGCGTTTTGCTGAAACCATAATCCACATAGAAATAACCCATTTGTCCACCGATATACCCCAAGTGTTTCCCATACATTTTTGTCAGCTTTGCTTGGTCAACCACATAAGGATTCGCATAACGCAGCGGAAGAGAAGCGGCATCCGGGAGTAAAAGAGGCACTGTAACTTGCTCTCTATTGATGGTGAAAGACATCCGCATGGCTTCCGTTTGGAAGGTTACGGCATCCATGGCGTTGCCTCCTTTGGTGCAATGGGAACCGGCCTGTGTTCCCGTTCAGCATGCTTACACTATACAGACGAAATAGGTGGCTGAACGGATTACTCATTCACAATTTTTCTTTTGAATTATAGCATAATCCAAAAGATTATCTTTGTCAGGAAAAAATAGCGAATCTCATGTCCATATAGAATAGAGGGACGATTTTCATCATCGCACTACATAAGCCGTGCTGCCGAACACGGCTTTTTTGTTGTGCGTATTTTTGGAAACGCGGTCTCTCAATCAATAACAGAAAGAAGGAGTTCCATCATGACCACTCATCTATCGATCCGCAATATCCATAACTGCATCGCTGCAGTATTCCGGAAAGGAGGTATACGGTTTGGCTGAAAAGACGATCAACGATGAAATGAACATTCCGGACTATGCCATCGAACGCATCGCCCGTTGTTTGCTTCCCGCCATGCAGGCGTTCTTTGAAAGTGAAGAAGGCCAGCGTGAATATGCTGAATCCTGTCGGCATACGCCGCGACTACTCTGGCAGCACGTTCTTCGTTTGGCTCCTGAATTTTGTAATCGGGATAGGTCTTTTCGGCATAGTCAGATTTCAGCATCTCGTTGTCAAAGTTCGTTACATTGATGCGGGTCTGATCTCTGTAGGTGCCGTCGTTGTTGTACATGGGCCGGTCGATCAGCGTCTTCCAGTTTCCGGTGCTGCCGGTGAAATCGCCAAACTTGTTCTTCCATGCTGATACGGAGAATAAATCAGTCAACAGACAGACATAGCTGTCGGTACGGGATATGATCAAAAAATTAACGGGTCTGCACTTTTCGACAATGCAGACCCGTGATTTATTTAGAACAGACTTACCTGGCTGGTTTCCGCAAGTCCGTTCAGACAGCCCTGAGCACGAAGCAGATCCACGACAGAGTTACTCACCTTTCCTCTGATTTTCAGATCCTCTATGGATATGAAAGGAGTATCTCTGGTTTCTACAATGGCCTGCGCGGCTGCCTCTCCGAGACCGCCAAGTGACGAGAACGGAATGCGCAGCTTTCCATCCTCCATCTTGAACTTGTTCACATCGCTTTTGTAGAGGTCGCATGGAAGGAATTCAAAACCGCGTGCCATCATTTCCTGCACCATTTCAAGCGCCGTAATGGATTCCTTATCTTTTGCGGAAGTTTCTTTTCGCTGATCGGCTTCGTTCAGCTCTTTCAGCATGGAACGGATCTTTTCGATGGATCCTACCATGGTACAGCCGTCAAAGCCGTCTCCGCGAATCGTGAAATACGCGGCATAATAAGCAAGCGGCCTGTATACCTTATACCAGGCAATACGAAGCGCCATCGTTACATATGCCACCGCATGCCCCTTGGGAAACATATACTTGATTTTTCGGCAGCTGTCTTCAAACCACGAGGGCACATTGTGCTCATGCATGGCATCCGCCATCTCTGGCTTCAGGCCTTTTCCCTTACGCACGAACTCCATTGTATCAAATGCCATCTTTGCCGGAACACCCATTTGCATCAGCTGGTTCATAATGTCGTCTCTTGTACAAAGACACTGCGAAAGAGGAGCGATGCCGTTGTTGATCAGATCTTTCGCGTTGCCGAGCCATACATCCGTTCCGTGTGAAAGACCGGATATACGGATCAATTCCTGCATGGTGCTGGGATGTGTTTCGTCCAGCATTTGTCTTACAAACGCCGTACCGAATTCAGGTACGCCCAGTGTACCGGTCGTACAGCCGCCGATGTCCTCAGGGGTAATTCCCAATGCTTCCGGTGTGGAGAACAAGCTCATTACACCTTTGTCCCCCAGCGGGATATCTTTATAATTGATCCCTGTCAGCCCTTCAAGCATATGCAGCATGGTAGGGTCATCGTGACCGAGTATATCCAGCTTTACAAGAATATCATGCATTGAGCTGAAATCATAATGGGTCGTGGTGATCCCGCATTCAAGATCGTCCGCCGGGTGCTGCACGGCCGTAAACTGGCAAATATCGTATGCCTTAGGAAGTACGACCATACCGGCAGGATGCTGTCCTGTTGTACGCTTAACGCCTACGCAGCCGGAGGCCAACCTTTCTTTTTCCGCCTGAGAGGCGGTTTTCCCACGCTCCTCAAGATATTTCAATACATAACCGAAGGCTGTTTTTTCAGCAACAGTTCCGATCGTTCCAGCGCGGTAAACATATTTTTCACCGAACAGCTCCTTGACATAGTTATGCGCTGTGGGCTGATATTCACCGGAGAAATTCAGGTCAATATCCGGTACCTTATCTCCCTTGAAACCGAGAAATACCTCAAACGGAATATCAAAGCCGTCCTTAACAAGGGGCTGGCCGCACATAGGACAATCCTTATCGGGAAGGTCGACACCGATGGTGTATTCCTTCGGGATATCAAACCACGACTGTCTGCAGTGCCTGCAGCGATAGTGAGGCGGAAGGGCGTTTACCTCCGTAATATTGGTGAGAAACGCGATGAAGGAAGAGCCTACGCTTCCGCGGCTGCCCACCACATATCCGTCACTCAGGCTTTTTGCCACAAGCTTGTTTGCAATGGAATACAGCGTTGCATAGCCGTAACCAATGATGGATCCAAGTTCTTTATCTATGCGCTTCTGGACGATCTCAGGCAGTTCATCACCGTAAAGCTCGTGTGCCCTGTTCCATGACATATTCCTGATGTCATCCTCGGCGGTTTCCCAGAACGGTGAGAATGTCGTCTTCCCTTCAGGATGCTTCGGATACAGAGAAATCTCTCCGATACGGGAAAGGATCTGTTTGGGCGCGCTGATAACGACCTCGTACGCTTTTTGCTCGCCCAGATAGCTGAACTCATCCAGCATCTCTCTTGTGGTCTTCAGATAAAGCGGAGGCTGGAAATCGGCATCCTTATAGCCCTGCGAGGCCTGCAGAATGGCACGGAAAACACTGTCCTGCGGATCAAGGAAATGTACATCGCCTGTCGCTACAACAGGCAGCCCAAGCTTTTCGCCCAGTCGGACGATTCTTCTGTTGTTTTCCCTGAGAGCCTCATGATCCGGGACCATTCCTTCCCTTACAAGAAACTCATTATTTCCGATGGGCTGTATCTCAAGATAATCGTAAAATCTGGCGATCTTTCCAAGCTTCTCATCATCTGCACCGTTTACCATGGCGGTATATAGCTCGCCCGATTCGCATGCGGAGCCGACGATGATTCCTTTTCTGTATTTCTGCAGAATCGCTCGCGGGATCAGCGGCTTCTTCTTAAAATAGTTCAGATGAGATTCCGAGATCATATGGTTGATATTTGTCAACCCGTCCTGATCGGAGGCAAGCAGAACAACATGCCAGCTGTTGCCGAGGGTATAGTCATGAGAAATATTCTCAAGGTCGGCAATTGTTTCCGCACCGTGCTTTTTCGCGTCATCAAACATTTTAGCCAGACACTGAGCGGTAGCAGCCGCATCGTTCACCGCACGGTGCGCTCCCTTCAGCGAAACAGACAAAGCCTTACACACACTTCCCAGCTTATGAGATTTCAGCTGCGGGTACAGCTTTCGCGAAAGCATCAAAGTATCTATTTCGGGCGCTTTGTACTCTTCTCTTCCCAAACGCTTCAATTCATTTCTGAAAATACTGCAGTCAAAGGAAGCATTATGCGCGGCGATCGGACACCCTTCCAGAAAGCCGAGAAACTCATCCATGATATCTTCAAGACGCGGGGCGTCCTTCAGCATATCATCGGTAATATTTGTGATTTCGGATATCCTTTGCGGAAGCACTTTTCCCGGGTTGATCAGTTTCCCATAGGATTCCACGACCTGACCGTGAGCCAGCTTGACGGCGCCGATCTCTATGATCCTGTCTTTTGCGGTGTTCAAGCCGGTCGTTTCAAAATCAAGAACAACGATCGGTGTATCCAGCGGAAGATCACCATTACCGGTCACGATGGCGTCATCATCTGTCAAATAGCCTTCACAGCCCGGGATCAGTTTGATGTTATTCTTTTTCGCGGCGGCAAACGCTTCAGGATAAGCCTGTGCCACACCATGATCTGTGATCGCGATGGCCTCATGCCCCCATTTCGCGGCGCGGGAAATAAGGTCGGATGCGGTCGCGCAGGCATCCATGGTGGAAAACTGCGTATGGCAATGCAGCTCTATACGTTTTTCAGGCTCATCATCCGTCCTCTGCGGAAGCTTTACTTCCATAACATCCCGCACGGTGATGGTATTCTCATGCGAAAAGTTGTCATATTGACATTCGCCTCTCACAACGACGCCCATGCCTGTCTTGATACGGGAAATGACATCATTTACTTTTTGCTTCTCCTCGGGAGTAACGGCAGGTGTATTTCCCTCATCATCTTTTCGGGGATTTCTTTGACGGTAGTAGCGGAAGGATTTGCACTTGATCGTATCCGTAAAATCGGTAACAGCAAAGGAAAGAATGACAGCCTCACCGCTTTTTGTTTCCTTTGTTTCAACATTCAATACTTTGCCGCGCACTATGACCATACCGCTTTCGGAAGTAAGTGTGTTGATGGATACCGGATCTCCGGCAATGCTTCTGCCGATGATCACATCGGAGAGCTTTTTCTCAGCGGCAGGTTCTTTGGCCTGTTCAGCTACCTGTGCCATTCTCAGCTCGCTCTGTTCTTTTTCTATACGATCCTGCTGATCTCTTTCTTCACGGATCTGACGGATACGGTTTTCATAATCGCCATTTACGCGCAGATAGACATCGGTATCCAGACGGAATACATCATATATCGCCTGAGCCGTTTTCTGCTCAACACCGTTCTTTTTGAGGCATTCCATAGCAAACTGATCAGGTACCTCAAGATATACCTTTCCGTTACCGGCGCTCCAGTGAAAATCAAATTCCCAACCGGCAGCGGAAGGAAAGTTGCGTACAATATAAGTGTTGAGCGTACCGGAAAGCTTATCGGGATTTCTGAGAAACTCCGAAGCAAGGGACGGGCTTGCGATCCTGACAGAGATTTTTACCTCCGGGACCGCGTCGGATATGACCTTCTTGATCGTCATGAAGCCGCGTTCGCCGATCAGTATGTCGCTCAGAAACGAAAAAACGGCTTTGTTCTCTTCTTTGTTGTACTTTACCTTCTCAACAGTCAGCTTGCCTTCTGTTTCGGGCAGTGCAGTACTGATTCGGGACAACAACTCATCATAAGTCATGCAGATACTCCTTGACAGCCGCGATCATTTCCTGGGCAAGGTCACCGGTAAGCTTTCTGATAAACTTGCCATGTATATATAATGCTCCGCAGTTATCTCCGCCGCAAAGCGCCACATCTGCCCCGCGGGCTTCACCCGGGCCGTTCACAACACAGCCCATGATCGCTACACGGACGGGAGCCTTTATATTTTCAAATTCCTTCTTCACTTTCCGCGCCACATCCGCAACATCGATACGTGTCCTGCCGCAGGTGGGACAGGATACAAAGGAAATACCTTCCCTTATTTTGAGTGCGCGCAGGATCTCCAGAGCTGCGTTTACTTCTTCACAGGGGTCGGCGGTAAGTGAAACACGAATGGTATCACCGATCCCGTCGAGCAGCAGAGAACCGATGCCTATCGCGCTCTTAACAGTACCGCTTCCCGGCAGACCGGCTTCGGTCACTCCGAGATGAAGCGGATAATCGCAGCTTTTTGAAGCGAGACGATAGGCCTCTACAGTTGTCTTTACATCGCTCGCCTTCAAAGACAGCACAATATCATAAAAGCCCTGTTCTTCAAGCAGTTTTGCGTGTCTGAGCGCGCTTTCTACCATACCGGCAGCGGTTACACCGCCGTTTCTGTCCAGAATATCTTTTTCAAGTGAGCCCGAATTAACACCGATCCGGATGGGGACATGGTGCATTCTGGCACAGTCCACAACCGCGCGTATTTTTTCGACCCCTCCGATATTTCCCGGATTGATCCTCAGCTTATGGATGCCGTTTTCCATGACGCCGATCGCGAGCTTATGATCAAAATGGATATCAGCAACGCACGGAATGGGGCTTCTGTCCACGATCGATCTTACCGCTCCTACGCACAGTCGGTCATATACAGAAAACCTCACGATATCACAGCCGGCTGCAGCCAGTGCCTTGATCTGATCCAGTGTTGCCTCAACGTCCCTTGTGTCGGTATTGGTCATAGACTGAATCAGAACCGGAGCGCCTCCGCCTATTTTCATATCCTTGATGTTAACAGCGCAACTGCTCATGTTATCACCGCCTTTACATGCCGAAAATTCTCAGAATATCATTATATGTAAGCACAATAAACAAAAGTAAAAGCAGAGCAAAGCCGCCTAAATGGACGTAGGCCTCGGCCTGAGCAGGAACCGGCTTTTTTCTGATCCCTTCGATCAGAAGGAAAACGACGCGGCTTCCGTCCAGTCCCGGAAAAGGAAGCAGATTCAGAAGACCGAGGTTGACAGAGATGATGATCAGCAGGTCAACATATGCGATCCATCCTGACTGCTCTGTTTGTTTTGCAATCTGTTCAACTGCCCCGACAGGTCCGGATCCCATGGTGGTAAGGTTGTTCCAGCTTGAAAACATCTGTCCCAGTCCGCTGATGATCTGCTTACCGGTTTCGTACATATACACAGCACTTTCGCCGAGTAGCGAAAATGCACCGGCAACCGCTTCCGGCTCTGCATCGGAAATATTATACTGAATGCCCAGCATCTTCTTTCCGGCCTCAGCGTCTGTACGCGGCTGCACAGCCAGAGAGATTGTTTCTTCACCGCGTTTTACAGTTAACGGCAGATAATCAGTGCTCTCACTTACTTCTTTGCCGATGAGGACGCTTGCTTCCTGTAACACAGCTTCATAATTCGTTTTTACCAGTACATAATCGGAATCGTCAACCGCGATCATGGTAACAAAATCATCTGATGAAAGCAGTATATCTTTTTCGCCCATCTTCACGATAAGGTCGTTCTTCTGTATACCGGCTTCTTCCGCCGCGGACCCGGGAACGACCTCATCAATACGGGGAAAATGCCCGGAATAATCCTGCCTGACGATTCCCGAAGAACAAATCACAAACACGACACAAACAACGAACGCCAGAACAAAGTTCATTACCGGCCCCATCAAAACGGCAAAAAGCCTTTTCCACACGTTTTGATTGCTCAGTAAACGCGGATCATCCTTCGCGAATTTCTGACCGCTTTTCGGATCATCCTCGCCGTAATACATACAGTATCCACCCGCCGGGATCCACCTGATGGAAAACAGTGTCTCGCTTTTTTTACTTTTTTTCTGATAGATGACCGGGCCGAAACCTATACTGAATTCTCTAACGGGAATTTTCATCAATCTTGACGCAGCAAAATGCCCGGCTTCATGGATAAGTATCAGAAAACACAGCATCAGCACGGCAAGGAGAATATACACTAATGACATCACATGCTCCTTTTGCAAATGATCGCTGTCGCTTCAGCCCTTGCTTTATGATCCGCTTCAAATATATCCTCAATACATTCAAGCGGAAGATGACCCGTCCGCTGCAGCGTATCATTCACCGTGCGGTAGATATCACCGAAACGGATTCGCCCCTGCAGGAAAGCATTCGCTGCAATTTCATTGGCCGCGTTCAATACGCACGCTGAAGCGCCGCCTGCCTTTAGTACATCGTAAGCAAGTAAAATGGATGGGAACTTTTCTGTGTCAGGTCTCTCAAAAGTCAGGCTTGATAGTAAGTCAAAAGTAAGTCTTTTAACACCTGTATCTGCTCTTTGCGGATAAGTGATCGCGTACAGGATAGGCACTCTCATATCCGGCACACCCAGCTGCGCCTTGATGGCGCCATCTTCAAATTCCACCATGGAATGAACAACGGACTGTTTATGAACAGCTACTGTGATCCTTTCGGGCTCCGTATCGAACAGCCATCTGGCCTCAATGATCTCAAGTGCTTTATTGAACATGCTTGCGCTGTCAACAGTGATCTTCTTCCCCATACTCCAGGTGGGGTGACCAAGCGCCTGTTCAACAGTGGCGTTTTCGATTTCCTGTTTTGAAAATGACCGAAACGGTCCGCCTGATGCTGTGAGCCAGATCCTTTCAACCGGATTGCCTTCTTCACCTTGCAGACACTGAAAAATCGCGCTGTGTTCACTGTCTACCGGAAGAAGCACAGGGACGCCGTTTACATCGCGGCACATATCCATGATCAGCTTTCCGCCTGCGACGAGTGTTTCCTTGTTCGCGAGCAGAACTCTTTTTCCGTTTTTTCTTGCCGCGATAACTGAGCCGATCCCGGCCAGACCGACGATCGCGTCCAACACATCATCGGTTTCACTCAGAGACGCGATTTTCTCGGGAGCGTCTTTACCGAAATACCATTCTCTGCTTTTCAGATCCTCCGGGATCGTTTCAGGTTTGTTTACAAGCCCAAGTACAGGCGCGCCTGTTTGTCTTGCCTGTTCAAAAAGCAAGTCAAAGCTTGAAGACGCGCACAAAGCGAAGACAGAAAACATGTCTTTGTGCAGAGCAAGCACCTCAAGGGCTTGTTTTCCGATAGAACCGGTTGAGCCCAGTACAGCAATTCGCCTCATTTTATCCTCTCAGTAACTGATCCAGTTAAGATAAATATAGATAATGACACTTGCCCAGTAAACACTGTCCAGCCTGTCCATCATGCCGCCATGTCCCGGGAAGATATTTCCGTAATCCTTTACGCCGCAGTGACGCTTGATGATCGAAGCAAAGAGGTCGCCTGTTTGACCGGCAAGCCCTGCGAAAAGGCCCAGCAGCAGAAAATGCCAGAACGGATTAACAGTACCGAAAATGCCAAAGATCAAGTAGCATGCGATCGCAAAAATGATGCTTCCGACCAAACCAGCCACAGCACCTTCCACTGTTTTGTTCGGGCTTACGGCAGGACAAAGCTTAGTTCTTCCGTATTTTCTGCCGATAAAATAGGCAAGCATATCTCCGAACAAGGGCACTCCGAACGAAAGCACAAGCAGAGTGAGCTCAAGAAGGCGGCTTCCGTCTGCATCATGCGCGTTTCTGACGATCCCAAGCAAACACATGCCGGGTATAAGCACCGATACCATAGGCAGAAGCGAAGCGCCGATATCCTCAAGCTTCGGTTCAGAACGAATCATAATAAATGTCGTTATCAGCATGGATGTAGCCGCGGCCATGGTTACGATCAGGGAAACACTTGCCTTCACATACATAAAGAGGGGAACAGAAAGCAAAACACATAAGCCTGCGGGCCATACAAGACATTTATGACCGCAGAAGTTCAGGGCTTTATACATTTCGTACATTGAAAGACATACGCACAAAATGAGCAATACGGAACAGACAACGCCTCCGAAGTAGAGAGCGACCGCAAGCAATAGAGCAAGAAGCACGCCGGTAATGATCCTCGTTTTCATTTATTCCTTCCTCCGAATCTTCTATCCCTCGTCATGTAGCTATCCAACGCCTGATGGTATTCCTTCAGCGTAAAATCCGGCCACAATACCGACGGAAAAACAAATTCGGCATATGCACATTGCCATAATAGAAAATTACTGATCCGCATTTCTCCGCTCGTACGGATCAAAAGGTCCACATCCGGGAGACCGGCTGTATAAAGACATGATGAAAACATGTTTTCGTCGATATCCCGGGGCAGGATCTCGCCTGCTGATACCCGTGCTACCAGTTCCCGCGCTGCGGTTACAAGCTCATTTCTGCCGCCGTAATTGATCGCAATGTTCAGGTGAAGACCGGTGTTGCCGGCGGTGCGCTTTTCAGCATCGCAAAGAGCCTTCTGCTGTGCCTCAGGAAGAGCGGCTTTATCTCCGAGGATCCTGATACATACGTTTTTTGCGTCCAGTTCATCGATCTCAGATTTGAAAAACTCCAGTATCAGCATCATCAATGCATCAACTTCATCTTTATCTCTTTTCCAGTTTTCGGTTGAAAACGCATATAAAGAAAGAGCGTAGATACCGATATCGCTTGTTTCGCGTATGATATCACGCAGCGTTTCAACGCCCTGTCTATGGCCGAGAGCCACTTTCAATTTGTGCTTAGCGGCCCAACGGCCGTTTCCGTCCATAATGATGGCGACATGTCGCGGTAATCTGTTTTCACTCATTTATCTATTTTCCTGCGGACAGACTAAAAAGCGGGTAGCGATAACGGTGCTGCCGCGTACGCATATCACCCGCGTTTCCCCTTTCTCCAGCCTTATCGAATCTGATGTATTACGGGTAGGGGCAGATGTGATATGCACCTGCCCCTCAACCCCGTTTTCTTTCATGATCCGTAATGCGTCGTCTACACTCATTCCGGTCAGATCAGGCATCAAACTTCCATGATCTCCTTTTCTTTGTCGGAAGCGATCTTATCGATATCCTTTATTGTGGAATCGGTCACCTTCTGCATTTCATCTTCAGCTTTACGCTGATCATCCTCGGTGATCACAGAATCTTTTTTGAGCTTTTTGATCTGCTCGATCGCATCACGGCGCATTCCGCGTACCGCTACCTTCGCTTCTTCGGCACCCTTTCTGACAATCTTGGTCAGATCACGGCGGCGTTCCTCGTTCAGCTCGGGTACTACCAGGCGAATCAGTTTTCCGTCATTGGAAGGATTGAGCCCCAGATCGCTCTTGAGGATCGCCTTCTCAACAAGCGGAATCGCTTTCGGATCCCAAAGTGAAATGGTAAGGAGACGGGGTTCGGGAGACATGATGTTGCCCATCTGCTTAAGCGGGGTGGAAGTTCCGTAGTAATCTACAGTAATGCGGTCCAGAATCTGCGGATTAGCTCTTCCGGCACGCAGAGAAAGCATATCTTTCTTGTAGAACTCTACGGTTTTCACCATTTTGTCTTTTGTGTTGTCGATCACTTCTTTATACATTGCAGACACCTCCGTTGATTTCTGTTTATATTTTACAGATTTTTTACCGATATGGCAAGCATTATTTTTGCTTTGATATGTATACAGTTCATTTTCTGTAAAAACAGACAGAATATTGAATATTTGAAACGGAGCTGACGCAGTTTCTGTTTCTGCGGCAGCTCCGTGATCGCGTTAACTTATCAGTTTATGCCAAGTGCTTCGTACAGCGCGACATAGGTCTTGCTGCCAACAATTCCGTCTGCGGCAATGTTCGCGGAAGTCTGGAAATCAATGACCGCCTGCTTTGTGATGGGGCCGAATTTTCCGTCCACATCAGAGGAAGAAAGGAATCCCGCATCGACCAGCATTTGCTGAAGCTTGGTCACCGCTACACCGGAGGTACCGGCATACAGTTTCCTGAGCGGCGTGGTATAAGCATGCTTTTCGGGATCGACCAATTCAGGCTCCGCGTTATCCACATTGTCAAGCTCGATCTGCAGGATCGCCCAGGTGATCGGTCCGCAGATGCCATCGACCTTCGCACCGTATTTCTTCTGCAGACTCTTGACCGCTTTTTCGGTATCTGTGCCGAAAATGCTGTCCGAATCACCGATCAGATAACCTGCGGCCTTCAATCTCATCTGAAGATTGGCCACTGCAGCACCGTGATCGTTCATGCGAAGAGTCGTATTGACGCTGTCAGTCTCTTCTTCACTCTCGGGAACCGTCTCGGAAGGCCAGATATAGCGACGGACCTGAATATCGCATACACCGCTTTCGTTGATATGGTTATTCTTCTGGAAACTCTTTACAGCAGCTACGGTATCATTATCATAATATCCCCAATGAGGGATCACGTTCAGATAATTCATTTCGGCCAGCTTCTGCTGCAGAACATACACATCATATCCGCGCATCGTACGCTGCAATGTACGCTTGGGAGAACCGCCGTTGAATATCCTCGCGGTACCGTTTACAAGCGCATTGTAGGTTTTTTCACCTACGATACCATCGGCTTGAAGACCGGCGGACTGCTGGAAATTGATCACTGCAGTGCGTACATCATTGTCGAAGATACCGTCAATGTTGCCATCATAATAATATGTCGCGTAGAGGACATTCTGTATCTCAACAACACGCGCGCCGGTATCACCCTTTTCGATACGCTCGAAAGTGGGATCCGTTTTGGCGATCGCATCATTGGAACGGAGAAGGCTTCTGGTATCTTCACCGATCTTTCCGTCCACCTTGAGGCCGTTTTTAGCCTGGAAGGCTCTTACCGCGTTTTCTGTTTGGCTGCCGAAGCTGCCGTCTACCTTACCGGTATAGTACCCGTAATACTTAAGACGGTCCTGCATTTCCTCAACTTCAGTACCGTGATCGCCGCGGACAAGGATATTTGTGAGGGGATCATCGCTCTTTTTGACGGCAGTGTCTGAAATGAGCAGAGCCCATGTGTTATAACCTACTTTTCCGTCAACCTTCAGGTTATTTGCCCTCTGGAAGCGGATGACAGCCTGCTTGAGCGTGTTTCCGTAGATACCATCCGGGTTAACGGTGCCGTAGTAGTAAAAGCCGTAATATTTCAGCCTTTTCTGAACACGCATCACATTGATCCCTTTGGAACCGACAGAAAGAATACCTTTCAAATCTGTTTGGCTATAGGGAAGCTGCAGCTCTTTTCTTTCCTGTTCGGCAAGAGCCTCGAAAGGAAATGCGCACGCCAGTATCATGCAAATCGCCACGGCGCTGAGCAGAACCTTTTTTAACATGAGAATCCCTCCTAAATTTTATCTGGCATACAATATACCATCAGTATTATACCAAAGCAGTATGTTAAATACCATTGAAAATCTGTTTCAAAATAATGTTAATGATGTAACATATGTAAATGCATTGAAATAAGGGTTCTTCTTTATGCAAAATACATTATTGCGAACAGAAAATGTGCTCACTTTTAGTTCCGATAATAAAACAGCAGCCCTTTCGGACTGCCGGTAGGTGTTATGTTCTCGGGTACAGTGTTGTGCCGCGGTCATCCCCGTCAAGCACAGCCAGAATTGTTTCCGGCTCAAAGAGTCCGAACACCCTCATGATGGGCACCCTGTTCTCGCTGCAAAGAGCAAAGGCAGCAGCATCAAGCACCTTCAGATGCTTTTCCTGTGCTTCCTCATATGATATCGAACGAATCAGTGTGGCTTCGGGATTCTTTTTCGGATCATCTGTATATACGCCGTCGATATTCTTCGCAAGGAAGATCGCGTCAGCGTTCAGTTCAACTGTTCTGAGCGCGACACCGGTATCTGTGCTGAAATACGGGTTGTTTGTTCCTCCGGCAAGGAATACGACATATCCCTCGCTCATTTTCTTACGCGCATCCTCAGCCGTATAAAGCGGACATACACGGTTCATTTCAATGGCAGAAAATATACACGCTTTTCCTCCCTGACGGATCACCGCATCCTTTACAGCCAGCGCATTAATGATCGTTCCGAGCATTCCCATCTGATCTGCCGCAACACGATCCATCCCGCCGCCGCTTCTGCCGCGCCATATATTACCGGCGCCGATCACTACGCCCAATTCAGTACCGGATTCTACTACGGATTTCAGCACATTTGCTACTTTTTCAATCTTTTCAAAATCAAACAGCCTGCCGTTCTCACCCAGCATTTCACCGCTTAATTTCAAAAGAATTCTTTTGTATTTTGCCATCGTTTTTCACTCCTCAGTTATAAAAAAGAAAAGTGCTGCACGAAAGGCGCAACACTTTTCTTATTGATCTTACTTCTTGGTCAGCTCGGCGATTTCATCAGCCAGATTGCTTTCCTTCTTTTCAATGCCTTCTCCGCACTGATAACGAACGAAACGGCGGATAGAGATCTTTTCGCCGGTAGCAAGAGTGGTTTCCTGAACACGGGTAGCGATGGTGATATCAGGATTCTTAACGAAAGCCTGCTCGAGGAGGCAGTTCTCGTCATAATACTTCTTGATACGTCCTTCTACCATGCGATCAACGATCTTCTCAGGCTTGCCTTCGTTGAGAGCCTGCTCGCGCAGAATGTTCTTTTCCTTCTCAAGTACTTCGGCAGGAACATCTTCCTTGCAAAGATAGAGCGGATTGGAAGCGGCGATCTGCAGAGCAACATCGTGGCAGAGTTCCTTGAAGGTTTCTGAACCTGCAACAAAGTCAGTCTCGCAGTTTACTTCAACCAGAACACCGATCTTTCCACCCATATGGATGTAGCTTTCAACGGCACCTTCGGCAGCAACACGGCCGGCTTTCTTGGAAGCGGCGGCAAGTCCCTTTTCACGCAGATAGGCAATTGCTTCATCCATGTTTCCGTCTTTGGCAACGAGCGCCTTTTTGCAGTCCATCATACCGGCCTGTGTACGCTCACGAAGTTCCTTTACCATTGCGGCGGTGATATCAGCCATGAGTTTATCCTCCTATTAATCGTTAATTATTCCTCAGCGGGAGCTTCGGCAGCAGCTTCTTCAGCGGGAGCTTCTTCACTCTGCTCACCCTGCTTGCCTTCGAGGATAGCATCAGCCATCTTGCCGGCAATCAGCTTAACAGCGCGGATAGCGTCATCGTTTCCGGGAATTACATAATCGATCTCATCGGGATCGCAGTTGGTATCAACAATACCTACGATTGGAATACCGAGAGTACGGGCTTCGGCCACAGCGATATGCTCTTTGCGGGGATCGACCACGAAAAGGGCACCGGGCAGCTTCTTCATTTCGCGGATACCGCCGAGGTTGGCTTCCAGCTTGGTGCGCTCGTTCTGCAGCTTGATGACTTCCTTCTTGGGAAGCACTTCGAACTGACCGCTCTGTTCCATCTTATCAATGGTGTTCAGGCGTTCGATACGGGTGCGGATGGTGCGGAAATTGGTGAGCATGCCACCCAGCCAGCGGTTGTTGACATAGTACATGTTGCAGCGAAGAGCTTCGCTCTGGATGCTTTCCTGAGCCTGCTTCTTGGTGCCTACGAACAGTACGGTCTTGCCTTCCATCGCGAGGTTACGGATGAACATGTAAGCCTCATCGACTTTCTTAACAGTCTTCTGAAGGTCAATGATATAGATACCATTGCGTTCAGTAAAGATGTAAGGAGCCATTTTGGGGTTCCAGCGACGGGTCTGGTGGCCGAAATGTACACCGGCTTCCAGAAGATGCTTCATAGAGATGACAGCCATTTTTCTTCCTCCTTGTTTTTCCACCGCGTGCTTCGTCTCTGCCGGACACCATTACGGCACAAGCGGCAGATCCGTACGCGTGCGTGATCTCTTGAATTTTATCATAAAGATTTGTGATTTGCAAGAGAAAATTATACAAATTTTGATCATTCAGACGTAAATTTTCAAAAGTTCATAATCATAGCGGATATTATGTTCTGGAGATGGCTTTTCCGATAGAACCGGTAATGATCAGCTCCCAATCCGCGTCTTCTCTCCCCTGGCTGTTCTCCAGCAGCATTCTTACCGCACGGGCGCCTATCTCCTGCTGCTTGGTATCAACTGTCGAAAGCGGAGGATTGCTGAAAGCGGAGAAGAACAGATTATCACATCCGAAAATGCTCAGATCACGCGGTATCTTGAGACCGTATTCGGATGCTACCTTCTGGCATCCGAGTGCAACGAGGTCATTGATCGCGATCACGGCAGTAGGCCAGTAGCGGGGCTGGAGATCGTCAAAAATCTCGTGCATCGCTTTTTCACCGGCTTCAGGGGTTGCACGGCAATAAACACGATAATTTCTGATAAACGGAAGTTTTGCTTCTTTCAGACCTTCCATATATCCTATATCGCGGCGGTATTCATACCGGTCCTCTTCATTTCCGCCGATAAAGGCGATCCTCTCATGACCGAGAGCAGTCAGCTCATTCACGATTTTTTTTGTCCATTCAGCATTGTTATAACGAATCGTCGGAAAATCCAATGTTTCCGGAACGCAGCCGATCAGCACGATGGGCATATAAAGCTTAAGCTCATCCAATTGGCGGCGCAGTAATTCCATATCTTCCGGCGTCAGATATTCAACATTTACGATAACACCGTCCAGACGCCGCTCAGCCAGCATCAGTGCAGGATTATACTCCTGCGCGTTCAAGCTTTTCCAGGGGAAAAGAGAAATCGAGTACCCATGCAGGCGCGCTTCTTCGTAGGCGCCGTTGAAAATCATTGCGTAGTTCGGATTTGTCAATTTCGGAAGAATGATGCCGAGCGTGTTAGTTTTCTGACCTGTCAGACCGCGTGCAATAGCACTGGGGCGGTAATTGAGCCTATGAATCACATCTTCGACCTTCTTACGCGTCTCCGGTGAAACTGTATCTTTTCCATGAAGAACACGGGAAACCGTGGTGATGGAAACGCCTGCTTCCTTCGCCACCTCGTAGATCGTATTGTTTCCTGTTTCATTCATGATGATCAACTCCCTTTCAAGATATACGATTAACAGATAATAATATATCACGTTTTATACTGCTTTGTGTAGTACCGGCTGCCCACTTCAATAATTTATCATGATATCTGCTTTATGGCAATACCATACAATTACAGCGATCTTCTGCCTATCGGATAATTATACTGTATCTCCTTAACAAAAGGGCACCGCCAACGGCGGTGCCCCGAGTTACATAGAATTACTTAGGCAGCTTGGTGGTGTTGCCGGCTTCATAGGCTTCAAGACGTTCATCAATGATCTCCTGATAGCCAGCTTCGAGGTATTCCTTGCTCAGTTCTTCATACAGAGCGTCAAACTCATCGGGAGAGCACTTGACCAGTTTTACAAAGTATTCCTGATAGAGGCTCAGCAGAGACGCGGTGTATTCGGATTCGGATTCGATGGTTACGGCAAAGATAGGATCGGAATAGGAATGGCCTTCATCGGCGATCTTCTTCAGATCATAATAATTGTCGATCAGAGCCTGAGTGAAATCTACAGGCAGACCCTGAGGAGCCAGGGCGGCGATGGACTGCTCGATGGTTCCGATGGTCTTTGCGGCATGAACCAGGCAGGTCATATCGATATTGCAATTGTGGTTCAGCATTTCAGGTCCGCGGTAATCAGCGTTTACAACGGGCAGACCGTTTTCATCGAGCGTGTAGGTGACGCCTTCAACACCGTTTTCAAGAACGAACAGGTTTTCAGGCTGGATCATCCATTCCATCAGCATCCAGGCAGCCTTCAGCTGATCGGGGGTAGCGTCATGAGCGAAGCCGACGATCATGCCGAAGGGGTTGTCGGAACGGAAGGTCACATGATCAACGACACCGGGTTCTTCAACCATGTAGTTGGAAACCAGAGCAAGCTCGGCGTCCGGATTGTTCTCATAGAAGGCGGTCAGCCAGCTGACATTCGCGCCCATGTATCCGCCGTAGCTGAAGGTCTTGCCGTTGATGAAATCAGCCTGCAGCTGGTCGGAAGCGGCACCGGCGGTGTTGGTATCCAGGTCAAATTCAGAAGAATACCAGCCCTTGTTGTATTCGGCATTCAGGCGCTTCAGATATCTTCTGGTAGCTTCCCAGGAAAGAGAAGCGGTGCCCAGAGAAGAATGCATCGCCCATTCAGCCTCGTCCACAGGGAAATCACGGAATGAGAAATTCTGTACATAGGCATTCGCGGGCAGACCGAGTCCAAGAGGAGCCTTGTCCGTCAGGCCGGCAGCGATGATCTTGTCGATCGCATCGCTGTACTCGGCATAGTTCGCGGGAACATGATCATAACCTACAGCACGCAGCCAGTCCATACGGCAGAAGGTGGCGAAGGTGTAGGTGGTGTTGTAGTAAGGACGCTCGGTCAGCACGAAGTAATCCTCACCGCCCAGCTTGGTGTAGCCAAGCTGATTGTTGTCTACCATCTTCTGGTAGAAGGCGGGGGCAACAGCCTTGAAAGCTTCAAGATCAATGACCTGCATCGCTCCGTCATTTGCCCACTCAGATACCTTGGGATAGTCATATTCCATCATGATCGTGGGGGTTTCTCCACCGGCGATCAGCATGGAATACTTGGTCATTACATCGCCGCGGGGAATGGCGATATACTTGACAGTGATGTTGTACTTGTCACCGAATTCGGTCTGGATCCAGTTGGTCCAATAGTTATCGTCTACAGCGGGATAACCTTCCTTGGAACGGTCGTACACAGGTACGGAGATGGTGACTCTCTCAGCGAAGGGTTCCCAGTCTGCGGGAACTTCAGCGCCGGCGACAGCGGCAACTCCGAGCAGGAGCGCCAGTGCCAGGATCAGGGACAGGATGCGTTTCATTCTTCTTTCCTCCTATTCTTTTTGTATTATTCCGGGGGCATGCCCCGTTAATACCTCGATCAACCCTTTACCGCGCCGATCATCGTTCCCTGTACAAAATACTTCTGTACAAAGGGATATACCAGAATGATCGGTATGGTGGCAAACATAACTGTAGCGGATTGCAGAACTTCTGGCGTGGATTCGACCAAAGCGGTTTCATTGAGCGATACCGCGTCCGCACCGGAATTCAGCACCATGTTGCTCAGCAGATACTGCAAAGGCTGCAGGGATTTCGTTGTGATATAGTATTTCGCGTCAGCGTACGCGTTCCAGCGTCCGACTGCGTAGAAAAGGGCGATCGTAGCGAGGATCGGTTTGCTGAGCGGCAGCACGATCTTAAACAGGATCTGGAAATGATTCGCTCCATCCAGATGTGCTGCCTCATACAGGCTTTCTGGGATGGTACTTGAAAAGAAAGACTTCATGATCAGCATATTGTACGGGGAAAACGCGAGCGGCAGCACCAGGACCCAGATCGTGTTCAAA
The DNA here is from genome assembly GCA_937886445.1 of uncultured Clostridia bacterium. Taxonomy (GTDB): domain Bacteria; phylum Bacillota; class Clostridia; order Christensenellales; family Aristaeellaceae; genus ZC3RG03. Next base: position 66,717 of record CALGBY010000134.1, on the reverse strand, counting down.
AGATGAAGATCCTTCATCAAAAGATATTCGGGAATCAGACCGGCGCTGAAGTACATCGTGAACATCAGAATGAACGCAAAGAACGAGCGACCCTTCAGACTTTTTCTGCTCAGCGGATACGCAGCGCATACAGTTACGATCATACCGACCGCGGTAAAGAGGACAGTCATCAGGATCGAATAGAGCAGGCTGTGTGTGAGCTGGCCGTCTCTGAAAATAGAAGCGTAGGCATCTACATTAAATCCGTCGGGAACAAGATAGACTCTTTTTGAAAGCACAGCTGTATTAGATGAAACACTTTTTGCGGCGATATGGATAAACGGAAGGATGCAGGTAAGACTGAGGATGAGTATCACGAACGCGATAACGAAATCGGATACCCTTACTTTGTTCAGCCTGCTGTGGTTGGATTTTCTGTTTGCACCTGATACTGTGCTTCCGTTATATACAGACATCTTATCGTCCTCCTCTCTTAAAGCAATCCGTCTTCGCCGAGTCGCTTTGCAACGAAATCAGACGCGAGTACGAGCAGCAGCCCTGTCAGGCTCTGGAAAAGACCAACGGCAGTTGCACGGCTGAAGTTATTTCCGGCCAGTCCTTTTTCATAAATATAGATAGCAAGCTGATACTGGAATTCCTTCACCTGAACATTTCCGAGCGCGTCGAGCCGTTCAAAGTTGGAGCCCATCACGCGTCCGAGATTCATGATAAGAAGCGTTACCATGGTGCCTCTGATGCAGGGCAATGTGACATTCCATATTTTTCTCCAGCGCCCTGCGCCGTCGATCGTTGCCGCCTCATAGAGCTCGGCATCGATACCGGTAATGGCCGCGAGATATATGATGGTGCCCCATCCCATGTTCTGCCAGATTCCGATCAAAAGATAGGAACCTGCCCAATGCCACTTTTCAGTAAGGAAGGGAATACCCTTCTCAACGATCTTCGCGTTTTTCAGAAGGATGTTTACCAGACCGGTCTCTGGCTTGAAAAGGCTGAGAGCTACACTGGCAATGATGACCCAGCTCAAAAAGTGCGGCAGATAAAGAATTGTCTGGGATACACGCTTAAATCTCTTGAACCTGAGTTCATTCAGCATTATCGCAAGGATCACGGGTACCGGGAACCCCACAATGAGATCGGCAAAGTTGAATATAAGCGAGTTCTTCAGAGCTCTTATAAAATCTTTGTCCTTGAAAACCTTCTCAAAGGTTTGGAACTTAACCCATTCGCTGCCGGAATAACCTTTTGCCGGCTTATAATTCATAAAGGCGATCCTGAGACCCGGATAAGCAGCGTATTTAAATATGATAACAAAGGCAACAGGTATCAGCAAAAGCAGATACATTTGCCAGTTGTTTTTAAAATATATGAGATTGCGATGTCTTCGCAAATCATTTCTGACGGTTTTCGTCATGCTTACCCCCCTAACACTATAATGCAGACCTCATCAAACTTGGCTGAAATCATATTAGCACATTCAAAAACGATTTGCAAGCGCTTTCTGAAAATAACACAATAAAATTTTATCCGGCGTCAGGACAGTTTATTTGAAATGATGCAGGAATCTGTATAAGCCCATTTTTATATTATCAGGGAAAATAGCGGCAAAATAATACAAGGGTCGAGACGGCTATGCGCTGATAAAAATTATTGTTGACATTCATTTTATGCCGTTGTATACTGAAAGCGCTAACATTGAAGCTTGAAAACAATGAGACGTTTTGATCGGAGGTGGCGCAGATGGACTATGTTCCTGATAAAAACAGGTATGATGGCAGGATGCTGTACCGGCATTGCGGAAACAGCGGTTTGATGCTTCCGTGCATCAGTCTCGGACTATGGCATAATTTCGGAGAGATCACTCCTTTTGATGTACAGCAAAGTTTGATTCGTACTGCCTTTGACTGTGGCATCACACATTTTGATCTTGCCAACAATTACGGTCCTCCCTACGGAGAAGCAGAAAAAAATTTCGGTCGCCATATGGAAAACGACTGGAAGCCGTTTCGTGATGAACTGATCATTTCAACTAAAGCGGGCTATGATATGTGGCCCGGTCCATATGGAGACGGCGGCAGCAGAAAATATCTGATCTCCAGTATCGATCAAAGTCTGAAACGGATGCACTTGGAATATGTAGACATATTCTATCATCACAGACCTGATCCGAACACTCCTATGGAGGAAACCGCTTCAGCGCTTGATCAGATCGTTCGCAGCGGAAAAGCGCTGTACATCGGTCTTTCAAATTACGCTCCCGAAGAAGCGCGCCGTATGACGGATATCCTGGAGAAGCTCGGCACCCCATGCCTGATCGAGCAATCAAGATATAATCTCCTCGATCGTTCGATAGAGAACGGTATGTTACAGCTTCTTTCGGAGAAAAAAATCGGCTGCATTGTTTTTATTCCTCTGGCTCAGGGTCTGCTCACGGGAAAATACCTTAATGGTATCCCGGCAGACTCACGTGCGGCAAAGGATCCCCGTTATCTTAAAGCTTCAGGTATAAAAGAGGAACAGCTTTCGAAAATCCGCATGCTGAATGATATCGCTGTCAGCCGTGGGCAGAAGCTTAGCCAGATGGCGCTTGCGTGGTGCTTGAGAGAGCAGGTCGTTACCAGTGCCATTATCGGTGCCAGCAAGCCGGAGCAGATCATCGAAAATGTTCAATCGCTCGGAAAACTTGAATTCAGTGCCGAAGAGCTTTCAGCTATTGACAGCATAGTTAAGTGATTGTATAATATTTTGCGATCGAGGTGTAAAATATGAATTACTGTGAAATTGCCGGGCGGGTTCTCAATATGCTGAAAAACGCCGACGGAAACGATCCCTCTCGCGGCCATCTCACAATGAACAACTGGGAGTGGCCTACCGGTGTCGCTCTTTATGGCATCTACAAGACCTGGCAGCAAAGCGGTGACAGAAAAGTGCTCGATTATCTGACCGGCTGGTATGATGACATGCTTTCACGCGCCGAACAGCCTCACCGCAATGTTAATACAGTAGCGCCTGTTCTGACGCTTACCTGTCTTTACGGCGAAACAAAAAAGGCTGAATATCTGCCTGTGATCGAAAGCTGGCTGGACTGGGTGCTGAATGAAATGCCGCGTACCGAATACGGCGGATTGCAGCACTGCACGGTATGGAACAAGCATTACCAGCAGCTTTGGTGTGACACGCTTTTCATGGTATGCCTGTTTCTCGCAAAAGCCGGCATAGTGCTGGAGCGTCCCGAGCTTGTCGCGGAAGCTGAATATCAGTTCCTGATGCATATCCGTTATCTTCAGGATCAAAAGTCCGGTCTTTTCTATCACGGTTGGACCTTTGACGGCCGCAATAATTTTGCAGGTGCATTCTGGGCACGCGGCAATGCCTGGTTCACGGTTTCCGCTATTGAGCTTTTTGACATCACGAAGAGCAGCAGCGCCGCAATGAAGATGATCCGTTCCGCCTGGCAGGATCAGGTACTTGCCTTATGGAAGCTGCAGCGTGTAAACGGTATGTTCACAACTTTGATCGATGTTGAAGAAACATACTGTGAGACCAGTGCAACCGCCGGTATTGCCTATGGCATTATCAAAGGCGTGCGGCTGGGATGGCTGCCGGAAGAAAAATATTATGATATGGGAATGCTTTCCGCAAACGCAGTGCTTGGACAGATCGACGAGACCGGCGCTGTTCAGGGCGTATCCGGCGGGACCGGCATGGGACATACCCTTCAGCACTATAAAGACATTATCGTGACTCCCACAGCCTATGGGCAGGGGCTTACATTCCTGATGCTGACTGAATTGATGCTTAAAGGAGATTGACTTTTATGAAAAGATCCGAACGAATTGCCATGTACGGTCAGGGCAAAGAGTACCGGACACGTCTTCGCGCCGATCTTAAACGGGATTGCTGGCTTTATTTGCTGCTTCTCCCCGGATTGATCTACTTTATCATTTTCAAATACCTACCCATGTGGGGCATTGTGATCGCTTTTGAAAACTATGTCCCCTATTCCGGTGTGTTCGGAAGTAAATGGGTCGGCTTGAAATGGTTCCAGTATTTCTTCAAATCATCAAGCTGGACACGATATCTCGGAAATACATTGCTGCTCAGCCTGATGAATATCGCTCTCTATTTCCCTGCTCCCATCATTCTTGCGCTTTTGCTGAACGAAATGCGTTCGCTCAAGTACAAAAAGGTTTTGCAGACATTCCTGTATGTTCCGCATTTTATCTCCATCGTTATTGTTGTTTCCATTACTTATGTTCTTTTCAGTCCCACCGGAATCGTTTACAAGTTTACTAATCAACTGCTTGGGCAACCCGTTGAATACCTGACATCCCCCGATACCTTCCGCTGGATGATCGTCGGGCAGACGATTTGGAAAGAAACCGGCTGGGGCACCATCATTTTCCTTGCCGCCTTAACAAATGTTGATACACAGCTGTATGAAGCTGCCATGGTAGACGGTGCCGGCCGGTTACGCAGAATGTGGCACATCACTCTTCCGGCGATCCGTTCCACCATCGTGCTTATGCTGATCCTCAGAATGGGAAGCGTGCTTGACTCAGGATATGATCATCTGATCCTTATGTCCAACGCGCTGAACCGCAGTGCTTCGCAGACGCTTGATGTGTTTGTTTACCAGCAGGGTCTGCAAAGCGCGCAATACAGCTATGCTTCAGCCGTAGGGCTTATGAAATCCATCGTAAGCGTTACGCTCGTTGTGACCACCAACAAGATATCTCATCTGCTCGGTGAGCAGGGACTGTACTGAGAAAGGAGTTTTACGATGACACAGATGCAGATCCGTGACAAAAAAACTCCTGGCACAATGAAGATATCATCCGGTCCGGTGAGCGCGTACAACAGCGTCGGAAGCAGGATCTTTGATGTTTTCAATTATGTCATCCTCTCCCTGATCGCGTTTACCACGATCATGCCTTTCATATACATAATCGGTGCCTCTCTGGCTACTGAGTATGAATTGTCTACCCGTCCTATGTTCATTATACCGAGAGATGTCACCATTGACGCCTATCGGTATATATTCTCCTCAAACAGGATCGTGCAGGCCTTCGGCAACTCGATATTCATTACCGTGACCGGTACATTGATCAATCTTTTCTTTACGATAACGATGGCTTATGCGTTATCGAAGACCCGTCTGCGCGGCAGAAATTTCTTCCTGAACATGGTCATATTCTCCATGTTCTTCTCAGGAGGAATGATTCCGGGGTACATTGTCAACGCGAGTATTCTGGGCTTGAAGGGTTCTTTTCTCGCTATTCTCCTTCCCGGTGCAATCAGCGCCTACAACATGATGATCGTCAAGAATTTCTTCCAGGGCATTCCGCAGGAGCTTGAAGAATCGGCAAGCCTGGATGGCTGTTCGGATGTAGGAATACTGGTAAAGATCGTTCTTCCTCTTTCATTGCCTGTTCTTGCCACCTTCGGTCTGTTCTACGCGGTCGGACACTGGAACGCGTATTTTGGCGCAATGATCTACCTGAACAGCGAGCGTGATAAATGGCCTCTCCAGGTGCTTCTTCGCGAGATCATCATCATGGCCAATGCTACGGCCGGTGAAATGGCAAACATGGATCCGGATTTTGTTCAGCCGCCGGCTCAGTCTGTCAAGATGGCGGTCATCGTGGTATCCACCGTTCCCATCATGTGCGTTTATCCCTTCCTGCAAAAGTATTTCGTAAAGGGTGTCATGGTAGGCGCTCTGAAAGGATGATTCTTTATTATTCGTTATTGGCGGGTCAATTTGCCCGTTCAAATTATGTAAGGAGGACTCAGACATGAAGAAACTGCTCGCCCTTGCCTTCGCAGTAATGATGGCTCTCAGTGTGATGAGCTTCGCTGCTGCAGAAGAACCCTTCACCATTTCGGTGATGCTTCCCGACATGAATGCCGAAGTCGAATTCAATGCGACCGACAATCCTGTTCTTAAGTACATCGAGGAAAAGACCGGTGTCCGTCTGGACATCCACTTTGCCGCCAACTCTACCTATGGCGATTCTCTGTCCACTACCCTCGCAACTCCCAAGGATATGCCCATGCTCATTTCCTTCCCCTCCCGTGACAACGTATTCGTTCAGAATGCTCAGGCCGGTGCTTTCTGGGATCTGACCGATTATGTGTTCGACACTGCTTCTTATCCCTACCTGGCTCATGAAAATGCTGTTCAGGTCTATAAGAACTCTGCCGTCGACGGCCACGTGATGGGTATTTTCCGCAGCCGTGCCTATCCCCGTGCCGGTATCTACTATCGCAGTGATATCGCCGCGAAGGTCGGCATTACCAAGGAGCCCGAGACCATTGAAGAACTGACTGCTCTTGCCGAAGCCCTGGCTTCCTACAGCGATGATACCTATGCTCTGAACATGGTAGGCAACTACACTGTCGGCACCATCAATATCATTACCGTTGCTTACGGCGCCCCCAACACCTGGGGTGTTGACGAGAACGGAAATGTGATTTCTGCGCATGAGCATCCCGCTTATATCGAAGGCCTGAACTGGCTGCGTCATCTGTATGAGATCGGCGGTATCAATCCTGATTTCGTAACCATTACTTCCAGCGATTGGGACAACATGGAACGCACCGGCAAGTGCTTCATGAGATTTGACTGCAACGATAACGCTCATCGTCAGCAGGAATGGTTCGAAAAGAACGAAGGCGTGACCGAGCAGATCTTTGAAGAGATCCCCGCTCTGAAGAAGGCTGACGGTTCCATCACTCTTTGGCCTCAGAGCGCCGGCTATGCCGGAATGGTTGCTCTGACCAAGACCATCAAGGAAGAAGACCTGCCCAAGGTTCTCAAATTCCTCGACTGGTGCAACTCTCCTGAAGGCCAGATGGCTCTGAACGCCGGTATCGAGAATGTCAACTACTGGATCTGGGACGATGGATGCCGTCATCTCTATCCTGTAGAAGCCAAGGATGATGCTGCTCTCCAGAAGACCTATACCGATTACAATGCCACTGTTCTGGGCAGCCTGAACCAGCTGAACATGGGTACTCCCGGCGATCTGACCATCGCGACTGCTTCTTCTCCCCTGCGTGATGAATATGCCGCGAACAACATTGAGTACGCGAAGTATGCTGTTGCTAACCCCTGCGCTACTCTTACCAGCGAAACCTACATCGCTTTCGGTTCCACTCTGGATACCATGCTGAACGACGCTGATGTACAGTACATCACCTGCAAGATCGACGAAGCCGGTCTTCGTGCTATCTGGCAGCAGTGGGCTGATGAAGGCGGCGAAATGATCAAGGCCGAATACACTGATGCCCTGAAGGCTCAGCAGTAATCTTCCTGTGGGAGCCGTCAGATCCGGAATCTGACGGCTCCCCGAAATCTCACATCGCGTGTCGCTTTTTCAAAAAAAGCGGCACGCATTTATGTAATCAGACCAAAATTTTCATCTGTTTATCATGAAAGGAAGGTGAAATCATGAACAAAGTTTATTGCTGCTTCCCTGGTGGAAAACATAAAGCATTGACCATGAGCTACGATGACGGCAGGCTGGCGGACAGAAAACTGGTTGAGATATTCAATCGCTACGGTATCCGGGGAACGTTCAATCTCAACAGCGGTATCTTCAACGATCCTGACCGGGTTCAGCCTGAAGAGATTCCGCAGCTTTATTCCGGGCATGAGATCGCCTGTCATACAGTGACGCATCCTACCATCGCACGCTGCCCGCTTCCCGAGGTTGCCCGGGAAGTGCTGGATGACCGTCAGAATCTTGAAACTATATGCGGTTATCCCGTTCGCGGTCTTGCCTACCCGAACGGCTCTGTAACGAAAGATATTGAAGAGCTGCTCCCGATGTGCGGAATACGTTATTCGCGTGTTGTAGGCTCCTCGGAAAGCTTCTCTATTCCCGAAAATCCCTATCGCTGGCAGGCCACCTGTCATCACAACAATCCGCGCCTGATGGAACTTGGTGAACAGTTTCTCGGGCTGTTCAAAAAGCAGTATCTTTATCTCATGTATGTATGGGGACACAGCTATGAATTCAATGATCGAAACAACTGGGACCGTATAGAAGATTTCTGCCGGCTTATGGGCGGTAAGGATGATATATGGTACTGTACAAATATCGAATTGATGGACTGTCTGGATGATTTTGCCCGTCTTCGCTTCAGCACGGACAACAGTCTTGTATATAATCCAAATTCGAACGATTGCTGGATAGAGGTCAGCGGTGAGATTCAGTGCGTACGCGCAGGCAAGCTTACCTCATTATCAGTACGGAAGTGAGAAGAAATGAGCGTATTTTACTTTCATCATGGTTGGAAATTTTTGAAAACAGATATGTTCCCGCTGGATCAGGCTGTCGTGGCATCACTTGACACACGTGATCTGCCGTTTTACCATCCTGAATATGATGATTCATCATGGGAGAATGTATCTCTTCCGCATACATTCAATGATGCCGATCTGTTCAGCAAGCCGATCGAGGATGCCGGAAGTCATCAAACACGATGCGTTGCTTTTTACAGAAATACCCTCATTATTCCTGACAAAAACAGAAATGACCGGGTGTTGATCGCGTTTGAGGGAATCCGTCAAACCTGTTATCTGTATGTGAATGGACATTTAGCCGGATACTATGAAGCGGGCGTCGGCCCCTTCGGCTTTGAGCTTACCCGCTTTCTTGATCCATCCGGCAGAAATGTGATTGCGATCGCCACAGATAATACATCCACCCGCAACATTCCCTTTTGCATCGCTGAAACGCCCAATCATCCTGAAGCCATTCCGGGGCATTATCTTCAGTCGCAGGATGCAAAGGTGCCTGTTGATCGAGAAGGCGTGGGCTATTTCTGGAACTGCAACGATTTTAATCCCACACTCGGCGGGATCACCCAACCTGTCAGGATACACTTCAAAAAAGACATATATCTGACGCTTCCGCTTTATTCAAATCTTCAGACTCACGGAACCTATATTTACGGAACTGATTTTGATTTTTCAAACAATCGTGTTCGCGTAAACGCAGAAGTGGAAGTAAAGAATCTCCGCTCAAAGGCTGCGGATATTCGATTGGAACTGAGTATTTCAGATACAAAAACAGGCAATGAAGAACAGATTCTGTGCTCCTCCTGTTTCAGCATTCCTGCTTCGCATCCGGAATCACAAAGGTTATGTGAACGCTTAACTATTGTGCCTGAAGACGCGTACTCTCATGACCCGCAAAGCGGAAAATGGATCCCTGCGGATGAGGATCATGTAGAACCGACAAAGCTCAGTTCTATCGGTACAAGCACATTCCACTTGGAAGGAATATTAAATAATACCGGATTCTGGTCTGTTTCGAAACCGAATCTGTATAAAGTAAGAATTCGCCTGTTTGAAGACGGCCGTCTTCTGGACGAAGAGGTGATCGAAACAGGTTTCAGAAAAACAGCTTATGACAAGGATCGCGGCATTCTGATAAATGATCGTCCGGTATGGCTTCGCGGATATGCGCAGCGTTCAACAAATGAATGGGCAGCAGCCGGGATCGTTCCGCAATGGATGCATGATTACGACGCGTCTCTCATCCGTGAAAGCAACGCAAATCATATTCGTTTCATGCATGTCGCCGCGAGCCTGACCGACATTCGTTCCTGCGACAGGTTCGGCATCGTTGTCACGCAGCCGGCAGGCGACAAGGAACGGGAAAATTTTGGCCGGCAATGGGATCAGCGTGTTGAACTGATGCGAAATATCATTATCGCATTCCGGAATCATCCATCGATCGTTTTCTGGGAAGCGGGAAATAATTCAATCTCCCCTCAGCATATGCAGGAAATGCGCTTGCTGAAGCTGGCTCTGGATCCTGATGGCGGTCGCTTTATGGGATGCCGTTCGCTGAATACAGAAGAAGCTGTCAGCCAGGCCGAGTATACGGGTACTATGCTCAACCGCCATGCCTCCCGCTTTTTTGCGGAGATGCAGCCGGTAATTGAAACAGAGTATTCGCGTGAAGAAGCACCCAGAAGGATCCCGGATGATTTTACACCTCCCGATTTTGATTATCCCTGTAAATGGGTTGGAAAAGGCGGCGGTAAACAAAAAGGGATGGATTTCCATGACCATACCGAGGAAACGCTCGCGCTTGCCAACGCGGCTGGTTACAGTGAATTCTTCAATCACAGAGTCGGCGGTGCCTCCGGTCAGCACCTTTACAGCGGATGTGCCGCTCTTTGCTGGACGGATTCAGCGCAGCACGGGCGTCAATCCTGGTCCGAAAACGGAAGAATGAGCGGCAGAGTTGATCCTGTAAGGATCAAAAAGCAAAGCTTTGATGTATTCCGTGTCATGCAAAGTACGAAACCGGCTGTAAAAATACTCGGTCACTGGAATTATCCACCTCTTCAGGGCGGTAATTACTTCTACAGGCAAAAAGAGTTCAACGGAAAATACTGGCAGGAAACAGAGCGGCTTCTGCGACGTGATCCGACAAATAAAACAGTTTATTGTGTTGCCTCCTATCCGGTTGCGAGTGTGAAACTGTTTATCAATCATCAGCTTGCCGGAACCTGCAGCAAGCCGGAGCACAGCTTCATCTTTAGTTTTCCGGGAGTCAATGTGCTTGAGAAAGGCTATGCTGAGGCTGTAGGATATGATTTCGATGGTATAGAGATATGCCGTGACAGGCTTGAAACCGTTGATGAAGCCGTTTCGATTCAGTTGATGCCCATAACTTCGCCATGCGGGTTTTCAGCAAACGGAACAGATATCGCAATGGTAGATGTATTGATAACGGATATGCATGGAAATATCGTTCCTCTCGCCGATCATAAGATCAATTTTACCTTGACCGGTGACGCGGTTTTTCTTGGCGGATATAACAGTGGACGTTTTGACGGAAACAACAGAATGGACAATGTGATCCATAAGCCATTTGTTTTCGCTGAATGCGGCACAAACCGTGTTTTCATCCGCGCCGGACTCAGACCCGGAACAGTGAAGCTGACTGCTTCTGCTTCCGGGCTTCCTGCGGCATCTGTTGAATTGACAACCGTTCCTGCTGATAATTCTCCCCTGTCTTCGGATAGACCGGCTTTCCTCTTACCGGACAAAGCGGGCTTCTCCGTTGATCAGGAATATTTTTACGCTATCCCGGAATCTGACCGGTTGAAGTATACTCCTGAAGACAAGGAATACTGCAAAATAATGTTCAACGGGCAGGAACCTGATTTCCGTGGCGTAAGGGCAGTAAATAAGAACGGCAGCATCTGGGGAAATGTTATCTGTATTCTTGAAAGAATACGCACGACTCTTCCCGGAACGCTTGATTATGATTGGGACAAGATAAACCGTACACTTACGCTCAAATCAGGTGGCCGCACGGTCATTGCCGAATGCGGGGAAACCCACCTGAGGATCGACGGAAATGAAGAATTAATGGATGGCGCGCCGTATCTTACAGACGAAGGGATCCTGGTGATGGAGGTAAACGCGTTAGCCATATGGATAAAGGGTGCTTCTGTACGGTATGATGAACGCATCCGTGCGTTAAGGATCGATATAAATAAGTGATTAGTATTCTGTTAATGAGCTTTCAATGTGATTATTCATTTTATAAAAATGAAAGGAAGATGAAAACAATATGTTCGAGTATCGAGACCCGGTTACAGGCTATCTTTGCAGAAAGTATGCCGAAGGACCTGACCGTCACGCGAAGCTTTACTTCACCTGTGAAAATTTTTCTGCTGACGACCGCTATTTCTTCTTTATGCAGTCTGATCCTTCAGGACGTGACGGCAGCGGATGTTGCTGGCGCGCGGATGTGCGGGACGGAAGCTGCACCAAGGTAACCGACAAAACCTTCGGGTTTGCAACAGACCGTTTCCGTAACATCGGCTATACCTGTAAAAACGGAAATGAAGTGTGGAGCGTTGATCTTGAAACGCTGGAGCAGAAAAAGATCGGAGAGCTTCCCGCCGGCGGACAGATCACTGGTCACCTTACCGCTGCAAATACCGGAAGGATCGCCTGCAGCTATCACCTTGCCAATAAGATCTATGCTCTTGTGATCATGGATCCGGGAAAAGAAGCGGAAATCGTCTATCAGACGGATTTCAGACTCGGACACGCACAGATCTGCCCGACAGATGAGAATCTGATCTTCTATATCCATGAAACCGAAGGTGACGCCTTCCAACGCACATGGATGTTTGATGTAAAGGAACGGTATGTGCGTCCGTACTATGTGGAGCATCCCAACGAATGGATCACGCATGAGGTATGGGCCGCTGACGGAAGCGAGATGGCATTCATGAAGCTTCCCGGTCATATTATCATCGGCGATAAGGACGGACGCCATTTTGATGAGGCCGCCTGCAGCGAGCAGCTGCTGCACCCGTGCTTCAGTCGTGACAGAAAATGGCTCTGTGCGGACCGTATCAGTTATCTTGGAACCAAAGTACAGGAAGGGATCGTACTCACAGAACGGGAAACAGGAAAGACAAAGCTGATCGCCACAACCGGTTCCTGCAAAACGGGCGCGGATCATCAGCATCCTTCCTTCAGCAGAAACGGAAAAATGATCCTTTTCAACAATCCCGATGAAAACGGCATCGCGCAGGTGTGCACGATCGATCTTGAACAAATCGTGAAGGAGTGGTAACTATGGCGACTATCTATATTATCGGAGATTCTACCGTAGATAATAACAAGCCCCCTTTCCGTGGCTGGGGATGGGCAATACAGGAATATGTGCGCGAGGGGATCACTGTATCAAACCACGCGCTGAGCGGAAGAAGCAGCAAAAGCTTTCTGGACCAAAAGCTTTTCGAGCCGGTCGAGAAAGCCATGACTCAGGGGGATCTGCTTTTGATTCAGTTTGGCCACAACGATGAAAAGGTGGACGAGGCCCGTCATACGGACCCTGATTCCACCTTCCCCGAAAATCTGAAATTTATCTGTGATGCCGCGCTCGCAAAGGGCGCGCAGCCCGTTCTCGTGACTCCTGTATGCCGCAGATATTTTTTGGGAGACGGGGATCTGCTCTACACGCACGGAGAGTATCCCGCGGCGATCCGCAAGCTCGCATCAGAAAACGGTATCCCCCTCTGTGATCTGAAGCAGATGAGCCGCGAGCTCTTTCTGCGTCTCGGTCCTGAGCTTACGGAAAAGTTATTTGTTGTTCTTGAGAAGGGCCGTCATCCCAATTTCCCTGACGGTCATAATGACCAGACTCATTTTAACGCCATCGGTGCCGCTGTCATGGCAAAGCTTGTGGCGGATTGTCTGCGAAAAATGGATTGCTGTGAAGGTTTCTTTCTGTGATATGATCAGCGACCTGGCTTGTTAAAGCAACAAATCCATAAGCAGCCACATCTGCGGGCAAATTGAAAAAGCTGCTTTCTGCAATAAATGGGATATTTGCAGAAAGCAGCTCTTTAAAAGGCACCGCAGGTAAGTATGCCAAACGGATCAGTTCTTCAGCGGTTTACAGTTCATCCATGTCGTTTCCATAGTAGAAGGACGGAAAGACAGGCTGATTATAACAATTGTTCTGCCACGCGACACCGCAGCGGTACTGTACATCATGAAGCATCGTTGTCATTTTCAGGTTTGCCACATCGGTGTTTGTATAGATGCGTATCGCACTGCTGTCTTCAAGACGCAGTATCAATTCTTCACGCCAGTCTCCGAAAACATCGGCAATGAGACACGGATTTCCCTTGGTCCCGTTGTTTGTCAGCGTCCCCTGCGGCTTGAGCACAATACCATGGATAGGATCATTGATGATTCCCGTATGTTTTTCATGTACATAATCCACGCCATCCGTCACCTGTGTTGTACGGTCCTTTGACCAGCGGATGGCCGCGTTGGTACCCGGAACCGGTAATGAGTTCCGGGTACCGTCACAATTACGAAGTTCCTTTACCCACACCTGCAGTCCGCGCTTGTCAGGATCGATCTTTCCTGTCATGCAGCGTCCGAGATCCTCATCGCTGGCTTCACCGTAAATCACCTCTCCGGTTTCCGCGTCTACCAATGCTTCGCCGTAAGGAGCGTTGGAACCATCCTCAAATACATGCATGATCTGCTGCCCCGGCCGGTCCGGATCGATCACGGCCATCTGCATGGCGTCACCGTGTCCCCAGTTGAGATATCTTCCGTCCTTCAGGAAGCCAGCGCCGCTGTAAAGGACTGATCCGTCATGGTCGATCACACAGGCACCGTAGATCACTTCATCACAGCCGTCTCCGTCCACATCCCCCGTGGAAAGTGAATGATTCCCCTGCCCCGCAATGAATCCGTAATCCGGATCTGTCCCGAATGCACCTGTCGGTGTGGGGGCGAAAGGATTGCGCATGGGAACAAAGCCGCTGTCTATCGTCCACAGCGTCTTAAAATGTCCGTCACGGAAATCCATTGCCGCAATACAGGTCCTCGTATAATAGCCGCGGCACACCAGCAGACTGGGAGTTTTTCCGTTCAGATAGGCTACGCCGGAAAGAAACCGGTCCACGCGGTTGCACGGTTCGATCCTGTTCCAGCTGTAATCTCCCCACAGAAGACCGTCATCTACACGCGGGAACGGAAAATCCACTGTTTCCAATTCTATTCCGTCTCCCGCGAACACGGTGAGATATTCAGGCCCTGAATAGATAAAGCCTTCAAATGTATTAAGATCATTCTTCGGAGAACGTTTGGGCGCATATTCATTAATAAAGTAATCAACCAGTATTTCCGCGTTTTTCCGGCGCAGCGGATAAACATACTTCCGTTTCATACCAAAGCATTCCTCAACTGAAGCGGGCCAGCGCTTTTTCACGACCTCAGGATGGCTGTGCCAGTTCATGAAAACATTCACCATATGTTCTCTGTAATCCGCTGCACTGCATACATAGTTATCCTGATTCGTGATCCCTGCCTTGATATCCTTTTCCGGCAGTGTGATATAACGTTCGCTTTGAACGGAACCGTCCTCTGCGTAAACGGTCATTCTGGTTCCGGGCGCTGTTTTCAGCGCCATTTCAGCCTTTCCGTCCCCGTCAAAATCGTAGACCATAAACTGAGTATAATGCGCTCCGCTGCGTATATTGACACCCAGATCCAGGCGCCAGAGCAGCCGCCCTGAAAGGGTATAGCAATCAATCAGACACGGCCCGGTATATCCCTTCTGACTTACATCTCTGGAATTGGACGGATCCCACTTCAGTATGTATTCCAGCTCACCGTCCCCGTTTACATCCGCAACTGACATATCGTTGGCACTGTAGCTGTATCGATCACCTTTCGGTGTTACGCCGTCAGCGGGCTTATGCAGCGGAATATCAATGTACCCCTCTCCGGTGTTTCGGGATGAAACGGGATCACTTGTTTTGCCGCGCTGATCACCGCACACAGGCGTAACAGTATAAATATCGTTATCGGTCCCATTCGGGTCCTGACAGTTGGTACTGTCTGTCACCAAAGCAAAAAAGCTTCCGTTTTTGAATACTTCAAATACTGTATCAGACGCGTCATCCTTCAGCAAACGCCAGCCGAGATACACTCCTTTATGCATTTTTACGACAATCAGACCGCGATCCAGCTTTTCAAGCTGCGGTTCCTCCGCTTTCAGGACATCGGATGAAAAAACAGGAGATTCCGCGATCACCTGATCTGTCTCTTCATCTACCGCCTGCAGTTTGAAATAATGCTTGATTTTTGTGGTACGTTTCCATTCCAGCGCTTTGTTCTCCCCTTCCCATACAGCACGGAATACAGAGCGTGATGTGATACGGTCGGTCCACAGAAGTCTGAAAAATGTATATTTTCCATCATAGTCCCAATGGATTGAAAGCGTTTTCTCATCTACAGGAACAGCCTTATACAAAGTAAACATACTTTCCTCCGTAACAAAACTTATTTTATGGAAATTATAGCATTTTATCATAATATTTTCAATCCCGAATTCATTCAAAATATTGAGAAAGCGCTTGCATTTTTGAATGATACGGTTATAATATAAGTAAGCGTTCATTGTTTTCTGTTTTGATATCCATCATGTCAGGAACGTTTGACAAACAGCGGTAATGAATCTGAAAGGCGGTATATAGGGCATGAAAAAAGGTGATTTTACTTTACCGGGTGAAGCAGGCTATGAGGAGCTTACGCTTCGTCTCGCAAGGCGCTGGGGTGCGGATGTGATCCGGGACAGCGATGGAACTCATCTTTCCGATGAGATCACCGGTGCCGGATACGGCATCTATTCCACGATCTGTATCATTCGCCAGCATAATGCTTTCGCTTCAGAGCATCCTGAAACACAGCAGCAGACATTTTTATGTACCGATCCCGTTACCGCGGCAGAAACTGATTTGTCTGTGGATCTGCTCAAAGGCTTTTTCCGCGAACAGTTTGAGATCAATGAAACTCCCGGTGCCCTGCGCTATATGCAGGTGATGGACAGAACGACCGGAAAGGAAGTTCCGCGTGAAAGCTGGAGCTACTCAAACGGTTTTGTTGCCATTCACAACTGTTCTCGGTGGCATCAGTATACGATTGCGTTTCTGGTCTGGAGGATCTGGGAAGAGATCAACATGTATAACTACACCACTAACAGCTGGACCGGTGAACACCTGCGCCAGCTGGATCCGCGTCATCCTGCCGCTTGGAAATATCTGAAAAACTGGCTTGAAGACTGGTGCAGGGCAAACCCGGATACAACCGTGATCCGTTTTACAAGTCTGTTCTATAATTTTGTTTGGATCTTCGGGGATAATGACCGTTTGAAAACACGTTTTTGTGATTGGGGAAGCTATGATTTCACCGTCAGTCCCGAAGCTCTTGACGCGTTTGAAAAAGAATACGGCTATGCCCTGACGGCAGAGGATTTTGTCAACATGGGTCATTTGCAGGCCACGCACCGTACTCCCTCTGCAGCAAAGAAGGATTATATGGATATGATCCAGCGCTTTGTAGCGGAAAAAGCAAAGGAGCTTACCGATATTGCGCATCGTTTCGGCAAAAAAGCCTATGTTTTCTATGATGACAGCTGGGTTGGAATGGAACCCTACGGTCCGTATTTCCCCCAGATGGGGTTTGACGGGCTGATCAAATGCGTCTTCAGCGGTTTTGAATGTCGACTCTGTGCCGGTGCAACGGTACCTGTTCATGAGATCCGCCTTCATCCTTATCTTTTCCCGGTCGGTTTGGGCGGGCTTCCTACCTTTTCAGAAGGCGGAGACCCTGCGAAGGACGCGGCGCTGTATTGGAAGAGCACCAGGAGAGCCCTTGTTCGTCAATGTGTGGACAGGATCGGGCTTGGCGGCTATCTGCACCTGACTGAAGGATTTCCCGAATTTGTGGATACTATCGAAAGTATCGCGGATGAATTCAGAAGCATCAAGGAACTTCACGCCCACGGTGCTCCGGCTGATCTGCCCTGCCGCGTCGCTGTTATGCATACCTGGGGAAGTCTTCGCTCATGGACTCTTTCCGGACATTTTCATGAAACAGATAATAACCTGCTGATCCATGTGAACGAAGCCCTTTCCGGACTGCCAGTCAAGGTTGGCTTCATCAGTTTCCGTGATGCCGAAGAAGGAGCTCTTGATGATTACGATATTGTGATCAACGCCGGAAAAGCGGGAGACGCGTGGAGCGGCGGCGAAGCGTGGAGAAGTGATCTGCTTGTAGAAAAACTGACGGAATTCGTGCATAACGGCGGATGCTATATCGGTATCGGAGAGCCTTCCGCTGTCGCCGGCTATCCCACCTTTTTCAGAATGGCCAACATTCTCGGCGTAGATCAGGATAACGGATCGTATGCCTGTCACCCTGCAAGGACCTTTGATGTCACATCGCTTGCAGGGATCGAACCTGTTGAGAGTGTACTGGGCGAGAAAGACAACATCCGCCTTACAGATAATGATACCCTTGTTTTGGTACAGAAGCACGGTGTGCCCCAGATGACAGTACACCCCTTCGGAAAGGGCTTCGGCGTATATATGAGCGCGTTTTCCAAAGGAGAAGAAGGAAACCGCATGCTGCTGGATCTCCTTATCTGGTGTGCAGGCCTGAAGGACGCACCCTATGTAACAGAGGACTTCCGTACTGAAGCCGCTTGGTATCCGGAGGACCGTATTTTGCTGGTCATGAACAATACCGACAAGCCGGTAAGCTCGTATGTGCGTCTTCCCGAAAGAAACTTTGCCTTCACGCTCTCCCCCATGGAATGCGGTCAGTTCAAAATTGATTGAGAAAGGTATCAGCCAATGGATAACATTTCTGTTTTCCCCGCTAATCTGGGTATTCGTCTTCATGATACAGCACCGGGAACCCTTTCTGAAAGAACGGCTTTCGCGTCTGCACAGGGCTTTTCCTGCGCTCATCTTGCATTGAGCAAAACTCTCGGACCGCAATTTATCCGTCCGGAATGCTTAACACCCGGGCTGGCTGCGTATGTTCGTAAAAGTATGGGAAACACGGATGTGACCGTACTGGGATGCTATCTGAATCCGGCACATCCGGATGAAAGCGTATACAGAGAGACACTTGACAAGTATATCGCCCATCTGCGCTTCTCACGTTGGTTGAATGCCGGAATGGTAGGCACTGAAACCGGAAACCCAAACGCGGATTATGTATATGATCCTCAAGTCAGTCATACCGGGCATACGCTTGATTTTTTCATTCGACGGCTTGAACCGATCGTTAAGGCAGCCGAAAAGCTTGGGGCCGTTATTGCCATTGAGCCCGTCTATACGCATATCGTCTGGTGTCCGTCAGCTGCCAGAAAAGTACTGGATTCTATTTCATCGCCTAATCTCGGAATTATTCTTGACCCTGTCAATCTGCTTCACAGAGATAATGTTTCGCACCGAAACGAGGTGATCGATGAGGCCATAGAATTACTCGGAAAGGATGTCCTCACTGTTCATCTGAAGGACTATCGTATCGATTCCGAAGGAAGACCCGTCCATTCTGTGATCGGTAAGGGAGAAATGGATTACAGCCGTCTCTTCCGATATATCAAAGAAAATAAACCCTGTATCGGAATGACGCTTGAGGATACCACCCCCGAAGATGCGCAGGGAGCAAGAGAATATCTTGAAGAAGAATTTGAAAATGCATAATTATAAAGGAGAGTACAGCATGAACATGAACGACTTCAAACTAACGGGAAAGATCGCCTGGATCACCGGGGCTTCCTACGGGATCGGTTTTGCCATTGCGGAAGCGTTTCACGCGGCCGGTGCTGCAATTGTTTTTAACGACATCAACCGTGAACTTGTGGACAAAGGTCTGAAAGCCTATGCTGAAAAGGGTATTCCCGCAAAGGGATATGTATGTGATGTAACGGATGAAGAAGCTGTTGCGAAGCTTGTAAAAACCATTGAAAGCGAAGTGGGCGTGATCGATATTCTCGTGAATAATGCCGGGATCATCCGCCGTGTTCCCATGACAGAAATGAGCGCAGCGGAATTCCGCAAGGTGATCGATGTGGATCTGAACGCCCCCTTTATCTGTTCCAAAGCTGTCATTCCGTCTATGATCAAAAAAGGACACGGAAAGATCATCAATATCTGCTCAATGATGAGTGAGCTTGGCCGTGAAACAGTTTCAGCCTACGCCGCCGCTAAGGGCGGTCTCAAGATGCTTACCCGCAATATCTGTTCAGAATTCGGAGGCGCGAATATTCAATGCAACGGTATCGGGCCCGGTTATATCGCAACGCCTCAAACTGCTCCTCTGCGTGAACGCCAGCCTGACGGAAGCAGGCATCCCTTTGATCAGTTTATCGTCAGCAAGACTCCCGCCGGCCGCTGGGGCAATACAGAGGACCTGCAGGGCCCTGCTGTTTTCCTTGCCAGTGACGCCAGCAATTTTGTGAACGGTCATATCCTGTATGTGGACGGCGGTATCCTTGCATACATCGGGAAACAGCCGTAAGAAAACAACAGGCAGCTGATCGACAGTAACGATATCACATTTTTCCGAAGTATATCATAAAAGGATTGACAAATCAGAAAAAATAGAGTTGAATATAGCGGAGGGAAGGCATGAATAAAAGAGAACGGGTAATCGCAGCTTTTCAGGGAAAAGAAACGGATCATGTACCGGTTTGCATGTGGCAGCATGTGCCGAAGGAATACTGGGAGGATGATCTGTTCGTACAATATCAGCTTGATGCTTACAGGAATACCGATGTGGACTTTGTGAAGCTTTCTGCCGACAAATACTTCGGCTGGCCCGCTCCGGAACTTGAAGGCATTGAAAACGCAAAACAGCTTTACAAGATCAAGCCTCTCGGTTCTGCTCATCCCTTTATCCGCGGGCAGATCGAGAGGACCGGAAAGATCGTCCGCGCGCTGAACGGCGAATGCGTAGCCCTGTATCTTGTATTTGCACCTCTCTGCTATCTTCGTTTGCAGATCGGATACCCCCGAATGATGCAGTTCATCCGGGAGGATCCGGAAGCCGTAAAGTACGCCTGCAGCGTCATCGCCGGAGATGTAAAGCTGCTGATCGGCGGGCTTATCAGGGAAGCCGGCGTGGATGGTATTTTCTTCAGCGTACAGAACGCCGAAGAGAACCGCTTTACCTGTGAGGAGTACAGAAACTGGATCACCCCCGTTGAAAAGCCTGTTCTGGATTACGCGAATACACTCAGTTCCATGAACGCCATCCACCTGTGCGCGTGGGAAGAAGTGCCCAACCATCTGTCTGTCTGGCAGGATTATAAAGCACCCGTTGTAAGCTGGTCCAGATTTATTGATATCGCGGACATCCGGGAAGCAAAAGATTACTTCGGATGTACCGTATGGGGCGGTTTTGACAACAGACCGGGAACCCTGCTGTATACAGGATCACGTGAAGAAATCGAAAACGAAGTGCGTGAGATGATCAGGCAGGGCGGAAAAACCGGTTTCATTCTGGGAGCGGATTGCAGCATCCACAACGAGCTGCCCGAAGAAAGAATACGCTGGGTGGTGGAAGCGGCACGAAAGATCTGACGGCATCCGTTGACTGACAATGAATGACTTTGCGCGAAGGGAAATAACTATGCAGACAAATATCAGAAAAGCCGCGCTGGCGATAGACATCGGTGCCTCATCGGGGCGTCATATCGCAGGCTGGTTTGAAAACGGTTCTCTCCATACGGAAGAAATATACCGCTTTACTAACGGTGTTCATGAAAAAGACGGTCACCTTATCTGGGATATTGAAAACCTGTTTTGTGAAGTAAAGCAGGGAATGAAGCTTGCTCTTGAAAAATATCCTGCCATCGCCACCTTTTCCATTGATACATGGGCCGTTGACTATGTTTTAATGCGCGGTGAAGAGCCTGTTCTGCCCTGCTACGCTTATCGTGACGATCGCACACAGGATATCATCAGCGATGTACATCAAACGATACCGTTTGAAACACTCTATGCGCATACCGGCATTCAGTTTCAACCCTTCAACACTGTTTACCAGCTGGCGGCGGACATGAAAGCCGGATGCCTGAATGATGTTTCTGATTTTCTGATGATCCCGGAATACCTTCTGTACCGTTTGACCGGCATCAAGGCTAAAGAATATACAAATGCCACATCAACGGGTCTCGTCTCTGCAGTGACCGGAGAATTCGATCGCGAACTGATCGATGAACTGGGCTTGCCCGCGCATCTTTTTCCGAACCTCTCACAGCCGGGCACATTCCTCGGCCCGCTTCTGCCCGATGTGAGCGCTGAGATCGGAGGCAATATCGATGCGGTTCTTTGCGCTACACATGATACCGGCTCCGCTGTAGAAGGGATCCCGCTGAAGGATGACGCAGCTTTTTTGTCAAGCGGCACATGGAGTCTTCTCGGAGTACGCCTGCCAAAGCCTATCACGACTGAAGCCAGCCGGAAAGCCAATCTGACCAATGAAGGCGGTGTAGGATATATACGGTATTTGAAGAACATCATCGGTATGTGGCCGGTCAACCGTCTCCGGGAGGAACTGTGCCCGGATATGCCGTTCGGTGAAATTGTCAAAGCGGCCGAGAAGGATCAGTTTGACGGTCTTGTAGATATGAACGACAGTGCATTTCTTGCTCCTGTCAGCATGAAAGCTGCCTTTGATGAAAAGCTTTCCGTTCTGCCGTCAACCGCTTCCGGATATTTCCGCTGTGCCTATCGCAGCCTTGCTCTTGCCTATCGTGATGCCATAAGAGAAATTGAGGAAAACACCGGAAATGCCATATCCGAGCTTGTGATCGTGGGCGGAGGCGCGAAAAATCAGTTTTTGAACTGTCTGATCGAAGAAGCGATACAAAGAAAGGTGGTACCCCTTCCCATTGAGGCTACCGCTATCGGAAATTTGAAAATACAGCTGGAGGGATCAAAATGAGTTACTTTGAAGAAGCAAAGGCCCGTTATGCTGCCATCGGTGTGGATGCCGAAAAAGCCATTGAAAAGCTGAAGACAGTACCTGTATCCATGCACTGCTGGCAGGGAGACGACGTACGCGGTTTTGATACCGACCCTTCCAAACCACTCACCGGAGGCATTCAGACGACCGGCAATTATCCCGGCCGCGCGCGCACGCCCGATGAGCTGATGGCAGACCTGGAACAGGTACTTGCACTTTGTCCCGGCACAAAGAAGATCAACCTGCATGCTTCCTATGCCATTTTTGAAAACGGAGAATGGGCGGATCGCGATAAGCTTGAGCCGAAGCATTTCAGAAGATGGGTGGAGTTTTGCAAAGCTCACGATCTGGGAGCTGATTTCAATCCCACCTTCTTCAGCCACCCCATGTGTGACCCGCTCACGCTTACCTCTCCTGATGAAAATACCCGCCGTTTTTGGATAGATCACGGCAAATGCTGTATCCGCATCGCGAATTACCTCGCTGATGAATTGGGTCAGCCCTGTACAGTCAATTTCTGGATCGGCGACGGCTTCAAGGATATCCCCGGTGATCGTATCGGTCCCCGTGAACGGTATCGGGACGCTCTGGACGAGATCCTGACCGAGCCATTTGATTTCAGCAAGGTAAAGCCCTGTGTAGAAAGCAAGGTATTCGGGATCGGTGTAGAAAGCTATACTGCCGGTTCCGCCGAATTTGCTCTCAGCTATGCTTCAACACGCAGGGATAAGTGCATTCCTCTGATGGATAACGGTCATTATCATCCCACAGAGGTGGTAAGTGATAAGGTGCCTGCCCTACTGGCATTCTTCCCTGAGATCGGTCTGCATATCACGCGTCCGGTACGCTGGGACAGCGATCATGTAGTGCTTTTTGATGATGAGACCCGTGAGCTTTGTAAAGAGATCGTACGCTGCGGCGGGCTGGATGGTCGCGTCAACATCGCTACGGATTATTTCGATGCTTCTATCAACAGGCTTGCCGCTTGGATCACAGGTTTCCGCAATGTAGAAAAGGCGCTCCTTTACGCGTTGCTCAGTCCCGATATCATGCTCAAACAGCTGCAGGATGAAAGCCGTTTTACTGAGCTTCTTGTATTGCAGGAGGAGAT
This sequence comes from uncultured Clostridia bacterium, assembly GCA_937886445.1. Lineage (GTDB taxonomy): Bacteria > Bacillota > Clostridia > Christensenellales > Aristaeellaceae > ZC3RG03. The sequence continues at coordinate 43,258 of CALGBY010000134.1, read as the reverse complement.
AAAGACCCTTCCCTTCGGGGAAATCTGGGATGAGTACTGCCGCCGTTCAGGAGTAAAGAAGGACGGAGAATGGCTTCCCGTTGTACTTGATTATGAAAACAGAATACTGAGTCAGAGAAACTGACAGAAAGAGTAAAGCGTATGAACATGTATGAGCTGCCTGTAATGAAAAAGTTTATCCGTGTATGTGAGGATGGTTGGAATCAGGGATGGCACGAGCGGAACGGCGGAAACCTGACCTATCTTCTTGATAATGATGAAGTTGATGAAATGAGGCCCTGCTTTACCGCTGAACCCGGTTCCTGGAAAATGCTTGGCGTATGTGACTGTACCCTTGCCGGTCGGTTCTTTATCGCTACAGGAAGCGGTAAGTTCTTCCGTAATGTCGTTCTTGACCCTGCGGACAGTCTTTGTGTGCTCGAGATCAATGAAAAGGGTGACAGCTATCGTATTTGCTGGGGTCTTGTAAACGGCGGCCGTCCCACAAGCGAATTCCCGACCCATTATATGAATCACTGTGTGCGCTATCACGCAACGAATGGCACTAACAAGGTCATTTATCACGCTCATACCCCTAATCTGATCGCGATGACCAACATCATTCCTCTCACCGACCGTGATATTACCCGCGCCCTCTGGCAAAGCGCCACTGAGTGCCCCGTAGTCTTTCCCGGCGGCGTGGGTGTTGTGCCCTGGATGGTGCCCGGAGGCTCGCAGATCGCGTTGGCGACCTGCGAAAAGATGAAGGAGTTTGACGCCGCCGTATGGGCACAGCACGGAACCTTTGTTTCCGGACCTGATTTCGATATCGCTTTCGGCCTTATGCACACCATTGAAAAAGCGGCACAGATCTGGATCCTCTCCCATTCCACAGGTCTTCCCTACCTGCAAACCATTGAGGATGACGGCATGAGAGCCATTGCCAAAGAATTCGGTGTGACGATCCGTGAGGATTTTCTCGACTGATAAGTTCATTGAGCATACAACAAACGAAGAGGCAGGAAAACAGTATGGAAAGAAAAGCATGGAAGGGCCGTATCGCTGATGGCATGAAAGCGGAATATAAGCGCCGTCATGATGAGATCTGGCCTGAAATGAAACAGGTCCTTAAGGAAGCCGGTATCGGCAACTACACGATCTGGTCCGATGGCAATGAGCTTTTCGGCTACTATGAATGCGAAAAAGGCGTTGATTATGCAAACCGTATACAGGCACAGAGCCCTGTTGTGGATCGCTGGAATGAATATATGAAGGACGTGCTGATCCTTGAGATGGATCCCGAAACAGGTGCACAGCCCGAGCTGGAGCAAATGTTTTTCCTTGAATGATCTGCGCCGGCTGCGCACCGGAGCCGGACAGAAACCGGCTCCTTTTTCTTCTGTTGATTTCAAACCTTATCGTTTAGCTTGTGAAAATATATCCGGAGGAAATCTTTATGGAAAGATTATTCCGTTCTCATGAGATCCGCTCCAGCCGGGAATGCGATCCTCTGTGGCTGCTTACCACACCGGATTCATCCGCTCTTCCCCGTTTTGAAAAGGTCACTGTGCCGGGCGTATGGGAATCACATCCTGCTCTGCGCAACTACAGAGGACGCGGCGTCTATGAACAAAGTATCAATTGCGGCGGTAATGTACGATTTTCTTTCGCCGGAGTCAGTATCCATGCCTCCGTATTTCTGGATGGTCAACAGATCGCAGAGCATTACGGGGCTTATACAGGCTTTGAAGCTATTGTACCGCATGTTTCGCGAGGAAAGCATCTGCTGACGGTTGAAGCCGATAACCGCTTTGACGCCGGTTTCGCTCTGGATTTTCCCAACGATTATTATGCCTATGGCGGTATAAACCGACCTGTTACGGTAGAAGAACTGGCCGATACCTATATTGCCTCCTTCCGCATCACCCCATTTATGGTCGATGGGATATGGACAGCGAAAGGCGATGTGCATGTCCGTAATCTTGCCGGAAGCAGCCGTAGTATCAAGGTCTGTATCTCTGTTGCCGGCGCGAAAGCAGAAGAACAAATCACCGTTCCGGCCGGTGAAGAGCAAACCGTTTCATTCATACTGACCTGCAATGATGTTTCTCCATGGTCTCCTGAAGACCCTGTTCTGTATACTGCTGAGGCTATCCTGTACGACGGAGAACGGCCCGTGGATGACCAGATAGAGCGGATCGGGTTTCGAGAGATCAGTATCAGCGGCAAACAGATCCTTCTGAACGGCTCTCCGCTTCGTTTGAGAGGCTTTAACCGTCATGAAGAAATTGCGGATCACGGTTCGGCTGTGCCTCTTTCCGTCATGTATCGCGATATCCAGCTGATGCGCGATATGGGTGCGAACTGCGTACGCACCTGTCATTATCCAAACGACCCTCGGTTCCTTGATCTGTGTGATGAAACCGGTATGCTTGTATGGGAGGAATCTCACGCGAGAGGGCTTTCTGAGGAGCAGATGCGCCATCCTCTGTTTATGGAGCAGATCCTTCGCTCTACTGAGGAAATGATCGATCGCGATTACAATCATCCTTCTGTCTTTATCTGGGGCATATTGAATGAATGCAGTGATGACACCGAATACGGAGCCGCCTGCTACCGCGAGATATTCAGCCTGATCCGCCGTAAGGATCCCTCCAGACCCGTCACATCTGCCCTGCTGGAACGGGCAGGCGGTATCGTATATGACGCGCTTGATGTAGTCAGCTTCAATCTGTATCCGCAATGGTATTCCGATAAAACTGTTAACGATGCGATTCGTGTCAAGCAGGATGAGTGCGATACCCGCGGCGGAGCGAACAAGCCAGTCATCATCAGTGAGATCGGTGCCGGCGCGATCTATGGTTATCATGATCCGTTCGGAGAAAGTAAATGGTCAGAAGAACGACAGGCAGCTATTCTCAGGGAACAGCTTTCCGCTGTACTTTCCGATAAGGATATTACAGGAGTATTCCTTTGGCAATTTGCCGATGTTCGCGTTTCCGAGGAATGGGCAATGAAAAGACCGCGCACATTCAACAACAAGGGCGTTGTGGATGAGTACAGGCGTCCGAAGCTTGCCTATCAGCTTGTAAAAGAGATCTATCATAACGATGCCGAAGTTCACGGTTAAGGATCAATTTGTGTTGTAAGTCTTCTTCAATGAAATTTCTGTTTTCGCACATGATAAGCTGCTCATACAGAAAGATGACTGCGTGAACGGCAGTATTGTGTCTATGCCGATATGCAGTTATACAGCTTTGCCGGAATATCATATTAAGTCGGCGATCAGCCGGCAAGACGATTCTCAAGCGGAGGTAAGTATATAGAATGGATAAGCAAACAGTCACGGATTTTTTGAATATCTTGCGTGAAGAGTTGATCCCCGCTATGGGCTGTACCGAGCCGATCGCTCTCGCCTATGCGGCCGCTAAAATGAAAAAGGTGCTGGGAACGGATCCTGAAAAGATCATCGCCCGCTGCAGCGGTAACATGATCAAAAATGTAAGATGCGTCATGATCCCGAATTCCAACGGCATGACAGGCATCGAGGCAGCTGTAGTGCTTGGGGCCTTCGGCGGAAACGCGGATAATTGCATGGAAGTACTGGAAAGCGTGGATGAAAACACGATCGAATTCAGTAAAGACTATATCCGAGACGGAAAATGTGAAGTGATCTATCTTGAGTCAGATATTCCGCTGCATTTTATTATTGAAGGTTTCTGCGGTGATGACCATGTGCTTGTTGAAATCAAGCATAGTCATATGCATATCGCCCGTATTGAAAAAAACGGGAAGACTCTTGCTGAAGAAGACGGTTATTCCGGTCACGGGACAGCCGCATGCCGCGATGCTTTGAACCTGCGCAATATCAAGGCATTTGCGGATGAAATGCCTGTTGACAGGCTCCGCGAGATTTTCAGCCCATCGATCGATATGAATATGGGTATCGCCGGTGAAGGCATGACGGGTAAATGGGGGCTTGGGATCGGACCGTTTATCATACAGTGTGAAGGAGATAATGTTCAGACAAAGATGAAGGCCTTTGCCTCCGCGGCATCTGAAGCGCGTATGGCCGGCTGCAGCCTGCCCGTAATCATCAATTCCGGAAGCGGCAATCAGGGTATCGCTTCCTCTGTTCCCGTTATTGTGTATTGCCGCGAAAAGGGGCTACCAGAAGAAAAAATGCTTCGCGGTCTGGCTTTCTCATCATTGCTGACAGTTTTCCAGAAGGAATATATCGGAAAGCTTTCCGCCTTTTGCGGTGCTGTTTCCGCGTCCTGTGCCTCGGGAGCCGCGATCACATATATCGAAAACGGTACGATGGAACAGATCCAGGCTACTATTGAAAACACCATGGCCAACATACCCGGAATCATTTGCGACGGTGCGAAAATTTCCTGCGCCGCAAAAATCGCTTCAGCTCTCGGTGCTTCCCTGCTCGCGCACAAAATGGCTATGAACGGTCTTGTGTACTCCGCTCACAGCGGCATACTGAAGGAATGCGCAGATGAAACGATCTCCTGCGTAGGGTATATCGGCAAGGTGGGCATGCACCAGACAGATGTTGAGATCATTCGAATGATGCTTGAAAAATGATCCGCGTATGATTCCGTATATACACTACAAGTATGCAAAATCGGAGGTAAACATGCCGGATTCCGGAATATTATGCTTTATTGACAGATGGATTGAAGAACATCTCAGTCAGATCATCGATGATCTGCGGGGGCTGGTACGTATTCCCAGCGTATCAATTCCCGATAAAAACGTACCGCCCTTCGGCCAGGCCTGTCGTGACGCGCTCAGCTATATGTACCGCCTTGCTGAGAAGCACGGTTATTCCACTCGCGATTTTGAACATTATGTCGGCGCTGCAGATTTTTCTGAGGGAGATATTTCTATTGGTATCTGGTCGCATCTGGATGTCGTTCCGGTCGGCGATCCTGCTGAATGGCTCTTCCCGCCGTTTGAATGTACTCTGGCAGAAGACAGATATCTGATCGGTCGCGGTGTGCAGGATAATAAGATGACGGCGATCGCGGTCCTGCATGTTATGAATTGTCTGAGGGACATGGGGGGCCGTCTTCGTCACGGATACAGTCTTTATATGGGTACCGCGGAAGAAACCGGCATGGAGGATTGCCGTTATTTTGTATCTCATCATCCCTGTCCGGATATTTCTCTTGTGCCGGACACGGGCTTTCCAGTTTGTATCGGTCAGCGGGGCTGTCTCCGCTTTCATATATCCATACCTTTTGAACATGATGTTCACATCCGGGAATTCAACGATCCTTCCGTTACTCCGAATGTGATCGAGGCCGTCACTGAAGACGGAACTGTTCTGCATGCCGAAGGCGAAGGCGGATTTGTCTATCAATCCGACGGAAAAACCAACGCAATACATGTATTGCTTGAACAGCTATCCGTACTTTATCCCGGAGATGCCGTCAATCTGAAAGCACTGAAAAGCATAACATCAGGCATAGACGGAACTTCTCTCGGTATGGCTTATACTGACATAATATCCGGCCCGCTTCAAACCGCTCCGACAGCTGCTGAAGTCATAAACGGTCGTCTTTACATTCATATGTATACTGTTCTGCCTGTCACAGCTTCTGCCGACCTGCTGATGAAAAAAGCGACCGAAAGAGCTTCTGTGATCGGCGCAAGTATTGAATGTGTCAGTCTGCGAAAAGCATGTTATTATCCCGAGGAGCATCCTGTAATTTCTGCCCTTACCGAGGTTTATCACAATGTGACCGGCTTTGATGCTAAACCATTTGTAATGACAGGAGGAAATTACGCCGCCGTTTTGCCAAATGCTTTCGGCTGCGGCCCCGGGATGCCCGGCAGACAATTCCCCGGGCATATTTTCAAGCCGGGACACGGAAATTATCATCAGTGTGATGAAAGCGAGGATATTGAGCATATCAAAAGCTTTATGCGTGTTTATGCTATGATGATCCTGGCACTTGACAAAATGGATCCGTCACTGCTCATTTCCGGCAAAAAGTGAATTCAGAAAGTTCGCCGCCAGTACCGGCCAGCCGGCAACAGAAGGCTGCAGCAGATCAGGATTGGAACACCATGTTGTTCTATCGGCAAGAGATAATCCGTGTACACCATGCGGATAGATATGGACCTCGGCCTGTACACCGTGCTCACGCATCCTTTCAGCCAGATAAAGTGTATTTTGACAGGGAACGGACGCGTCATCCCATGTGCTCCATATAAATGCCGGAGGCGTTTGCTCCGTAACAAGTTTTTCAAGGGAATACCTTTGGTGAGCCGCGATCTCCTTCTCGCCTGTCAGGTTTTCAAAGGAACCGCGATGGGCATACTCCCCTGCCGTGATCACAGGATAACACAAAACCATCGCGTTTGGTTTCACATCGTCCGGCTTTTTTCCGATCGGCTGCCAAAGCTCTTCCTGCTGCCACATTACTCCGAGAGAGCATGCGGCATGTCCGCCTGCGGAAAATCCAAGCACAGCGATACGCTCCGGATGCTGCAGATAGCTGCCGGCATGTTCTCTTACAAATGCCACAGCACCTGCGATATCCTGCACAGCGCAGGGAAAGCGGTTCGGCGCGGTGCGATAGTGGATCACATAAGTATTAAAGCCCATCGCGCAGAAGCGAAGCGCCACAGGCTCTGTTTCCCTGTCAGATACGTAAAGGTATCCGCCGCCGCCGCATATCACAATGCCCGTTCTCAGTGCATTGCGATCGTCTCTTCCTTTTACATCGGGACAATATACATCCATATCTACCTGTGCTCCGTTGCATGTGCTCAAACTTATCTTTTCATACAGCATGATCATTCCTTCTTTCCATACAGCACATAGTCTATCTGAAAATGGCGCGATCTCCCTTTATTGTTTATCCTTTATTTTCTGAAAAGGATTTAAGATATTGCTTTACGGATCGGGTCATTTCGCGTGCGAAATCAGAATTGTACTTTCGCGCACAAAACGCGTTCATCCAATCTTCATAACTTTTCGTTTTAGCTTTTGAAGAAAACAACGCTTTCATATACGCTTCATCCATGTCGGGATATATGTTAGCCGAAACGATTCTGTCAAGCGGAGCGCGTTCCGGTGAGATCCTGTTCTTTTGCTGCTCTGTCGGATAACCAAACACAAGCATCGCTGCCGGGAACACATAGGGAGGCAAACGGAGCATTTCCCTGTGTATTTCGCAGTTTTCCATAATATCACCGATATAGCAACTGCCGATCCCAAGGCTTTCCGCCGCGATGACCGCGTTTTGTGCTGCGATATTGGCATCAGATACCGCAAGCAGCAGATCGCCCTCCCCCGGTTCTCTCGGGCTGCAGCCGGTCATCTGAAAGGCACGATACCATTTCAGACAATCCGCGCAGAAAATCAAAATCATCTTCGCTTCGGCAATAAACGGCTGATGATCGCAGGTTTCAGACAGACATATTCTCATTTTCGGGTCAGTGATATCCAATATGGTGTACAACTGCTGGTTTCCTGCTGTCGGCGCGGATGCCGCTGCCCTCAGTACGGTCATTTTATCTTCTGCGCTGATTTCTCTTTCGGTAAAAGCCCGTACGGATCTGCGTTCGAACATGGTTTTCAATGTATCATTCATTCTTACACGCCTCCATATCTGATAATCATGTTCTTCTGCTTTTATTTTATTCTTCAGCGCTTTGTTTTTCAACTGTTTGCTTATGCAGATTTATTCTTCTCATCAATATGACGGGTAATCAGAAGAAGCAACATGGAAAACGCTTCGGCACAGGCGATCATCAGGAAAAAAACACGAACCCCCGTGACCTCAAGAATAAACCCGCTGAAAGACATAAACACGATCGATACCACCGAGATGATAGATGAAATGAGTGTGTTTGTGGTAGCGGTAAGTCCTTCAGGTGCTATATGATACAGGTACTGTATGCGGCCGGACATCATAAATCCCCCGCATAATCCCTTTAACACCTGTCCCGCAATAATGAACAGCAGACTGTTCCCGAATACATACAAAAGCGATTCAGTTACATTCAGTACGATACATAAAAACATGCATCCAAGCAATCCTGTTTTTCTGATCAACTTTTTGCTGAGCAGTAAAGCCGGCACCTCGCAAAACGCTGACACGGCCATGAACACCCCGATATATTCACTGCCGAATCCATAATCATTCAGCACATAGATAAAAAAGGTTATCTTTCCGGAATCCACAGCGTTCAGCATGCATGTAAAAGCAGTAAAGGCAATAATGACCGGACATAGGATTTTTCTAAACGGCATATTCCTGAAGCTTGTTCTTTCATTTCTCTTCACATCAGCAGAGAGAGGAACATTGCGCACACTCAGTGCAAGCAGGAGTGCAGGCACAGCAAACACACCATACAGCTTATATGCAATGTATACAGAATGGCCTGCAAGAAGCCGTGTATAAACAATACCCATTACAGCATAACCGATGGAGGCCCACAGGCGCAGCGAACCGTATGAGATCCCCATTCCGCTGTTATTGATCTGTACAAGCCATAGCTCACTCATATTGTTTGCCGGGCCTGAAAACATGGAATCCACAGCCAAAAGAACAGTGATCAGGGTAATGGCGGCTGTTCCGGCCGTCGCGGCAGCCGGTATCAGGATCATCAGTAAAGCAGATATGAACAGACAGCAGATAAAGCATTTGCTGTAGGATCGAATTCTGTCCGCAACTGTGCCCCATATAGGCGGTGCAATGATGTTTGCAGCGCTGCAAAGCGAGGATACAAGTCCGATCTGACCGGCGCTCATGCCAAGTGTTTGCAGCAGCACCGTGCGAAAGCCGCCGGATGCTATACAGCAATTATAGAAAACCTCCGCAGCGGATACACGAACGCGGTAGCGTTTGCTGCTCAAACCGGAGGCAGAAAACAAACGACTCATCTCTTCACCTTTCGCCGCCAGCTTGCAAGCGCTTTCATCTACGCGGCATGTGGAATTATATCACCTATAAAGATAAATTAAAAGCATATTTACAAATTTTCGCCGTAGAATATCATAATGAGCGATTCTTATACAAATTACATTTTGTGTTATTTGAAAGCGCTTTTGTTCAACTACACTTTGGATATGTGTAAAGCACTGTCCCTATTTTCAAAATACAGTTGATCTCAGCTTCATTCTGCACTGTTATCCAATAATCTACGACATAACATATAGCTTTTTGGGCATAAACTTATTACACCCTGTTTATTTGTATCAAATTTTACCGGGGGTGATCAAATCAATCATTTAAAATTCTTTTGCCGTGTAGTAAAATAATAATGGTTTATACCCTCAATGAACAGTACAAGCCGATCGAACACATCTTTACACGAAACTGACATATTTAGTTCCATATGTGAAAACCTCAGAGCAGGCACAAACAGTATTTTGAAAGGTATCCTACATACCAAACGCTTCGGCAGAAAATCAGGAGGTATCAAAGTGCAGGGGAAGTATCGAGTGATCACGCTATGCGGAAGTACACGCTTTAAAGAAGAGTTTATGAAGGCACAAAAGAGGCTTACGCTTGAGGGTAACATCGTTATCAGCGTCGGATTGTTCGGTCATTCCGGTGATGACGAGGTATGGACAGAAGGCACAAAAGAAATGCTGGATGATATGCACAAGCGCAAGATCGACATGGCGGATGAGATCTATGTGATCAATCCGGGCGGATACATCGGCAGCAGTACAAGATCGGAAATCGAGTATGCCAAAGCGACAGGAAAACCGGTCAGGTACCTTAATGAAGCAGAAAGTAGTGATATGATATGACTGAAGAAACAGAGTACTCCGTACTGTCACAGGATGAAAAGAAGCTCAGGCTGTACCAGCGTCAAAAGAATATGCTCGATAAATTTCTGGAGACAAATGCTCTCACGCAAGCTGAATACAACAAAAGTCTTGAAGGTCTTACACGCAAGATGGGCATGGAAAGCATACTTGCGGAATTGATCAATAATGATGCTTCAGCAGGTACATTCTGACTTGTATGATATCTTCATTGATTCATTCGTGAAAACAATAACCGGTGCCGATCAACCGCAACACATTCTATCATTATGGCAAGCATCATCGTTCCCACGCTGTTTGCGTCGCAAAAAAGGTTCGTTCCATAATTCCGTAATTAACTATGATGACAGGTTTGAGATATAATAACGCTCTCTGAACATGCAGGTTTCGTCAGAAGCGAAAAGAGGTGAACAATACGGAAAATCAAGACAGGATATACGATCTTGCTCAAAGAGTATCCGCAAGAGATATTCCTTTATTTACACATTTTCTCGACTTGAGCCAGCAAAAGCAGTCTCTTGCTGCAGCAAAGGCCGCCGGTGTATCGATAAAGCTTTTCGGTGGCAGAGAAGGCGAAGGAGCCGAGAATGAATGTGAAAGAAAGATCGCATGTTTTTTCACGGATACGGCGGAGGATGCTCTGGTATACCCTATAGACTGCATATATATCTCTTCCCGCTCTGCGCACTTTACCGGTGTGCTTACACACAGGGATGTGCTCGGAAGCCTGATGAGCCTCGGGATCGACAGGATGTATCTCGGTGATATCGCCGTAAGGGAGAATGGTGCTTTTTTGTTCTGTGAAAAAAAGCAGAGCGGATATATCATTGAAAATCTTCACGAGATCGGCGGCGGGACAGTAGACTGCCGGATATCGCAGCCTCCTGAAGGACCGCTCCGTAAAGTAAGGGAAGTGATCCTTCAGGTTTCTTCTCCCCGCGCTGACGCCCTGATCTCACGCCTGTTTTCGATCTCCCGTGAAGAAGCAGCTTCGCTGGTGCTTTCTTCGCGTGTAACCGTTGATGATGAAGAACTAAGAAAAAGCGACAGATTGCTTTCATCCGGTCAGGTGCTTTCCGTTCGCGGTCACGGCAGAGCAAGATACTGCGGAGAAGTAAGCATCAGCCGCAAGGGTAAGCTGAATGTCAAAATGCTGCTTTACTCATGACCCTTTAATGCAATACCGCATACTTTGCAAACGGGTTGAGTTGGCCCTTTTCAGGCATCTTTATCTTTCAAAAATCCCGATTCATTTGGCGTTATTGCCCTGACGAGTTTACTGATCAAACTGACAGGCACCCGGAAGCTTTACCTCCGGGTGCCTGCTGCTGCTTTAGAGTATATACCTGTGCATATCCGCCTGCTTCGCGGTTTTGAGATGTTCATTCACATACGGTAATGTAATATTCAAATATACATCCGGCATTTCGTCTCCGCCTGCGTTGAAGGATACATCCTCAAGCAGTTCTTCAAACACAGCGTGAAGACGTCTGGCACCGATATTCTCTCCGATCTCGTTGGACACCATTGCCACTCGCGCGATCTCATTTAAAGCGTCCTCTTCAAAGTTGAGGTGTACACGGTCTACCTCAAGCATTGCAGCATACTGCCTTGTGATCGCGTTTTCAGGCTGGGTCATGATCCTGATAAAGTCATCCTGCGTGAGTGATTTCAGATTTACATGCACGGGAAATCTTCCCTGCAGTTCCGGGATCAGATCAGTTACCTTAGCCACATGGAACGCTCCCGCTCCGATGAAAAGCATATAGTCTGTTTTCACGGTCCCGTACTTCGTATTGACGGTACTGCCTTCCACAATGGGCAGTATGTCTCTCTGTACGCCTTCTCTTGAAACATCGGGGCCGTTCTGTCCGCCTCTTCCGGCGATCTTATCGATTTCATCGATGAATACGATACCGCTTTCTTCTGCGCGGCGGATCGCTTCCTCTTTAACGGCGTCCTCATCGATCAGCTTGCCGCTTTCTTCTTCGATCAGTATCTTTCTTGCTTCCTTTACCTTTACATGGCGGAGCTTTGTCCGTTTCGGCATCATATCCCCCATCACATCACCGATGCTGATCGCCGCACCGCCCACTTCAAGCTGAGTGGCTTCCTTTTCCACCTCGATCTCCAGCTCTGTTTCTTCAAGCTCGCCTTTGCGAAGCTTTTCACGCAGCTCGTCCTTGCGTACGGAAAGCTCGTGCTTTTCAGTCTCCGTCATTTCCGTATGCGCTGCTTTCCCAAGCAGGATATCAAGAGGATTGCTCTTTGTGCCGGTATGCTTTTCAGGCTCGGCAAGCAGGGTGAGCAGCCTGTCCTCAGCAAGCACCTCCGCGCGAAGCTTTACTCTTTCACGGTATTCATCCTTCACCATTCTGACCGCGTTTTCAACCAGATCACGGATGATGGATTCTACATCACGGCCCACATAGCCCACTTCCGTAAACTTGGTCGCCTCCACCTTGATGAAGGGGGCATTTACCAGCCTGGCAAGCCTTCTTGCGATCTCCGTTTTGCCCACACCTGTAGGTCCTATCATCAGAATATTCTTTGGTGATACTTCCTCGCGCATTTTTTCATCCAGACGGCTTCTGCGATATCTGTTTCTCAATGCGACAGCAACCGCTCTCTTTGCCTCATCCTGTCCCACGATATATCTGTCAAGCTCCCGTACGACTTCTCTCGGCGTCAGTTCCTTCATTGCATCACACCTCCTCAACGATGATGTTATCGTTGGTGTAAACGCAGATCCCTGCCGCGATATGCAGCGATTTCTGCGCGATCTCCGCAGCCGTAAGATCGGTATTTTCTACAAGAGCTCTTGCAGCACTCAAGGCATAATTCCCGCCCGAACCGATCGCGGCAACACCGTCATCCGGTGTGATGACCTCACCTGTACCGGATATGATCAGCATTCCCGATTTATCGGCTGCGATCAGCATTGCCTCTAATTGACGCATCCCCTTGTCTCCGCGCCATTCCTGAGCCAGCATTACGGCAGCGCGTTCCAGGTTACCTCCGCACTGGGTAAGCTTATCCTCCAGCCGCTCGCACAGCGAAAACGCGTCTGCGACCGTACCGGCAAAGCCTGTTACAACACTGTCGTTATAGATGCGCCTTACTTTATGCGCGGTGCTTTTAAAGATGGTGGATTCCCCCATCGTGACCTGTCCGTCTCCTGCTACGGCACACTTTCCGTTTCTCATGACCGCGCAGATCGTTGTTCCTTTCATCGTCATCGTATTGTTCTCCTTTATTGGTATATTTTGCTCAGTCTGTCGATCTCATCGAGAGCGATTTCAGCCATCAATTCATATTTTTGCTGTTTGGAACGAAATTTCGTTTTCGGCGTTTCAATGATGCCGAATGTAACATTCATTGGCTGAAAAGTACTGTTCCATCCCGATACATAGCAGCCGAGCGCCCCCAGCGCCGTATGATTGGTAAAATCCGGCCGTTCTCTGCCAAGCATTCGCATTGCCATATCAACACCGGCTACAAGACCGCTTGCCGCCGATTCAACATAGCCTTCGACCCCTGTCATCTGCCCCGCAAAATACAATCCCGGACGCTTTATATCCATATAGTTTCTGTCGAGCACACCCGGAGAAGAAATGAATGTGTTTCTGTGCATTACACCGTACCGGTAGAATTCCGCGTTTTCAAGCCCCGGTATCATTCCGAATACCCTTTTCTGTTCTCCGAATTTCAGACGTGTCTGAAAACCAACGAGATTATACATCGTTCCGGCGGCGTCATCCTGCCGTAGCTGTACTACGGCGTAAGGCTCTTTTCCGGTATTCGGATCCGGCAGTCCGACAGGCTTCAGGGGGCCGAAGGCAAGTACCATCGGCCCTCGTTTGGCCATGCTCTCTACGGGCATACACCCGTCAAATACTTTGTTTTCTTCAAACCCGTGTACGGGAGCTGTTTCCGCGGTGATCAGCGCCTCAACAAAAGCTCTGTACTGTTCACTGTCCATCGGGCAGTTGAGATAATCATCTCCTCTGCCGTATCTTGAAGCCCTGAATACCTTTGTCATATCCAGCGAGTCTGCCGATACGATAGGAGCAGCCGCGTCGTAAAAATTGAGTGTTTTTATCTCCTCAAGACCAGTGATCGCTCTGCTCATGCCTTCGCTTGTCAACGGACCGGTCGCGATGATCACCTCCCCGTCGGGGATCTCGGTGATCTCTTCCTCGACGGTCGTTACCAGAGGATGGTTCTTCAACGCTTCTGTAATATAGGACGAAAAGCTTTCTCTGTCCACAGCCAGAGCACCGCCGGCCGGTACACGAGTGCGGTCCGCCGCCTGCAGGATCAAAGAATCCATCCTTCGCATTTCTTCCTTCAGCAGTCCAACGGCATTGCTGAGCCTGTCGGAACGCAGGGAATTTGAACAGACCAGTTCTGCATAGTTTTTACTGTGATGTGCCGGCGAAAAACACTTCGGTTTCATTTCGTAAATTTCCACCGGGATCCCGCGCTGAACAAGCTGCCAGGCTGCTTCACAGCCGGCCATCCCCGCGCCGATCACTTTTACGCTTTTCATTCCGCGTCCTCCGTATTTTTCTCCTTAAGCATACGGAAACGGCAGGTCTCATTGGAGCAAAGATACCAGAATTCACCTTTTCCGTTTCGCTTTTCCGTCATATAGCTGCCACAGGTCGGGCATTTTTCATCGACCGGTTTTTCCCAGCTTACAAAGTCACATTCCGGATAATTCTCACATCCGTAGAACTTGCGGTTCTTTTTGCTTGTTTTTTCAAGCAGTCTGGCTCCGCACTTGGGACAGGATGTTCCGATATAGTTCAGGATAGGCAGCGTGTTTCTGCAATCCGGGAAATTCGGGCATGCGAGAAATTTTCCGAATTTTCCGATCCTGTATACCATTCTGGCCCCGCATTTTTCACATATGACATCGCTTTCCTCGTCGCGGATCTCAATTTTTTCAATAGCCTGTTCGGCCTTGTCAAGCATATCAGAGAACGGCGGATAAAAATCGCGCAGTACCTGTTTCCATTCGCATTTTCCGTCTTCCACAGCATCCAGCTGATCCTCAAGAGATGCGGTAAAGTCTATATCAACAATATCCGCGAAATAGCCGGTCATCAGATCCGTTACCATACGGCCGAGTTCAGTGGGATAGATGCGCTTGTTTTCGCGTGCAACATAGCCGCGCGTAATGATGGTCGTGATCGTAGGTGCATAAGTTGAAGGACGGCCGATCCCCTTTTCTTCAAGAGTACGCACCAGACTCGCTTCGGTATACCGGGAAGGCGGCTGAGTAAAATGCTGTACGCCTTCTTCGGTAAGGATCCGTACAGGTTCTCCTTCCTTAAAATCAGGAAGAAGGTTTTCGACCGCTTCGTTTTCTTCGTCCGTGCCTTCTTCGTATATGCATGTAAAACCGTTGAAGGATTTATGCTCGCCGTAGAACCTGAGTCCGCAGCCATCGCCGTTCACATCCATCGTCATGGTTTCATAAACCGCGGGCTTCATCTGACTGGCGAGAAAACGGTAATAGATCAGGCGGTAGAGATAATACTGATCTCTTGTAAGGGAGGCACGGATGCTTTCGGGCGTACGGTTGATATCGGTCGGGCGTATTGCTTCATGCGCGTCCTGCGCGTTCCTTTTGCCTTTATATTCGATCTGCTCCTCGGGAAGATAATCTTCTCCGTAATGAACGGGGATGTACTCTCTCAGTGCTGCCATTGCCTCATCAGAAATTCGCACACTGTCTGTACGGATATAAGTAACGATACCCTGAGTACCTTCTTTTTCAAGATCGATCCCTTCATACAGCTGCTGCACGATCTGCATCGTTTTGATAGTGGTGAAATTCAGTTTTCTGCTTGCTTCCTGCTGAAGAGATGAAGTGGTAAAGGGCGGGGACGGCATCTTCCTGCGTTCTGCGATACGGATCGAATTGACTGCGAAATTCGCGTTTTTTATGCGTTCGACTGCCTGATTGGCTTCATCTGCATTTCTGAGGCTCACTTTCTCGCCGTCGAGCGATACAAGACGCATCCTGAATGTCTGCTTTCTTCCGCGCGGTACGGGAAGAGCGGCTTCTACATTTACATCCCAGTATTCTTCCGGAATAAAAGCCTCTATTTCCTTTTCTCTTTCTACGACCATCCTCGTCGCTACAGACTGTACACGCCCGGCAGAAAGACCTTTCTTGACTTTTGCCCACAGTAAAGGACTGATCTTGTAGCCTACCAGTCTGTCCAGAGCACGGCGTGCCTGCTGTGCATCTACAAGGTCCATATTTACCTTGCGCGGGTTCTGGATCGCTGCCTTGACGGCTTTTTGCGTGACCTCGTGAAACTCGATCCTGCATGCGGAATCAAGATCCAGCCCCAGTGTCTGCGCAAGATGCCAGCTGATCGCTTCTCCTTCGCGGTCAGGGTCTGTTGCGAGATATATCGTTTTCGCGTTTTTCGCTTCCTTGCGGATCTTGGTCAGGATCTTTCCGCGGCCGTGGATCGTGATATACTTCATGTCAAAATCATTTTCGGCGTCAACACCCAACTGCGATTTGGGCAGATCCCTGATATGTCCCTGACTTGCCTCTACCTTGTAACCCTTTCCGAGGTACTTTGCTATTGTTCTTGCTTTCGCGGGTGATTCTACGATCACCAGTTTGCTGCCTGCTGCCATCTTTTCATCCTCCTCAGTTTCTTATCACGGCATAATTTCTGCCTGCCCGTTTTTCTATCAGTCCCTGCATTTCAAGCACCGTAAGATCAGCCGATAGCTTTCCCGGTTCATAACCGGTTTCTTCAATAAGCTCTTCAAAGCTCTTTTCTTCCATGCTCAGTGCCTTCAGTATCGGGTCATCCGTTTCAAAAAGATCCGTCTGTTCGGTATATTCCTGTGCATCGGATTTCCAATGCATCGCATAAAGGATATCGTCCGCACGAATGCACATTGCCGCGCCTTCCTGCAGCAGCTTCAATGGCAGTTCGCTGCCCGGTGAGTCCACATTGCCGGGCAGGCAGAATACTTCCTTCCCCTGCGAAATGGCATAATTCACAGTGCTGTTCGTCCCGCTTTTGAACCTTGCCTCTATCAACAGCAGCGCATCGCATATACCGGATATAATACGGTTCCTTAGCGGAAAATGATAGGAAAGAGGTTTTGCTCCCGGCGCGAGTTCACTGATGACAGCGCCTCCGCTTCTGAGTATATTGTTCATCAGCACACTGTTCTCAGGCGGATAGCATACATCAACACCGCATCCCAGCACCGCAACGGTCTTGCCGCCTCCGGCAAGCGCGCCCTCATGCGCCGCTGTATCGATTCCTCTTGCCAGACCGCTTACAATGGTGATCCCGTTTTGAGACAGCTCCTTTGCTATTGAAAACGCCTGCTGTCTTCCGTACCTTGTATCTCTTCTTGATCCGACAACAGCAACGGCAGGCGCATCGGGGATCGTTCCTTTCACAAAAAGCATTTCCGGTCTGTCTTCTATATATCTGAGAGGCTCCGGATATTCCGTTTCTTCCGTAAACACCGCGCGTGCCTGCGTATCCTCAAGCTTTTGTACTATCCGATCAAACCCTCCGCTTCCGCGCAGCCCGGCAAGCTCCGTTCCTGCCTTCCCGAGGTGCGGTGCTATCTCCGTTGAAAACCGGTCCCACACATTCTCCGCACTGCCGTATTTTTCAAGCAGCTGCCGGATCGTACTGCGTGCAAGGGTCTCGCTTTCGTAAAGCCAGAGCAGACACAGCTGTTCTCTTGAATAATCGTATTTGGTGATCATTGTTTTCACTTTCTTTTATTATCTGTTCCAGTATTTACTGTCTACTGTTCTGTACTGTATCGCTTCCGCAAGGTGACGCACGGTGATGTTTTCATCCCCGGCAAGATCCGCGATCGTTCTTGATACCTTCAGCACTCTTTGATACCCGCGCATGCTCAGGTGCATTTTATCGACTGCTTTTTCCATCAATTGCCTTCCGGCGGCATCCAGACGGCAAAACTGTTCAATGGCCTTGTTATCCATCTGCGCGTTCGCGTGCATTCCGGTATTCTCAAGCCTTTTCTGCTGTATATCTCTTGCAGCCTGAACCCGCTTTTTTACCTCCGCGCTGCTTTCAGATGGGGCGCTTGTCTGTATCTCACTTACCGAAACAGCGTCCACCTCTATCTGAAGGTCTATTCTGTCCAGCATCGGCCCGCTGATCCTGTCAAGGTATCGTCTGATATCTCTGTCTGTACAGCGGCATTCTCTTGTTCTTGAGCCGTAATATCCGCAAGGACAGGGGTTCATCCCCGCGATCAGCATCGTACGGCACTGGTATCTGGTATGCGCGTGAGAGCGTGATATGGTGACCGTGCCATCTTCAAGCGGCTGTCTCAGCGCCTCCAACACCGTACGCGGATACTCCGGAAGCTCATCCAGAAACAATACGCCGTTGTGCGCAAGACTGATTTCCCCGGGCCGTGCGTCAGTACCTCCGCCCACCAGTGCGGGCATGGACGCGGAATGGTGAGGCGTGCGAAACGGACGGGATGTGATCATTCCCTGACCGGGAGCGATCAGACCGGCCACAGAATGGATCCTTGTCACTTCAAAAGCCTCATCCACTGTCATATCCGGCAGTATACCCGGAAGGCATCTTGCCAGCATGGTTTTTCCGCTTCCGGGAACACCGATCATCAGCATATTATGCGCGCCTGCCGCCGCGATCTCAAGCGCTCTCCTGGCTCCCTGCTGTCCCTTCACCTGGGCAAGATCAAACTGTTCTTTTCTTTCGGAGAGACACTGACTGTATGAACGCTGGCACTGAGCCGCAAGCGGCATTTTCCCGTTCAGATGCTCTATCACCTGTTTGAGGGATACAGCAGGATATACATACATTCCTTCTACAGCCTGCACCTCAGCCGCATTTCCTTCAGGCAGTATCACGCTTGTCACGCCCTGCTCACGGGCAGCGATCACCATAGACAGAACACCGCGAACCGGCACAAGCGTACCGTCAAGGCCAAGCTCTCCGAGCGTCAGTGTGTTTGAAAGATCGCCCAGTGCTGTCTGACGGCTTGCGGCTATCATGCTGAGAGCAATAGGCAGATCAAACGCCGCGCCTTCTTTTTTCAGATCACCGGGAGAAAGATTGATCGTAATATGTCCGTTGGGTACGGCAAAGCCGCTGTTTTTGATAGCGGCATATACTCTTTCACGGCTTTCGCGAACCGCGGCATCCGGAAGACCAACCATCGCAAAAGAAAAGTCTCCGCCCGAAATATCTGTTTCCACAGTGACCGCGCAGCCTTCGATTCCGGTCAGGGCATAGCATAATGCACGAGCAAGCATAATACATATCTCCGTTTCATTTCAAATCAAGCTCTGTCAATACCAAAGCCAGTTGTCAAACCATCGCATGCTTTCAAGCCATCCGGTATTCACTGTTATGCCGCTCGCATACGGGAAGAAGGCAATGAACAGGATCAGTGTGATCAGGCAAAAGATAATCAATACAGCAGTAACAGGCCTGATACTGTATCTGCCTCCCGGCAGACGCAGGCTGCATATGCTGCTGCCTTCCCTTTCACTTCGCCTTTCAATCATTGAGAACACATATACGATACACAATATGGTTATCGGAACACTTGCAAAATAATGATATATGTATGTTCCTCTCGGCACGAGCATCCATGGGCCGTACTGTGCAAGAAAGGCTGCCGCAAGCCATAATCCCGCGCGCGGGCATTCGGTTTCGCAAAGTATATCCTGTTTAACGCGCATGATCGAGCATCTGATGCTTACCCAGCACATTCCGATCACGCAGCACAGCGCTGCGATCCCGCCCCACCATACCGCAGGATTGCCGAGAGCCATGATCGTAGACGCGGTATTATCAGCTCCGTTGGAATCGGAGTAGTACCACATGGGCTTTGCGATGAACGGCCATTCATACCAGGGAGAATAATAAGGGTGATTCATTCCGAGTCCTGGTTGTGAATGATATCCGAGCATTCCGTCATACGCGTCGATGTGTCCGGTCTCGAAATAATCTCCCACAGCCGCCTCGATCACCTTCTTAACGGTCACACCGCCGCTGTATCGGAAATATGGGATATATGAAACATAGTAGATCACCAGCGGGATCACGATAAAGAATATAAGGCAGCTCAAAACATTCAGAATAATTTTTGACATACCGTGCTCGGCACAGCTGACAATGATATTCATCCGCTCAGAAGGGATCACTGCATTTCCTTCGTTTTCAGTTTTGACCAGCTTTCTGGCGATGTGTACCTGATACACTCTGTATCCGGATGACGCGAAGAAGAAAACGGCAAGACCGATCCCGTTATAGCAGCCTGTCCATTTTGAGGCAACAGACAGCCCCATAAACAGCCCGCTGAAGAACAGCGGAACAAGGGTTTTAAACGTCCCGACAGCGTAGAAATCCTGCTTCATCCAATACCACATAAAGTATATGCTCCACAGGATAAACAGTACGACATAGCTGTCGATCGTGGCGATCCTCGTCTGTGTGAAATGCATCAAATCACACGCGAATATGAAGCAGGCTGCGACGGCGTATTTTCTTTTTTCCGTGATCAGCCTTGCCATCATATAGATCGCGGGCAGCATCATCACGCCACACATGGTGCCCATGAATCTCCAGCCGAAAGGACACATACCGAAAATCGCAATACCGAGGCTCATCAGTACCTTTCCGAGCGGAGGATGACTTGTCTCATAGGTCTGAAGCCCGTTAAGGTGCTCATAAGCTGTTCTCGCATGATAGATCTCATCAAAATACATGCTGTTCTTCCAGGACGGCTCGCCTGTCAGTGTATCCTGTTCATCGATCAGATTCTGCGCGTTTTCAGGGCCACTTACAATGGAAATCGGTATGTTTTCATTTGTATCAGCATCTCTGCAAATGATCTCATTCAGCCAAAGGCCATCATCATGCTGAGGCTTCAGCATAAGGAATCTTCCCGTATATCCTCCGGGCATACCGGCGTATTTCCAGGCAAAGCAATCGCCGTCCGAAGCATAAGCGGTTTCGGCGTATTGCCAGCTTTCGCCGTCTTCGCTCACATACAGCTCAAAGTCATTCCTTTCTCCTCTGTATGTTTCACCCCATTGAATCCCCGGATAATAAAGCACGCTGAAGTCTCTGCTGCCGTCCAGTTCAAAAACGATGTCCGCGCTGTTGTATTCCGAGATCCAATATGTCTGCGGTGCTTTCAGAGATCCGAGATTGACAAGCGCGGCCACTGCATAGAGCAGCGTAATTGCACATACAGCGATCACATCTTTACGGTACATTCTGCCTGTTTTCTTTTCAGGCGTTTTCAAAAGGCGCTCCGCCGCAGCAGAAACCTTTTCCTTCCTGTCCGTGTTCAGTTGTTTTGCGGATGATCTGTGTTTTCCGCAATACAGATCTATTCCGGTCCATACCGCAAGCAGACATGCAGCATAGTTGCATACGGCAGAAATGTATTCCGCGATCTTCATATCGCTGTCAATCGAATAGAAGGGAGCATTGAGATGTCCGTCAAACCCGCCTATTCTCATATTTCTGCTTAACGCACTGCCGATATTCAATACGCTTCCTGCTGTAACAATAAGCAGTATCCATAGCATCCGCCTGTCTTTTTCCAGCATGTATGCAGCAACAAGCAAAGCAATCGCCGGAAACAGATAACGCTCATGCATCATTGTTGAAGTATTGAATATCAGCATCAGCATCACAGATGCAATAAACGGCACGGACTCTGTTCTTCCGGACGAGATAAGCAGGAACACAGAAAACAGAACCGA
The DNA here is from genome assembly GCA_937886445.1 of uncultured Clostridia bacterium. Classification (GTDB taxonomy): domain Bacteria; phylum Bacillota; class Clostridia; order Christensenellales; family Aristaeellaceae; genus ZC3RG03. The sequence goes on along the minus strand of CALGBY010000134.1, from coordinate 21,674 downwards.
AATGATCACACTTGAGGTACCGAATGCCGAAAGGCTTATGCTGCTGTTTGCAGCCAGCACAGCAAACACACAGTATACTACGGCGGCAGCGCCGCCGGCGACAGCGAGTCCTGTCCGGAACCGTTTATTTGCTTTAAGCGCACACAGGATCATCGGCACAGCAAACAGAATAAAGCAGAATACGGGAACGACAGCGGAAAACCGGCTCTCACATCCCACCCAGTTCAAACCTGCCATATAGAAAATATTGCAGGCGTTGACAGAGGCAAAATCGTACTGGGTCATCGTATTTGAATACATGCTGATCAGCCAGTCGGTATCCTCTTCGTCAACTGCCGTCGCGTCATTTTCCGCGCCGTTCTCCGGCAGTTCAGCAGTCTCAGCGGACCCGGTATCCGCAGCAGCCATTTTATTATCCGGTGTAAACAGCCATCGGATCCCAAAGAGCACAATAGCCGATATCACGACTCCGATAACGACCGAAATGATCCGTTTTTTTAGATCCGTCCCATGTTTTTCAACGCCGGTCTTTTTCTTATCTTTTCCCGCACAGTTTACAAGATCAAGCACGAGCGCGGCCACACCAAGCGGTCCGAACATCAAGGCCTGCGGCTTGAGCAGCACAGCAAAAGTATAGACAGGAAGCGCTGCTGCCCATTTGTGATCCATAAGAAGGATAACGGCCAGCAATAGCACGCAGGTCATTACACTGTCACACTGTCCCCATGCGCAGCCCGTAAGGATCGTAACGGGATTCATGTACCAGAGCACGGAAGCAAGGATCGCCGTTTTCCTGTCAGCATAACGCGAGCCTGCAATATAAAGCATCAGAGCGATCAGGGTATCTGTCAGGATCGACGGCAGTTTCACGGTAAACGCGGTCGCGTTCCCAAGCAGAGATACTGCTCTCAGCACAAGGATATACGCGGGCGGATAATCGCAGAAGCCTCCGTCACCATAGAACCGCTTTGTTCCCAGTTCCTTTACGCTGTTCGCCCAGGCGGTAAAGCATCCGATATCCACATCGTACCCAAATATCTGATCCGCAACAACAAATCGCAGAAGCAAACCGATAAAAAGCATGATCAGTGCGAAAACTGTCCAGTAAACCGGGCTTCTGTCACGCTTTGCTTCTGTCTTTCCGTCAAGAAGCCTTATTCCGGAATCGGTACTGTTTTTGCGGCAGATCGCAAACATGATATCCGCCGCAAGAATGTATATGATCACCGCGGCAAGGAGTTTCAAGGCGCCGTTCAGCGCGGAATTATCGATTTGAGCTTCTTCGTCATCATAGTACCATTGATCTATTGTTTCACCTGCCGGAACATCCGTTACTTTTGAAAGACTGATATCACGGAATTCCGCTGTGCCTGTGCTTTCACCGCTGTAGCCACCAAGCCTTACGAATACTGTGATCCTGTCCTGTCCGGGGCCTGTCCGTCCGTAATAGCTTACCTCTTTCCATTCATCGCCGGTCATGTAGACAGATTCGGAAAACTGATAAACTCCTTCAATCGAAAGGTTTGCCCCCCGGCCGCCCTCACAGTTTGCCCGAATAAATCCGTGCAGCAAATAAACTGTCTCTTCTTCCGTTTTCACATTTTGAGCGAAACGCGCGTCATTTTTCGAAACATTCTCGATCTTTGCAACTGGTGTTCCGTCTTCAAGACTTACGCTGTACAGAGATACTCCGTCTTCCTGAAACCATTGAGATGTATACCAGTCTTCAGGCATACCGGAACCATCTGTCTGAGAGAAATCTCCGTTTAACAGAAGGTTTTCTTTTACGCTCGCTTGCTCTTCACAGGCGCACAGAGAAAGACCAAGCAAAAGCAAAATGATCAGCGCTATACATTTTTCAAATGAACTTTTCTTCATTTCGGAACCTTTCTTTACGGATCCTGTTACTTCAGAAAACATTCTTAAGCCATGTCACACCGGCAGCCGCTATTTCAAGAATATCACACCGTATAGGAAACTCACAGTATTCCGGATGCAATCTCACATATCCTGCCGCTGCACTTCTGACCCGTTTTCTCTTATCCGCTCCGACAGCGGCGATGCCGCTTCCGATCATGCCCTCAGGACGGTACTTCACTTCCACAAAGCAAAGTGTCTTTCCGTCCATCCCTATCAGATCGATCTCGCCTGCGCCGTACCGGAAACGCTTTTCCAGGATCCTGACTCCCTGTTTTTTCAGATAGGACGATGCTTTCTGCTCACCAAGCAGCCCCTTCAGATATACGCTCATACAAAATGACCGATAAAGGAGCGTCGATGGATCGGGCACGGGCCGTACTTTTTCAGTGCCGCTATATGCTGTGCGGTACCATAGCCTTTATGCGCGGAAAAGCCGTATTCCGGGTACAGGCGGTCATACTCTTCCATTTCTCTGTCCCTGCTCACTTTTGCAATGATGCTTGCGGCACCGATACAGTAGCATAACGCGTCACCGTGAATGATCCCCTTTTCTCTTCCGTTCAGGCCAAGTCCTTCCAACGCGTCTATCAAAAATAATTCGGCGGGTACCTGCGCGGCTGCTCTTCGCATCGCGTTCTTCGTAGCTTCCAAAATATTGATCCTGTCTATTTCATCAGCATCCGCTTTCCCGATCCCGACATAAAGCGCAGTGTTCATGATCTGGTCAAATACTTCATCGCGCCTTTTGGGGCTCAGTTTTTTACTGTCGTCGACCCATTCAAGCAGCGGTTCCTTTGGCATGCAAACACAGGCGGCATAAACGCTGCCCGCCAACGGACCTCTTCCGGCTTCGTCCATTCCCGCAAATATGATCCCGCTGTCATACAGCGGCCCGTCAATCTGCATCAACTGGCTCAGTCTTTCCTGCCTCGTTATTCTCATTGATGTATTCCTTTCCTGATTTCGAAAGAATATCCTCAGTCTTTTCTCCAAAGGATGAACACTTTTCCAGCGTTATTCTTCCCATCTTTCCGGCTCTGAATTCATCCAGCACAACAGCGCAGGCACGGTCATAATCATAAACCCCTCCCTTCATCAGGAAGCCGCGTCCTTTGCATACCGCATCAAGCAGTTCTGTTCCCCGAAGGGACAGATCATTGATATGGAAGCGGCTGCTCAGAGCCTGAGGAGCCGCTTTGCTCATATCCTCAAGCAGCTGTATCGCAAGCTTCGCCGTATCAAGCGCGTTGTCACTTATCGCCGCGATATAGGCAAGCCTTCTTGCCGCAAGCGGGTCGTCCAAACGCGGCCAGAGAAGCCCCGGTGAATCCATCAGTTCAAGATAAGGAGTGATGCGTACCCATTGCGTGTTTCTTGTTACTCCGGGCATATCCCCCACCTTTGCCACGGGTGCTCCGTGGAGCCGGTTGATCACGGTGGATTTTCCGACATTCGGAACACCTACGACCATCGCGCGAACGTTTTTTCTGATTCCCCGGTCAGATGCTCTTTCAACAGCCTCTTTCGCTTCTTTTTCGATCAGAGCAAGCGCTGACTTTGCTTTCACACGCGAGTCCATTGCCGTACAGGAGATGCCTTCTCTTCTGAAACAGGCAAGCCATCTGTCGGTTTCTCTGGGATCGGCAAGATCCGCTTTTCCGAGGATCAAAATACGCCTTTTATTTTTCCCCATTTTCATCAGATCCGGGTTACGGCTTGAAAATGGAAGTCTTGCGTCACAAAGCTCAATGATCACATCCACACGCGTAAGCTGTTCGGTCAATTCGCGTTTTGTTTTTGCCATGTGGCCGGGATACCAGTTTATTTCCATTATTTTCTTTCCTGCCTGTATGTTATGAAATGTCATTTCCAGTTTTTTCCTGTTTCTCCCGGAAATGATTCCTTATAAGTAATATCACACTCAGTATCAAAACGCAATATCATTTTTTCTTCTATTATGTAACAAATGTATATCAAAGAGAGCTGTGATAACTTTTTTCACAGCTCCCTCACTTATATTTTGATATCTGCAGACTGCGGTCATTCCGCATCAATTGTGGATACAGGTATTGTCATTTCCTTCAGAACCTCCGTCACGATGCGGGCGGTATCCAGAGAGGTGAAAATGGTCACGCCGTTCTCCACCGCACAGCGGCGTATGACAGCACCGTCATGATAATGCACGCCGGAGGAAACAGCGCGGGTATTGATGACATAAGCGACAAAGCCGGAACGGATGAGATCAATGATCTCATTGCTGCCCTCGGAGATCTTGCCGAGCCTGTGGGTGCGTATGCCCCGCTGCTTCAGGAACGCGGCCGTGCCCTCCGTGGCGGCGATATTGAAGCCCATATCATAGAAGGCGCGCACCATGGGCAGTGCCTCTTCCTTATCCTCATCCGCCAGTGTCACCACCACAGTGCCGTAATTCTGCAGCTTCATGCCGGAGGCCTGCAGGGCCTTGTACATGGCTCTGGAAAGGGAACGGTCATAGCCGATGGCCTCACCGGTGGATTTCATTTCGGGAGAAAGGTAGGCATCCAGCCCCTTGATCTTATGAGAGGAGAAGACGGGGACCTTTACATAATAACGCTTCTTTTCCTCGGGATAGATGCAGAAGATGCCCTGCTCTTTCAGAGTCTTTCCCAGGATCACCTCGGTGGCGATATCCGCCAGAGAGTAGTCTGTAGCCTTGGAAAGGAAGGGGACCGTGCGGGAGGAGCGGGGATTGACCTCGATGATATACACATCGTCATTCTTGTCCACAATGAACTGAATATTGAACAGTCCCCGGATGCCGATGCCCAGGCCCAGCTTTTTCGCGTACTGCAGAATGATGCCCTTCACCCGGTCGGACACCGAGTAGGAGGGATACACGCTGATGGAATCGCCGGAATGGACGCCGGTGCGCTCCACCAGTTCCATAATGCCGGGCACGAACACATCGATCCCGTCGCAGATGGCGTCCACTTCCACTTCCTTGCCCTGAATGTAATGGTCCACCAGCACCGGCTTATCGCTGTCGATCTCCACCGCGGTCTTCAGATAGTGCCGCAGCATGTCATCATTGGCCACGATCTCCATGGCCCGTCCGCCCAGCACGAAGGAAGGCCGCACCAATACGGGATAGCCCACCTCATTGGCGGCGCGGACACCCTCTTCGATCTCCGTTACGGCACAGCCCCGGGGCTGCGGGATGGAAAGCTGCTGCAGGATCTTTTCAAAGCTCTTGCGGTTTTCGGCGCGGTCGATGGCATCGCAATCCGTTCCGATGATCTTTACGCCCCGGTCGGACAGAGGCTGCGCCAGATTGATAGCGGTCTGCCCACCCAGAGAGGCCACAACGCCGTCCGGCTGCTCATAGTCTACGATGGCCATGACATCCTCGGGGGTCAGAGGCTCAAAGTAGAGCTTGTCGGCGGTGGTGTAATCGGTAGACACCGTTTCAGGGTTGTTGTTGATGATAATGGCCTCGTAGCCCGCGCGCCGGATGGTCTGCACGGCATGCACGGTGGAATAATCAAATTCCACGCCCTGACCGATGCGGATGGGGCCGGCACCCAGCACCACGATTTTCTTTTTGTCCGTCAGACGGGACTGGTTTTCCCCGGTATAGGAGGAGTAGAGATAGGCGATATACGCGCCGGTGTGCAGGGTATCCACCATCCTGAATACGGGTACGATGCCGTTCTGCTTCCGGAGCGCGTACACATCGGTTTCCTTCGTGTTCCAAAGGGAGGCAATTGTGGAATCCCCAAAGCCCATGACCTTGGCCGCCCGCAGCGCTTCAATGCTCCTGTCGGAGGCAAGGCGCCCTTCCATGGCGATGATCCTTTCCAGGCACTCCAGGAACAGTTCGGTGATTTGCGTGACACGGTGCAGCTGCTCTACCGTCACATTCTGACGCAGTGCTTCGGCGACGGCAAACAGATTGTCATCATGGAAATCCTTCAGATAATCCAGCAGTTCATCCGCGCTCTTTCCGTCAAACTTTTTCATCCGGAAATGCTTCACGCCGGTTTCCAGAGAGCGGACGGATTTGAGGAAACATTCCTCCAGGGAGGAACCGATGCCCATCACCTCGCCGGTGGCCTTCATCTGGGTGCCCAGCAGGTTCGGAACAGAATTGAACTTATCAAAGGGGAAGCGGGGGAACTTGGCCACGATGTAATCAAGCACAGGCTCGGTGGAGGCAAAGCCGCCCGCCACGGGGATCTCATCCAGCGTCATGCCCACCGCCACCTTGGCGGTAACACGGGCGATGGGATAGCCGGAGGCCTTGGAGGCCAGCGCGGAGGAGCGGGACACCCGGGGATTGACCTCGATGAGGAAATATTCGCTTGTCACCGGGTCAAGGGCATACTGCACATTGCAGCCGCCGCTGATCTTCAGTTCCCTTATGATGCGCAGGGCGCTGTCATTGAGGCGCTTTTTATCCTCATCGGACAGGGAAAGAATGGGCGCCACCACCACGGAATCGCCGGTATGCACGCCGACGGGATCCACATTTTCCATGCCGCAGATGGTAATGGCGCGGTCGGTATCATCGCGCATTACCTCAAACTCGATCTCCTTATAACCGCGGACGCTCTTTTCGATGAGCACCTGATGCACGGGAGACAGAGCGAAGGCATTGGGGGCCAGGTCCGTCAATGCCTGCTCATTGTTGGCAAAGCCGCCGCCGGTGCCGCCCAGAGTAAACGCCGGACGCAGCACCACGGGATAGCCGATCTCCCGGGCGGCCTTCAGCGCCTCCTCGGGAGAATAGGTGATCTCGGAAGGGATGACCGGCTCGCCGATGGACTGGCACATTTCCTTGAACCGTTCCCGGTCCTCGGCTCGCTCAATGCTGTCGCTGCCGGTGCCGAGCAATTTCACATTGCATTCCTTCAAAACGCCCTTCTTTTCCAGCTGCATGGCCAGGTTCAGCCCGGTCTGCCCGCCGATGCCGGGCACAATGGCATCCGGGCGCTCATAGCGGATGATCTTGCACACGTATTCCAGCGTGAGAGGCTCCATATACACCTTGTCGGCGATCACGGTATCGGTCATGATGGTGGCGGGGTTGGAATTGACCAGGATCACCTCATAGCCTTCTTCTCTCAACGCCAGACAGGCCTGGGTGCCGGCATAGTCAAACTCGGCGGCCTGCCCGATGACGATGGGGCCTGAGCCGATGATCAGTATCTTTTTGATATCCGTCCGCTTCACTGTTTTCTCCTCCTTATCGGGTCTGTTCGGGAGCCTTGCTCTCGCAGTACACGCAGCGATACACCTTGTTTTCCCGGTCGGTCAGTTTGAATTCATGCTCCAGTTCCTGCTCGGTGGAGGTGATGCAGCGGGGATTTTTGCACCTGATGATGCCCTTCACCCTTTCCGGCAGGGAAAGATGCTCCCGCTTGCACAGTTTTCCGTCCTGAATGATGTTCACCGTAATGCCGGGGTCCAGATAACCCAGCACGGCAAAATCCAGGTCAATGATCTGCCCGATTTTGATGATATCCTTCTTGCCCATCTTTTGGCTTTCGGCATTCTTGATCATGGCCACGGTGCAATCCAGTTCGCCAAGGCCCAGCACATCGTAAATATGAATGCTCTCCCCAGCGGTAATGTGATCCAGTACAATGCCGTCCTTGATTTGCCCAATGATCATACTGATGTATCTCCCTTCGGATAAAATAGCATGACTTTCCGAAAAACAAACTGTACCCGGGTCAGACCTTTATTCCCAGCAGTTTCAGGATCAGCGCCATACGGATGTATTTTCCGTTCAGCACCTGTTTGAAGTAGCAAGCTCTGGGGTCATCGTCCACCGCCACGGAAATCTCGTTCACCCGGGGCAGCGGATGCATAACGGAAAGGGTTTCCTTGGCGCCGCTCAGTTTCTGCGGGGTCAGGATGTAGCTGTCCTTCAGGCGCAGGTAATCCTGCTCGTTGAAGAAGCGCTCCCGCTGCACGCGGGTCATATACAGGATATCCAGTTCCGGCATGACCGCCTCAAGATCGGTGGTCTCCTTGTAGGGGATGCCGTTTTTTTCGATCACATCGGTGATCACATATTCCGGAAGCCGCAGTTCCTCGGGAGAAATGAGCACGAAGCGGATGCCGGTATAACGGCTCATGGCCGCGATCAGGGAATGCACGGTGCGGCCGAATTTCAGATCTCCGCAAAGGCCCACGGTAAGGTCGTTCAGCCTGCCCTTTTCACGGCGGATGGTCAGCAGGTCCGCCAGGGTCTGGGTGGGATGGTTGTGTCCCCCGTCACCCGCGTTGATGACCGGCACCCCGGCGGTGCGGGTGGCTACCATGGGAGCACCCTCCTTGGGGTGGCGCATGGCGATGATATCGGCATAGCAGCCCACCGTGCGCACCGTATCCGCCACGCTCTCGCCCTTGGCAGCGGAAGAGGAAGCGGCCTCCGAAAAGCCGATCACATTGCCACCCAGTTCGTACATGGCCGCTTCAAAGCTGAGACGGGTGCGGGTAGAGTGCTCAAAAAACAGGGTGGCCAGTTTCTTTCTTTTGCAGCTGTCGGCGTACTTGTCGGGATCTGTAATGATATCCAGCGCCGTATCCAGCAGCTCATCGATTTCCTCTACGGAAAGCTCCATGATGTCAATCAGATTTCTGATTTCTTTCATCAGCGTTTCCTCCTCAGTTGTTTTCCCCGATCCAGCTTTCATCGGAAGGGTTATCCCGGAATTTCTTCAGCCGTTCGATATCCGCTTCCTTGATATAGCCTTCCCTGGCCGCCACGACCGCGATGGTATCAAAATCGGTCAGCGAAATGTTTTTCACATTGGCCTCATTGAGCCTTTCAATTCCCTTCTTCATGCCATAGGTGAAGATGCTGACGATGCCCAGCACCTCCGCTCCGGCTTCACGCAGCACATTCACCACTTCCAGAACGCTTCCGCCGGTGGAAATGAGATCCTCCACCACGACCACCTTCTGACCGGCTTCCAGCTTGCCCTCGATCTGATTCTGACGGCCGTGATCCTTGGCACCGGAGCGGACATAGCCCATGGGCAGGTTCAGCAGATGTGCGGTGATGGCGGCATGGGCGATGCCGGCGGTGGAGGTGCCCATCAGCACCTCGGCCGCCGGATAATTTTCCTCGATCAGCTTTGCCAGCCCGTTTTCCACATCCCTGCGGGCGGCAGGCGCGGTGAGGGTTAGGCGGTTGTCACAGTAAACGGGGCTTTTGATGCCGCTGGCCCAGGTAAAGGGCTGATCGGGACGGAAAAACACGGCGCCGATGGAAAGCAGGTCCTTCGCGATGATTTCTTTCATTTTTCTTACCTCCGTTATGATTTGGGGAAAACTTTGTTTGGATCCTTTATTCGGCAAACTCTTTCACACACTTGAGATAGGCGGCGACGGGGTCTTCCGCCGCGGTAATGGGACGGCCCACAACGATGTAATCCGAACCCAGCTCCTTCGCCTTCGCGGGCGTGGTGACGCGCTGCTGGTCTCCCGAGGCGCCATCGGCAAAGCGGATGCCGGGCGTGACCGTCAGGAAGGAAGCGCCACAGGTATCATGCACTTTTCCGGCCTCAAGGGGCGAGCACACCACACCGTCCAGCCCGGCGGCCTTGGCGTTGAGCGCGTACTGCATCACTACTTCGGGCAGCGGCTTTTCGATCTTCAGTTCGTTTTCCAGTCGGTTCTGGTCGATCGATGTGAGCACGGTAACAGCGATCAGCAGAGGCCTTGTTCCGTCGGGACGGGTCAGGCCTTCCACGGCGGCCTTCATCATATCGATGCCGCCGGCGGCGTGCAGATTGCAGATATCCACATCCAGAGCGGAAAGCACGCTCATGGCCTTCTTCACGGTGTTGGGGATATCATGCAGCTTCAGATCCAGAAAGATCCTGTGTCCCCGGGCCTTGATCTCCCGCACGATCTCAGGACCCGCGCCGTAGAACAGCTCCATGCCGATCTTCACAAAGGGCTTCTCCGCCTCCCGGATCCCGGAAAACTTGTCCAGAAACGCCAGGGTTGCTTCCCTGTCCGGGAAATCACAAGCTACGATCACTTCTCTTTTCATTTCTGCGCGCCTCCTATAATATCTTTGATGTTCTGTATGCCGTATTTATCCATCACCGCCGGCAGCTGCTGAATGATATCCCGGCAGATGAAGGGGTCTGTCAGATTCGCGGCGCCGATCTCCACACAAGTGGCGCCCGCCATCATCATTTCCAGCACATTTTCGGCGGAGGATATGCCGCCGAGCCCTATGACGGGAACGCGGACCGCCTTTGCCACCTGATACACCATGCGCACCGCCAGCGGGAAGACAGCGCTTCCGGAAAGGCCGCCGGTAACATTGGCCAAAAGCGGCGCGCGCTTTTTCAGATCGATGCGCATGCACAGCAGGGTGTTGATCAGGCTGATCCCGTCCGCCCCGGCATCCTCACAGGCCTTCGCGATGGAAACGATATCTGTCACATTGGGGGAAAGTTTCATGATGACCGGCTTTTTCGTGACCTTTTTCACCGCCTTGGTCACCGCCGCCGCCTGACGGGGATCGGTGCCGAAGCTCATGCCGCCGCCGTGCACATTGGGGCAGGAGATATTGACCTCCAGCCAGCCCACCTGTTCCTCCCTGTCCAGCAGGGCGCATACATCGGTGTATTCCTCCACCGAGAACCCGCTGACATTGGCCATGACGGGCTTGTGAAAGCATTTTTTCAGAAGCGGTAGTTCATGGCTGATCACCTGTTCCACGCCCGGGTTCTGCAGCCCCACGGCGTTCAGCATTCCGCCGGGAGTCTCCGCGATGCGGGGCTGGGCGTTTCCGAAGCGAGGCTCCCTGGTGGTACCCTTGAAGGAGAAGGTGCCCAGCAGGTTGATATCGTACAGTTCATTGAACTCATATCCGTATCCGAAGGTGCCGGAGGCGGGAATGACGGGGTTGTCCAGTTCCGTTCCGCATAAAGTTACGCTCAGTCTTCCCATAGGATGTCCTCCTTGTCCATTACGGGGCCTTCCTTGCAGATGCGCTTATTGCCGGTGAGTGTTTTGCAGGAGCAGCCCATGCAGGCACCGAAACCGCAGCCCATGCGCCGCTCAAAGCTCATCTGCCCGGAGGTCTTTGACGCCCTGAACACAGCCTTCAGCATAGGCTCCGGACCGCAGGTGTAGAAGAAGGTGTATCCCTCCCCCATGGCGTCCGTAACAAATCCCTTCGTGCCGCAGGTCCCATCCACCGTGGTCACCGTCACATCACAGCCCAGCGCCCGGAACTCCTCCTCATAGAAAACTTCATCCTTTGTATTGAAGCCCAGGATCACCCGGGGCGTCTTTTCGGCCCTTACCAGTTCCTTCGCCAGCAGGTACAGGGGCGGCACGCCCACACCGCCGCCCAACAGCAGCGGCCCTTCCCCCGCCCGGGAAAGATCGTAGCCGTTTCCGAGGCCTGTCAGCACATCCAGGTTTTCACCCGCCGCCATGCGGCTCATCTGCCGGGTGCCCTCGCCCACCGCCTTGTAAATCAGCGTGAGAACGCCGTTTTCCGCGTCACATACCGAAATGGGGCGGCGCAGATACAGCCCAGAAAGGCGGATGTTAACAAACTGGCCGGGGCGGGTGATCTGGGTGAGATCACCCCGCAGCTTCATGCGGTACACATCCCGGGTCAGGGGAATGTTCTCGATGATTTCAAAAAGGCTCTGTTTCATGCCGGGTCCTCCGATAATGATTTGTCCATATAGGCGATGCGGCCGCCGCACACCGTCAGCATACATTTGCCGAATACCGTCTGGCCCTCAAAGGGCGTGCTTTTTCCCTTGGAAAGGAAGTCTTTCGGATCGATCGTGCAGGACGCGTTCAGGTCAAATACGGTGAAGTCACCCTCGTTTTTGATCCCGAAGCGCCGGCAGGGCGCGGTATGCATCAGGTCGATCAGCTTTTCCATGGGAATGACACCCGTACTGACCAGATGGGTATAAAGCAGCGGGAACGCGGTTTCGATGCCCACAATGCCCATGGCGCTCTTTTCCAGCCCCCGGCTCTTTTCCTCCGCGGCGTGCGGGGCGTGGTCGGTGCAGATCATGTCGATGGTGCCGTCCGCCAGGCCTTCCAGCAGCGCCACCCGGTCGGCGGGTGAGCGCAGAGGCGGGTTCATCTTGAAGCGGCCGTCCTCCTGCAAAAAGGTTTCATCCATCAGCAGATAGTGCGGTGCCGTTTCGCAGGTGATGTTCACACCCTCCGCCTTGGCCCTGCGGATCAGCGCCACGCTCTCTTTTGTGGAAATGTGGCACACATGATAGGCGCAGCCCGTTTCCCGGGCCAAACCTATATCCCGGGCAATGGGCCCCCACTCGCTCTCGGAGCAGATCCCCCGGTGCCCGTGGGCCGCGGCATAGGCTCCGTCATGGATGTATCCGCCCCGCAGCAGGCTGTTATCCTCGCAATGGGCGGCGATCACCTTGTGAAGGCGCTTCGCCGTCTGCATGGCAAGGCGCATCATTTCACCGCTCTGCACGCCCTTTCCGTCATCGGAGAAGGCGATCACGCCCTCCGCCATTCCTTCCATGTCGGAAAGGGCTTCGCCCTTTTCCTCCATGGTGACCGCGCCGTAGGGATACACCCGGATGACGGCATCCCGCCGGATGAGATCGGTTTCCTGCCGCAAATGCTCCGGCGTATCGGGAACGGGGTTCAGATTGGGCATGGCGCATACGGCTGTATAGCCGCCCCGGGCACAGGCCCGGGTACCGCTCTGTATGGTCTCTTTATAAGAAAAACCCGGCTCACGCAGATGCACATGAGCATCTGCCAAACCGGGCAATACAATATATCCGTCATGATCGTGAGAAAAGGCTTCCTCCTCCTGCAAAAGGGAAACAAAGGCCGTCACATCTTTGTTCCTGCAAACTGTTCTGAGCAAATCCACGCTGCAGTACCTGAATTGCATGGCACTTTCCTCCTACGAAAAAACTGCTTTCCCTTTACAAGGAAAGCAGTGAAAACAACGTTAATTCACCCCTGCTGGGCATAAAAACTCATCTTCGATTGCTGTTCCTTGCCGGTCTCACAGGACCGGATTAAAGGCACAGCAACAATGTAGCATAAGCAGGCGATTCTGTCAATCATTCCAGCGGGTTCGGAATGCTCATTTATTGTTTTCGTTTTTCCTGATGGCTTCCCACAGGCCCGTCAGATAGCAGGCTCCCAGGGCACGGTCATACAATCCGTAGCCGGGCATAGCAGTCTCCCCCCAGATCATGCGTCCGTGATCGGGACGGATGGGGCCGTCAAAGCCGATATCGTACAGTGCCTTCATAATGGCGTACATATCAAAGCTGCCGTCGGCACTGGGATGAGCCGCCTCGTCAAACTTGCCCTCGCCCCGGAAAACGATATTGCGTACATGGGCAAAGTGGATGCGCCCCTTCACCGCATGAATGATATCCACCAGATCGTTCTTCGGGTTGCTGCCAAGAGACCCGGTGCACAGGGTGAGGCCGTTGTGCACATCGTTCACTTCATTCAGCATGCGCAGGATGTTTTCCTTGCAGGTGATGATACGCGGCAGGTTGAACACCGGCCATGCGGGATCATCGGGATGAATGGCCATATAGATATCATACTTGTTGCACACCGGCATGATGGCCTTCAGGAAATACACCAGGTTGGAAAACAGCTTTTCGCTGTCCACATCCCTGTACATGGCAAACAACTCGCGGATGCGCGCCATACGCTCCGGCTCCCAGCCGGGAAGCACAAAACCGTTGCTCTTTTCATCCATGTGCGCCATCAGATTATCGGGATCGATGCAGTCCACCAGTTCCTGATCATAGCTCAGGACCGTGGCTCCGTCCGGACGGGGCTTGGCCAAGTCAGACCTGGTCCAGTCAAACACAGGCATGAAATTGTAGCACACCATGTGGATGTCATTCTGACTAAGCCGTTCAAGAGTGGTGATATAGTTATCGATATACTCATCCCTGCGCCCGGCACCCACCTTGATATCATCGTGAATGTTCACGCTTTCGATACCGCGGATGGAAAGCCCCGCGTCTTCCACGGTGCTCTTCAGCTTTTTGATGGCGGCATCCTCCCACACCTGGCCGGGAGTGGTATCGTACAGGGTGGTGATCACACCCTTTACAAGAGGTACCTGCCTGATCTGTTCCAGCGATACACTGTCAAATCCCGGTCCGAACCAGCGTAATGTCATTTCCATATCATTTTTCCTCCTTTTTGCTTTCGGGTATCTTGCTTTCCGATATTTCATTTCCGCTGCCGAAAATATCTTTCAAATGAAGCGCTTCCTCTCTGTCAATGGCGGTTCCTGTCCCCTGACAGGCACGGCATCTGTACAGACAATCTGGGCACACACAATCAAGACTGGTTTCGGCATGTATCATGAACGCACCGCATTGCGGACATCCGCACCGCATATTCACACCTTCCCTTCATTCTCAGCATACTTATATTATAGCATATTTCTGATCGCATACAAGCGGATATATCCTTCATTTCTGCAATATTTCATGTATATCTTGTTTCCTTTTCATATATTTGATATGATATACATAAGGGTTCAAACCTGACGATTTTTTCTTCCGGAGGTTCTGATGATTCTTGTTATTGCCGAAAAGCCCAGCGTGGCAAGGGATATCGCGAGAGTGCTCGGCTGCAGGGAAAGGGGCGAAGGCTTTTTGAAGAGCGACAGTCACATTGTATCGTGGGCTGTCGGTCATTTGGTGACCCTGGTGGAACCTGATGAATTGGACGAAAAATACAAAAAATGGCGCATGGAGGACCTTCCTATCCTTCCTGAAAGCATACCCACAAAGGTCATTTCCCAAACAAGATCCCAGTTCAAGATCCTGAAGGAACTGATGGCAAGGAGCGATGTACAAAGCCTGATCTGCGCCACCGATGCCGGTCGAGAGGGAGAACTGATCTTTCGCCTGATATATGAAAAAGCCAGCTGCAAAAAGCCTGTGCAGCGGCTTTGGATCTCATCTATGACTGATGAAGCCATCAAAGAAGGTTTTGCCGCGCTTAAGCCGTCCGGCGCCTACGACGGGCTGTACACAAGCGCGAAATCCCGCTCTGTTGCGGATTGGCTGGTTGGCATGAATGCCAGCCGTGCCTTCACCCTGCGCTATAATGTTCTTTTATCCATCGGGCGTGTGCAGACCCCGACACTGGCGCTTCTGGTAAAGCGTCAGCACGAAATAGATGATTTTATTCCTCAGGATTATTTCACCGTAACAGCTGATTTCGGCGATTATTCGGGCACATGGCTAAACGAAAACGCCCCTGATGAAAAGACCGCCTCGCGTATCGCAACCGAAGCGGAAGCTGCTGCCATCGTGCAGGCTGTGAAAGGCCAGCCCGCCACAGTGAAAAGCGTACAGCAGGAAGAGAAAAGGGATCTTCCTCCGCAGTTGTTTGATCTGACCTCCCTGCAGCGTGAAGCCAACAAAAAATACGGCTTTACAGCGGATAAGACGCTGAAGATCACACAGGAGCTTTATGAAAAATGGAAGGCTGTCACCTATCCGCGTACAGACAGCCGCTATCTGCCCATGGATATGATCGGACGCACAAAGCTTACATTAGATAAGCTGCCTCCTTTTTACAGGGGCTATGTACAGAACCTCCCCCTTCGGGACGGAAAGCTGCCCGTTTCCAAACGCACATTTGACGACAGCAAGGTGAGCGATCACCATGCCATCATCCCAACACCGCAGACTTGTCCTTTGGATAAGCTTCCGGAGTATGAAAAGAAAATTTTCGACATGATCGCCCGCCGCACTATTGCCGCCTTCTACCCTGCATTTGTTTACGACAGCATCCGTGTCATCACGCTATGCCGTGAGCACAGTTTCAAAAGTACAGGAAGGGTCGTTAAGGATCAGGGCTGGAAAGCTGTATATGACGGTGACCAGGCAGAAGAAAAGCTCAAATCCACCAAAGGAAAATCAAAAGATGCCGAAAGTGAGGAAAAAGTGCTTCCGCCCCTTCATGAGGGTGACAGCCGTGTAACGCTGAAGGCGTCTGCCAAAAAAGAAAGCACCAAGCCTCCCTCTCCTCATACCGATGCCAGCATTCTGTACGCTATGGAAAATGCCGGCCGCGATCTGGAGGATGAGGAACTTCGGGAACAGATGAAGGGCAGCGGTCTCGGCACCCCCGCCACACGCGCCGCCATCCTTGAGCGACTGATTCAGGTGGGTTACGCCAAGCGCAAAGGAAAAGCCCTTTCAGCTACTGAAAAGGGAATGCAGCTGATCGATATCGTACCCAACGAACTTTCCAGCGCGGAGCTTACGGGCAAATGGGAGCTGGCTCTGAACAGGATATCGCAGGGGCAGGGCGACCCTGAGCGTTTTATGGATGGAATACGCTCGATGAGCACATTTCTGGTAAAATTCGCCGTTACGACTGATAAGAACGGCACATTTTCACCTGAAGAAAGAAAAAAGAAAAAGGGACACGCATCTTCTGTCGCAGCACAAGCCATAAACGGTGTCGTCTGCCCGCTGTGCGGAAAGCCTGTTATCCAGTCTGAAAAGGCCTTCGGCTGCTCTGACTGGAAGAACGGATGCAACTTTACACTGTGGAAAAACTGTCTTGTTCGTTCAGGCGGGCCGGAGCTTACGGAGAAGCTGATCGTTCTGCTCCTGGAACGCAAAACGCTGACCGGCTCCACCGGCACAATTGCCCTTTCAAACGAACAGATCTCGTTTACCGCATCCGGAGAGGATTCTCCCAGATGCACGATCAGCATTCACTACATAAAAAAATGACGGTGAATCAATCACCGCCGGGCATATTATCTGCCATCTCCTTTACTGTCACGCCAAGGCATTCCGCCAGGCGCGGCAGTATTTCTTTGCGCGGTCTGCATTCGCCGCGTTCCCATCTTGATACGGCACGCTCACTTACGCCGGTATATTTTCCGACATCCTTTTGTGTCATAGCATGTGTTTTTCTCAGATACAATAGATAATTACCGAATGTACAGTCCTTCATCATCCTTTGCCTCCATACAGCAAGAATGATTATATCACAATATTCTGATGTTTCAATACGTTTCGCTGCAACAGTACACATTAAATACACTTTATGTATATCTGTTATCAATCATTATACAACAATCTCTTTTAATTCAGCAATGTCATGCGAAGCATACGGCTGCATCTTCGACGGTATATACTTACATATCGCTATTCTTCAGTTCTTCAAGGCATTTTCTGCAAAGCATCTTTCCTTTGTAGCGCACAATATTCCTCGCGTCATTGCAGAATATGCATGCAGGATGATACTTTTTCAGCACGATCCTGTCGTCCTCCACATAGATCTCAAGAGTATCCCTGAGCTCAATATCCATTGTCCTTCTCAGTTCTATCGGGATCACGATCCTTCCGAGATCATCCAGCTTTCTTACTACGCCTGTAGATTTCATATTCATCCCACCTTCTCATTCATGACCTGCGATCCTTTTCAAAAAGGCATCTGTATATTCCCGTCAACCTGTCCATACTGTTTCATCCGTAGTTTTCACTACAAGATCATTATACCATTTCTGCTGTACCTTTCGCAATATATAATCATATCGGAACGTCGTAAATACCGGATATTACTTATATACAACCTTATATAATGATTGACAACAATATTTTTCATTTATATAATATTATCGTTGTTCGGTATGCTGGATCATTCTGTAGTGCAATTACAACACAGCGGCATTCCAAACCGTCCTAACTATTCAGAGCGGAGCATATGAACATGAAAAATACCATCATGATCGTTTCAAATGTTACAAATGGTCTCTACAATTTCAGAAGAGAACTCATTTCTATTTTGTCACAGGACTATCAGGTATATATCTATGCTACCGTAAACGGAAGAAAGGATGAGCTTGAGGCGCTCGGCGCCCATGTGACTGATACGGGAATCAATATCAAAGGGACTAATCCTCTTGCCGATCTTCAGTCCGTGTCCTACTATAAAAATGAAATGAGAAAGATCCACCCTTTCATAGTTCTTACCTATACCATCAAGCCGAATATTTATGCAGGAATGGCTGCAGCCGCTCTCGGTATCCCTCAGGCAGCCAACATTACGGGGCTGGGTACAGCTGTGGAAAATCCCGGATTGCTGCAGAAAATCACCGTTCCGCTTTACAGAATCGGTCTCAGAAAAACTGCAAAGGTGTATTTTCAGAATAAATCCAATATGGATTTCATGTTGGAAAGAAATATCGTAAAAAATAAACAATGCGAACTGATCCCCGGCAGCGGTGTGAACCTTGAAAAGTATATTCCTCTGCCATATCCCGACGGAGATACAGTTGACTTTGTTTTTATCAGCAGGATCATCAGAGAAAAAGGTATTGATGAGTATCTTGAAGCCGCTAAATACTTCAGAAAAAGGAATCCAGAAACACGTTTCCATGTTTGTGGCAGCATGGATGAATCATACAAAGGTATCATTGATGAAGCTGTTAAGAACGGAACGATCATATATCACGGTCAGATAAAAGATATTGTCGGCATGCACAGGATTTGCTTCTGCACTGTTCATCCGTCTTTCTATCCTGAAGGCATGTCCAATACCCTTCTTGAAAGCTGTGCCTGTGCCAGACCGATCATCACTACAACAAGACCCGGCTGCGGCGAGATCATTGAAGACGGAAAAAACGGCTTCGCCGTGCGTGAAAAAGACAGTGCCGATCTCATCAGCAAAATCGAAAAGTTTCTTTCTTTATCCAAAGAAGAGAAAAGTGCCATGGGACAGTACGGGCGGAACAAAGTGGAACACGAATTTGACAGAAATATCGTGATCAACCGTTATCTTGATTTGATTCATTCCGTAGAACGCAGTGGAACGGAGGTCATTAATAATGAACTATAAGAGTATTTTCAAGACGAGAAAAATACGCAGCAAGGTACTGAGCCTTTTACGGTTCATTCCCGACAAGCCCATGTTGAAACTGCAATACAGGATCAAGCTGAATCGTTCTTTGGATTTGAAAAATCCGAAACGCTTCACCGAAAAGCTTCAATGGTATAAGCTCTATTATCGTGATCCCGTAATGAAGCAATGCGTTAATAAATATACCGTCCGCGATTATGTGAAAAAGAAGGGGCTTGAAAGCATTCTTGTTCCTCTCATTGCTCATTATGACAAAGCAGAAGATGTGGACTGGGATAATCTTCCGGGCAGCTTTGTGATCAAAACACAGCATGGCGGCGGCGGCTTAAGTGTGATCGTGGTTCCCGACAAAAGTAAGTTTTCCCTGGATGATGTCCTGACAAAGCTCGCCTTTAACGGAGATGAAGTCGGTGAACGCGGCGGCGGACGTGAATGGGCATACTGGCATTGCAAAAAAGGGATCGTTGTAGAACAGCTTTTGATCAACAGCAGAAATCCCGAAGCAGGCGTTAATGATTACAAGATCTTCTGCTACGGCGGAAAACCGGAATACATCATCGTGGATGTTGACCGTTATATCGGTCATAAACGCAACTTTTATGATACTGAGTGGAACGACCTGCATATTACCAGTGACTGCCCCGCGGCAGACCGCGAAATTGAAAAGCCGGAAAATCTTGACGAAATGCTGAATATCGCTTCTGTTCTTTCCGAGGATTTCCCGTATGTTCGGGTCGATCTTTACAATGTGGACGGGAAAATCTACTTTGGTGAACTCACTTTCTATCCCTGGAGCGGTTATGTTCAGTATACACCTGATGAAGCTGATTTTCTTTTCGGAAAAAACTTCTCATTGAATGAATATAGGTGATAATTACAAGTCATCAATACAAACCAAAACATTTTGTATAGGAAATACAAAATGTTTTAGTAATGCTGAAATCTGAATAAAGTAAGTAACTCATCTGTGATGCTAATTCACGTAGTTAACCACACTTTGATGATTTCAAACTGCAGTTATTCATGAAAAGGGTTCGATATCACGCGCATTTGTCACTCAAATCATAAGGTATTTATAATACCGTAAGATTGCATTTACATATAATCGAATATTATTTTCCCATGAACAAACATGAAATAACATTAGCGATAAACTGTATTAGGTTTCATAACCTCATCGGTCACTTTCGCAGAAAGTAGGTTTTGTTATGAAAATACTTTTTACAAGTGTTGGCAGACGTGTAGAACTAATGCAAGCGTTTCGTAATGCTTCTGCAAAAATTGATATCCCTTTGGAAATCTATGGTGCTGACTTGACAGATTCTGCGCCTGCTCTATTTTTCTGCCATCAAAAAGTAGTATCTCCTCGTATAAAAGATGAAATATATATCCCATTTCTTCATCAGTTTTGTCGAGATAATTCTATCGATTTACTCATTCCGACCATTGACACAGATCTTCTATTGCTATCCGAACATAAATATCAATTTGGCAACACAAAAGTACTTATCAGCGATCCTGAGAAAATTCGTATATGCCGTGACAAGCGTAAAACATCAGATTATTTCAATCATGTCGGTCTTTTGTGTCCTCATCCCGTAGATGATATTAATTCATACACCTACGGGTTTCCTGCGTTTATTAAGCCTAAAGACGGAAGCTCCAGCATCTTTGCTTACAAAGCAAATTCTGAAGCTGAATTAATTGGTTTTTCAAAGCATGTACCTGACTACATTATTCAACCATATATCCAAGGTACTGAATATACAATTGATATTATGTGCGACTTTTATGGGAATCCAATTTTTATTACTCCACGTATTCGTCTTGCCGTACGTTCCGGAGAAGTGCTGAAATCTGAAATAAGGCAAGACGATAGAATCATTTCTGAAATGTTACAGCTTATTTCTGATTATCGGCCTTGTGGTCCCATAACTGTACAAATGATACGTGAAGAAAACACTGGATTAGATTACTATATTGAAATAAATCCCCGATTTGGCGGAGGTGTTCCTCTTTCAATAGCATCCGGTGCTGACAGTGCGGAAATGCTGTTGCGGCTTATGAACGGAGAAAAGCTTCATTATTTTGCAAAAGCTGCTGAAGATGGTGCAGTTTTCAGCCGTTTTGATCAGAGTATTAGGATAAAGTAATGAAAACAACAACAAATATTCTTGATATTGGTATCTTGACTCAAGATGCAAAAGCAGTAATTTTTGATCTTGATGACACGCTCTATTCTGAAAAAGAATATGTTTTCAGTGGATTCTGTGCCGTTGGTGCTTATTATTCAAATCAAAAATTAATCAATGAATTAATGTCAGCGTTCGAAAACGGAAATAAGCCTTTTGATTATGTATTTCACTTGCATGGAATGGATAAATTGATACCGGAGGCGTTATCTATATACAGATCACATCAACCAAATATTCATTTATATTCGGGTGTTCAAAGCATGTTAGTAGATATACATCATAATAGAAAAATTGGAATCATAACAGATGGCCGTCCTGAAGGACAGCGCGCTAAACTGAAGGCTTTGAATGTTGAATCCTACCCATTTATTATCACAGATGAACTTGGAGGGCCACAGTATCGTAAACCTTGTGCTGATGCATTTATTCTGATGCAAAGTATTCTTTCAGTTCCTTATTCAGATATGTATTATGTAGGCGATAACATTAATAAGGATTTCATTGCACCAAATAATCTGGGGATGAAATGTATCTACTTCAATAATTCTGAAGGATTATATTAGCGTAATCATAATGTAATGTATACTTTCGGTTTCTGGGTTATGTCAATAGTTTTTCGCACATTTGATTATAAGAATCCAGAACGAAGTT
>CALGBY010000133.1 GCA_937886445.1 uncultured Clostridia bacterium | reverse complement strand
ACCGAGTTTGAAATCAAGCTCCGTAATGAAATGACTCAACGGGCAATTGCCAGAGAATGTGCTGACTGGATTCGCAAGAAAGCCACTTTCAAATCCAATACGACTGGCGAAAATATGAGTGGGTTTATGACGGTTGCTTCCAAGGAAGAACAAACTGCATATATGCCTATCAACGGTTTTACGACTGTCGATCTGGGGTGTGAACGCGGTAACAATAGCTACAACATGGTCAACAGCATGGAGGCTCCGTTTGCGACACAGTATATTCAGTTGTTCGATACGTTGTGGAACGACAAAGCTAAGATGCAGGACGTCACCGACATGGTGATTGATAATATAAGCAATGCCTACAACGAAAATTCTCCCGAATTCATTTACTTCATGACTCTGTATCATGTATTCAGTGAATTTCTGGATGATATTTCTGAAGATGTTTTGCCTAATGAAGCTACAGGCTTCAAACAAAGCAAAATCTGGAGCATGCTGTATGATTTCCAGCGTGATGCTGTACTGGCCATTATCAATAAGCTGGAAAAATACAATGGATGTATTCTGGCAGACAGTGTTGGTCTCGGCAAAACCTTTACCGCGCTGGCAGTTATAAAGTACTATGAAAACCGCAACAAATCCGTGCTTGTCCTTTGCCCCAAAAAGTTGGCAGCTAACTGGAATACCTATCGCGATAATTATGTCAATAATCCCATTGCTTCTGACCGTCTGAACTATGATGTATTGTTCCACACCGATCTTTCCCGCAACGGTGGTACTTCCAATGGCCTTGATCTTGACCGTCTGAATTGGGGTAATTATGATCTGGTGGTTATCGATGAATCCCACAACTTCCGTAATGGCGAAGGTGGTGCCGGTACACATAAGGGCGAGGGTGAAAATCGTTATCAGGTGCTTATGCGTAAGGTCATCAAAGCCGGTGTAAAGACAAAGGTTCTGATGCTTTCCGCGACGCCGGTCAATAACCGTTTCTATGATCTGCGCAATCAACTGGCGCTTGCCTATGAAGGCGATGCTGACGCAATGGATCAGCGGCTGAACACCACAAAATCCATAGATGAGATCTTCCGACAGGCTCAGAAAGCATTTAACGCATGGAGCAAACTAGATCAGGCAAGCCGCACAACGGACGCACTGCTACGTATGCTGGACTTCGATTTCTTTGAAGTACTGGACAGCGTAACGATTGCTCGTTCCCGTAAGCATATTGAGCGGTATTACAACACCAGTGAAATCGGGAAATTTCCTGAACGACTGAAGCCGATCAGTAAACGCCCGAGCTTGACAGACTTGAACGAAGCGATCAACTATAACCAGATTTATGAGATTCTTAATTCATTGACGCTGTGCATCTATACGCCTTCCAACTATATTTTCCCAAGCAAAATGGGAAAATATATGGATCACGGAAAAGGACCGAATCTGACCATGCAGGGCCGTGAATTCGGCATCCAGCGTTTGATGAGCATCAACCTTCTGAAGCGTCTGGAAAGCTCCGTGTTCTCTTTTAATCTGACGCTCAAGAGAATCTGGAATCTAATCCATAAGACCATCGAAGGAATCAACAATTACGAAAAATACGGAAAAACCGACATAGAAATGTTTGAAGCCGAAGAATCTGACTTTGACATGGAAGATTCCAACACTGATTTCTTCTCCATCGGTAAGAAAACGAAGATTGATCTCGCGGATATGGATTACAAATCGTGGCGTGATGAGATGCAGAAGGATGCGGACAATCTGGAATTGCTGATTTTGATGGTTGCGGATATTACGCCGGAACACGATACGAAGTTACAGACCCTCTTCCGCCTTTTGGATGAAAAAATGTCTAATCCCATCAATACCGGCAATAAAAAGGTGATCATCTTCTCAGCGTTTTCCGATACCGCCGGTTATCTTTATGATAATGTCAGTGCGTACATGAAACAAAAATACAAGCTGGATACTGCCGTTATCACCGGCGCGATTGACGGAAAGACCACTATCAAAAATCTGAAACCCACATTGAATAATGTGTTAACCTGCTTCTCTCCGATATCAAAGGACAAAGCTGTTCTAATGCCTGATAATCCTGCTGAGCTTGATATTCTGATCGCAACGGATTGTATTTCCGAAGGTCAGAACCTGCAGGATTGCGATTATCTGATAAATTACGATATTCACTGGAATCCTGTCAGAATCATTCAGCGGTTTGGTCGTATTGATCGTATTGGCAGCAAAAACGCTTATATCCTGCTTGTGAATTTCTGGCCGGATATGACGCTGGATGACTATATCAACTTGAAATCCCGTGTGGAAACCCGCATGAAAATTACCGTGATGACTTCCACTGGCGATGATGACTTGATCAACCCTGAAGAAAAAGGCGATCTGGAATATCGCAAACAGCAACTCAAACGGCTTCAGGAAGAAGTTGTCGATTTGGAGGATATGTCCACGGGCATTTCCATAATGGACCTTGGCTTGAACGAATTTCGTCTTGATCTGCTGGCATATATTAAGAATCATGAAGACTTGGAAAAGAAACCGCGTGGGCTGCACGCAGTTGTACCGAAAACAGAAGACTGTCCGGAGGGTGTTATCTTCGTTCTACGTAATGTCAACAACAGCGTAAACATTGATAACCAGAACCGCATCCATCCGTTCTACATGGTTTATATAAGCACAGACGGTGAAATCATTTGTGACTATTTGAACCCGAAAAGCATGCTGGATGATATTCGGCTGCTCTGCAGAGGAAAATCCAAGCCGGTGAAAGAACTGTATGAACAGTTTAACAATGAAACCGATGACGGACGTAACATGAGCGAAATGTCCGAATTGCTCAGTGAAGCGATTGATTCCATCATTGACACAAAGGAAGACAGCGATATCGACAGCTTGTTCTCTGGAGGCGGCACATCCGCGCTAATGTCAAAGGTTTCCGGACTGGACGATTTTGAATTGATTTGTTTTCTGGTAGTCAAGTAAGGAGGTACGCGAATGCTTGGTTTACCGCAAAGCACAGAATTCAATAAGCGTATTCCAAAACAGAAATTCTACGAGAATATCACGGTCACACCAGCTATGAAGCGCATCTTCGTAGAGCAGATCAAGGTAATCTACTGGCGCAACAAGATCGCCGCAACCACCGTGAATCTTGCCCCCGGAAGCATCGTAACGGAAGTGGAAGTGTTTGAAGTAAAGCTGACTGAAACGCCGCTGGATGAATCAGTACTGCGTCAGATCGACCGTGAAATTCCTTATCACATCATTTTTTTGTTGGAGCATGAAGATAAGTATCAAGCATGGACTTCCTACAAAGAAGCTTCCTCCGGTACTACTGCCTTCAAGGTAGGTACCTATTACCATACCGATTGGCTAAGTGAAGATGAATTGCCCATCCACGTGGACGGACTGGATTTGGATACAGTTTATGAAAACTTCGTACGTCAGATTGCTGGCAATGTACTAACCCCCGCATCAGGCGTTTTGGAGAGCCTGAAAGAATCTGTAGAACGCGAAGAGAAACACAAGTCACTACAAAAACAGATCGACGCACTGGAAACAAAGATGCGGAAAGAAAAGCAGTTGAACCGACAAATACAGATAAATACGGAAATTAAAAAACTGCGTAAAGAATTAAGTGAGGTGCAGTAATTGGATAAGGAACAGATTGGAACATCAGCAGTCATAAGCGCGTTATCCATTACTGATTACCTTGTTCCGCATTTAGCAAGTGGTGAAAAAGGTGTCTCATATGATGGGCATGTTGATGTTTACAAAACAACAGATCCAAATCATAAAAAAGGAGATTTGGATGGACAAGTTTTCGTTCAAGTGAAAGGACACGAGGCAACTCCACCATTTAAGAAAACGACTACGTTTTCCATTGAGATTGATCATTTAAGAAATTATCTCAACGGAGGTGGTATAGTATTTTTTGCTGTGTATTTCGACTGCAAGGGCGAGAACCAAACGATTTATTATGAGCAGCTTCTTCCATATGATATAAAGCGTTATCTGAAAGAAGCTGGCAATAGAAAAAAGAAGGCTATAAAGCTAAAACGATTCCCTACAGAGAAAAACGCTATCACAGAAGTGTTTGTCAATTTTCTTATTGATATGAAGAAACAGCGTGCAAGCATTGATGCAGAAGATATGACACTGGAAGCATTGGCCGAAAGTGGTGGCTTGAAATCATTATCGTTTAGCTATACATCATTTACTAACACACCTAATGATGTCCTGGATTTGCTTCTTAATAAAGAGATGTTTCTGTATGCTGATTTGAATTATGGAATGAAGTATCCCCTAGAGCACATTACCAATGTTGTTATGGCGTGTGCTACAGTAACTCGTAGCGTTTTTGTTGAAAACACGAAGTATTATTCAGGATTTGTGTTTACAAAGAATGCCGATGGTACACAAGAAAAAACTATTGGTAAGAGCTGCGTGGTTAAAACAAACCTTAAGACTGATGTTGAAAAAATAACATTTACACCATCAGGGAAACTAACAGAACGTATACGAGATTACGAATTTATCATTGCTGCAATTGAAACAGGTGGTTTTGACATTGAGGCTGATGGTCATTACTCCATTAATGCGCAGGATATCGAAGAGCAAAAAGAGAAATACAGCAATGCCCTTCTATACCTTAAGAAGATCAAGCAAGTTTTGGATAGACTAGGCGTGAAGGGTGATTTAGATATCGATGCAATGCAGGATAAAGACTGGAAAGACCTTGCTTTGATCCTTACATCAGTCCTAGATGAAAAGGGGGTCGTTCTCAATAATAGTCAATGTTCCTATGGTGTATTTACGATAGCAAATTTGAAAATCCTGGTGAGTACCGTCATGGATGCCACAACCGGGAAATTTCGAATTTACAATTTCTTTGATTCGCCAGTCGGATGGCATGTTGTCACGGATAATGGTACTCAGATTGGCGTACCCTGTTGTTTTCTGCTTAACCGAAAACACTTTACTGCGTGTTGTAATATCACAACTGAGAACATGATGCTTGAGCTCAATAAATGGGAAGACTTTACACCTTTTGCTGATCGTATGATAGCGTTCTTGCTGGAAATCATACATGCCTTTGATAGCAATCCAAAGGAAAAATGGTTGTTGGAATTGGCCGATGCCATTTCAAATGCCATAATTAAACGTGACAAATCTGTAATGCCAGAAGTCAACAAACTGAATAAGCTACAGATTGCAAAACGTAAGCGTTCACTTGATGTAGCTGAACAAATGGAATTGATGAACATTATTCAAAAGAATAGTGATAATCTGGAACTTCAAATTGGCGCAAATATACTCTTAGGGCAAAAAGATATTGCGTATGAAATGCTAAATCGACTTCCGAATAAGCAAAGGGAGACTTTTGAGAGCTATCCAATATTCAATTTACTACGCAATGGTAATCAACAATAATGGAGGTGTATTGCAATGGAAAAGATGCATATGGAATCGGTTGATATAACTGCACAGAATATCGAAAAGATTGGAGCCATGTTCCCGAACTGCATTACGGAAACTGTAGACGAAAACGGGAAACTGAAAAAGGCCATCAATTTTGATTTGTTAAAGCAAATGCTTTCCTCAGATGTGCTGGAAGGTGACGAAGCATACGAATTTACTTGGGTGGGTAAAAAGGCAGCAATCGTGGAGGCCAATAAGCCTATTCGTAAGACACTGCGCCCGTATCCGGAAGAAAGCAAGAATTGGGATACTACTGAAAACCTTTACATTGAAGGCGACAATCTGGAGGTTCTCAAGCTTTTACAGGAAAGCTACCTTGGGGCAATAAAAATTATTTATATTGATCCTCCTTACAATACTGGAAAAGACTTTGTATATCGTGACAATTTTAGGCAAACAGTTGAAGAATACGAAGAAGCAAGTGGGCGAATCGACGAAGATGGTGATAAACTCTTTTTGAATACCGAAAGTAATGGCCGTTATCATTCTGATTGGTGCACAATGATGTATTCTCGACTTATGATTGCCAGAAACCTTCTTTCTGATGATGGTGTACTTTTTATATCAATAGATGATAAGGAAAATGCAAATCTTATAAAAATCTGTGATGAAGTGTTTGGTTCATCGTGTTTTGTCTGCTCTGCAATTTGGAGATCGTCCGATAATAGCAATAATGATGCGAAACAGTTTTCAAGTGATCATAATTACACACTGATTTACTCAAAAACGCCCTTATGGCAACCTAAAAAACAATATGACGATAGTAAAAGAAGTCACTTCAAAAATCCCGATAATGACCCTAAGGGGCCTTGGTTTGATGGCAATCCGCTAAATTCGCCAAACTATCGGGAAAACCTTTGCTATACAATTACTGCCCCGAATGGGAATGTTATTCAGCCGCCGAAAAATGGTTGGCGATGGTCAAAAGAGACCCTGGAAGGAAAAATGAACTCTGGGGAGATTTATTTCAATGCAGACCAAACTAACATAAAGAGAAGAACATATTTGTGTGATATGGAGGGATTACCGCCTTCTTCGCTTTGGACTGATCTTGATGTTACTGGGCATAACAGGCAAGCAAAATACGAATTGTTATCGTTAATGCCTGAGAATGTATTCGATACGCCAAAGCCAACCAAATTGTTGAAGTACATTATTTCATTAGTGCAGGATAATGAAGATGCTATTATCATGGATTTTTTCAGCGGCTCAGGTACAACCGCAGATGCTATTATGCAATTAAACGCTGAAGATGGTGGGCACAGGAAATTTATCATGGTTCAACTGCCTGAAAATCTTGATGAAAGTTACGCAAAAGCGGCGAATGATAAAAAGGTTGTTCTTAAGAATGCAATTGATCTTTGTGATAAGAATGGTGTCCCGCATGTTTTGTCTGAAATTGCAAAAGAAAGAATTCGGAGAGCAGGAGAAAAACTAAAAGACGATAGTCCAATTACGACTACGGAGTTGGATGTTGGTTTCCGAGTGTTTAAGCTCGATGAAAGCAATATGAAAAACGTCTATTATTCTCCAGACGAGTATAGACAACAGGATCTTGCAGATATGCTTTCAAATATCAAGGAAGATCGTACTGATCTTGATCTATTGTTTAGCTGCCTACTTGAGTGGGGCTTGCCGATATCTCTACCGTACACCTCCGAAACGATTGAAGACTGCATAGTGCATACCTACAATGACGGTGATCTGATTGCCTGCTTCAATGAGAATGTGCCGGAGACTGTGGTAAAAGAGATTGCCAAGCGTAAGCCTCTCCGTGCTGTGTTCCGTGACAGCAGTTTTGCCAATAGCCCCGCGAAAATCAATGTGTTTGAAATCTTCAAGCTATATATGCCGGAGGATGCCGGTGACATAACAAAGCGTGTGAAAGTAATTTGATGCATGCAGATTTTTAACTACGAAATCGAAGCAATGAAGAACAGGTAAAGCCTTACGAAGGGATAATGACAAAAATGAAACTGCAATTCAAGCATCAGAAATTTCAGGCAGACGCCGCCAAAGCGGTTGTTGATGTTTTCGCCGGTCAGCCCTATCTAACGCCGTCCTATATGATGGATAAAGGTATCGGCTACGAGCAAATGCAAGTCGGAACAGAAAAAGACGAGATAAGGTTTACTGGTTGGCGCAATGAATTGATTGTTCCAGAACTATCCGAAGGCACCATTCTAGAACATCTGCAAAAAATACAGCGCGGTAATCAAATTGCACCATCCGACAAACTGGAAAAGACCGGACGCACCTACAATTTGACAGTTGAAATGGAAACCGGTGTTGGAAAAACCTACACTTACATCAAAACTATGTATGAGCTGAACAAGCATTACGGTTGGAGTAAGTTTATCGTGGTTGTGCCCAGCATTGCTATCCGTGAAGGTGTGTTCAAATCCTTTCAGGTGACGCAGGATCATTTTGCCGAAGAATATGGCAAAAAGGTCCGCTTCTTCATCTATAATTCCACACAGCTTACTGAAATCGACCGTTTTGCTTCAGACAGCTCCATCAATGTGATGATTATCAATTCCCAGGCATTCAATGCCAAGGGAAAGGATGCCCGCCGTATTTACATGAAGCTTGACGAGTTCCGCAGCCGCCGTCCAATCGATATTATTGCCAAGACTAACCCGGTACTGATCATTGATGAGCCTCAGTCCGTAGAAGGAAAACAGACCAAGGAAAGGCTCAAGGAATTCAATCCTCTGCTGACATTGCGTTATTCAGCAACACATAAATCCGACAGCATTTATAACATGGTTTATCGGTTGGATGCCATGGAAGCCTATAACAAGCGATTGGTTAAAAAAATAGCCGTAAAGGGCATAACAGAATCCGGGTCTACTGCGACCGAAGGTTATGTCTATCTTGAAAGCATCAATCTCTCCAAAGCTGATCCGACCGCGACCATTCAATTTGACTACAAGGGCGCGTCCGGCATTCGTAAGGTTACGAAAAAGGTCGGCATCGGATTCAATCTTTATGACAATTCAGGCAACATGGAAGAATACAAAGACGGCTATGTGGTGAAATTCATTGATGGCCGCGACAACCATGTGGAATTTCTGAATGGCATCAAGATTTTTGCCGGTGATGTGATCGGTAAGGTCAGCGAGGAACAGCTTCGCCGTATTCAGATCAGGGAAACAATTCTTTCCCATATTGAACGGGAACACATGCTGTTCCACAAGGGCATTAAAGTGCTGTCCCTGTTCTTTATTGATGAGGTTGCAAAGTACAAGCAGTATGATGCTGCCGGTCAGCCCTACAATGGTATTTATGCCGATATGTTTGAGGAAGAATACGCGGACATTGTGGGAAATATGCAGCTTCAATTCGGCGATGATGAATATGTCAAATATTTGGATGCCATCAAGCCAAAAGAAACGCATGCTGGTTATTTTTCCATCGACAAAAAGGGTAACATGACCGACAGTAAGGTAACGGACAAGACAGAAATGACGTCCGATGATATTGACGCCTATGACTTGATTATGAAAAACAAGGAGCTTCTTCTGGACCGTAATCCGAAGAAATCTCCAGTGCGTTTCATCTTTTCTCACTCCGCATTACGTGAGGGCTGGGACAATCCGAACGTGTTCCAGATTTGCACTTTGAAGCAATCCTCCAGCAGTGTGCGCAAGCGTCAGGAGGTTGGACGCGGTCTGCGTCTTTGTGTCAATCAGGATGGCGAGCGCATGGATTCCAATATCCTTGGAAATGATGTGCATAATGTCAATGTCCTGACTGTTATCGCCAGTGAAAGCTATAACAGCTTTGCCAAAGGATTGCAGGATGAACTTGCTGATGCGGTCGCAAATCGTCCTCTGGCAGTCACTGTTGACCTATTCAAGGGTAAGGTTATCGTTGATGCATCCAATAATCAACAGGTCATTGATACGAACATGGCTCAGGCGATATACGAGGAATTGATCTCCAATGGCTATGTGAAACGCGGACAGCTCACAGATAAATACTATGAAGACAAAGCAAATGGCAATATACAGGTTGCTGAAGAAGTTGCTGACTGTGCAGATTCCATTATCAAGATTCTGGATTCTGTTTACGATCCGAACGTAATGAAACCCACAAATGCTCGTGACAATAACGTGGAGCTTCAAGTCGATCCTGAAAAGCTGGCTATGCCACAATTCAAGGAATTGTGGAGGCGTATCAGCCCGAAATCCATTTATGTCGTTGACTTTGATACCGATGAGTTGGTACAGAAAGCAATTGCTTCGCTAAACAGCAAGCTGATTGTTCCACGCATCTATTTCAAGGTGGAAAGCGGTGCGATGGAGGAAATCAAATCCAAAGAGGAGCTAACAGAGGGAAAGGCATTCCTCAAAGAAGAATCTGCGGTATACGATGCACAACGAATGATTCACGCTTCCTCCCGCGTGAAGTATGACTTGATAGGGAAACTGGTGGAAGAAACGGGACTGACACGCAAGACAGTTGTTCAGATTCTGACAGGCATTGACAAATCTGTGTTCGATCAGTTCAAATATAATCCAGAGGAATTCATCATAAAGGCGGCTGCTTTGATCAATGAGGAAAAAGCAACTGCAATCATTCAGCACATTACCTATAATGTGATGGATGACCATTATGAAACTGATATTTTCACTGAGCCGACGATCAAAGGAAAACTTGGCGTTAATGCTATGAAAGCACAAAAACATCTGTATGATCATATCGTGTACGATTCCACAAACGAACGTAATTTTGCCACTGAATTGGATACCAATACAGATGTTGCAGTCTATGTAAAATTGCCAGATGGTTTCTATATTTCAACTCCGGTCGGACATTATAATCCAGACTGGGCAATAGCGTTTTATGAAGGCGCTGTAAAGCATATATATTTCGTAGCAGAAACGAAAGGCTCTATGTCTTCCATGGAATTACGTGAAATCGAAAGATCCAAGATTCATTGTGCACGTGAGCATTTCAAAGCAATCAGCAGCGACAATATAGTCTACGATGTAGTTGACAGTTATGAATCTTTGCTAAACAAAGTTATGAAATAATACTCACGGAGAATCTGTTTTGATGAGTATACAGCTACAGCATAACCATTAACCATAGGCTTTATGAAAGAAACAAGGAGGACAATCAGTGATGAAAAAGATCATTGCCTTTTTACTATCTTTCACAATTTTATGCACATGCATACCTGCATTAGCAGATAGCTATTCTGATATGCTGGAAAAAGCAAATTCGTTTCTTGACTCTCAAGACTATTCAAAAGCCATTGCCAGTTTCCAACTGGCACAGAAACTACAACCCCAAAATGAATTAGCTTTCATTGGGGAAGCAAATATTCATATCATGCTTGAAGACTATTCGGCTGCATCTGATGTTATAAGTATTGCACTAGAAAGCAATCCTGTCTCTCCTGATGCTTGGAAAGATAAGTGTTTAATTGATATACTCACGAATGACATAGCTGCATTTGAACAAGATATTGTCTTTGCTGAAATATGTGAAGCGGATCTACCAAGTCTTTACTTACCCGCTGCATTGATGTACACAACCGCTGGATTATATGATAAAGCTGCATCGTATTTCAAGCTATGCGACTTTTCCTCATTGAATCCTGAACATTTGCTGTTTTATCAAAAAGCGCTTGTTTACAGTGGGAATAGAGAAGAAGCAGAGCATCTCGGACTTATTGCTGCAGATGTCAGAAACGATAAACTCGACTCTGCTTATGAAAACAATAGATTAATACTCGCACCAAAGGCATTTCCTTTAGTTACAGCAGAAGCGTTTGAATTCTCCGATGAAATGATGGAGACAGTTGGTATAGATAAAAATAGGGATCCTATTGCTGAGATTGCTTCTGCACTTCCTGATTCGAAGATTAATTGGCTTTCATTGTCTCCTGCTGGTAACTCTGGAATACTACAGATAGGCGAAGCTACAATTGCTTATTACAACGAAAAATATAGAATGATATATCCTTCTTCAAGTGTGGTTGATGATACAAACGGTAATTTAGCAAAAGTTTTTTCAACTCCCATACAACAACTCCTTAGTGATGCGGGTGTCGTTTATTCACCAGACGGACGATATGCTGCCATCTGCAACATTAATTATACGCGTATAAAAATGTTAATGATTCTCGATCCCATCATCATTGACCTATCAACAGGTGAAATGATACTAACTGCTACCTATGGCAACCATTTACTGAGTGATGAAATTGTTGGAGCCGTTACTACAGCAACCTTCTCATCTGATAATCATTACTTTTACTATATGCTGTATGGTTCCATAGAAGAGTATCATACTGCTTTGTATCGTTTCAATTTAAATACACAACAGACAGAATTTTGTTATTCTGGTAGTAATCTAAATTATTATCCTAGGATTTCAGAAACTAGAGATGGCTCATTTATTATCATTCGGGATGAATTAGATAACAAGCAACCTCAAGGGTTAACCAGTATAACATGTTACAATAGATCGTGGACAGGTAAGGATGAATTATTCGACTTACCCATGAAATATTGGTATACAAATCGTCTATTGTTATCTGATAATTCAGGTTATGCTTTATTATTTGGGAAAAGTCAGTTGATTGATGATTCATATTATTCTTTCCAACTTGTTAGTCCTGCTGATAATTTGACGGGATTAAATCAGTACCATGCTCTTTCAAAGAGCGGTGATGAGATACTGACCTTTACCGCAAATGAAATCGTCTCACTTTTTGACAATATTAGTTCCAATGCTACTGATGATGAAAAGACAAAATTCAAGTTTAACTTGCCTTTTCAGGAGGTTTTAGCTTCTGCAATTTCGCCAGATGGGCATTATGTATTGCTACTTAGTATGAATAATGGTACAGAGGAAAGCTCCGCAAGCTCGCGACATCTTTATTTGGTAAAACTTGATGATCTTTCCATCAAGGAAGTTGCTGGGTTGGAACCATCCAACATAATGGCAGGTAAACTTGGGGCTAACTATGCACCTGTTATCGAATGGAATACTGACATCTTGATTATTGGAACATCAGAAGGAATACAAGCTTATCAATTTGAAATGGAATAATGGCAATGATCAGAATCTCATCAATTTCTTCGGATTTACCTTAATATTGGTTCTGGGCCATGAAAATAAAAAGGTTATTCTATTCATGAAACACAATACCGGTGGAGGATGGTTGACATGGAACAGGCAGAGTGGGAGCAACTTTCTGCTGATGAGAAAAAAGCTTCACTTGCATCTAGCCCAAGTAAAGATGATAAAAGGATTTCTTGAACGAAATGCCATCAGCAAAGAGCAATATGAGAAGTCTTTTCATGAGCTAACAGATAAGATGGGTATACAACAGACGACAAATATGCCATAACAGAAAAGCCGAATCGCAGTTCATATACTGGACTCGGCTCTTTTTATTATTTGTATTTGCATTAACGAGACAACAGACGATTATCGAATCACATTCGTATGTCCGATAACATGGAATAAAATGTTTCGTCGAGAAAAACGCCATCCACAAGGCTTTGAGCACTTTATTCGGCTTTCAGAAAGGATTATTTGTTATGTCGGCAACTGTTTGACGATATTATAAACCGTTAGTATTACCCTCGGGATTGGGAACTTCTTTCTTTGCTATTTCGTAGGCTTGGGCAATCAGTTCATCGGCATCATGGTATTTATACATTAACATGGTAGAACTGAAGCCATCGTTATAAAGCATAAGTTTGTTTTTGTCATTATCAAGCCAAGTAATTATTCTGCCCTCCTTTTTTGAAGGTTCCCCATAAATCCCTGTCAGCTTTGCTTCTATATCTTTGGCTCTTTCTTTGTTGGCTGCCTTGTCAATGTAATCGAAATAGTAGACGCCAGCCATGAATTTTGTATCCGGAGCATCGGATAAAATAGTACCATTTTCATCGATATCATATGCAAAAAGTGCAAGAACGGTGCTAACATTATAGCCGGCAACGTCAAGGTCGCCACTCATAATTGTTGACATTTTGAAACAATTAGGGGTAGTTGTTTCAAGTATATTTTGAACAAGATTATCTATTGATTTGACAGTCCCAAAATCACATAGCACCTCATCAGAAAGCCACCATTGGGCAGATTCATTATCAGCGAAACCCACCTCGCGGACAACAGACGGAGAACTAAGCCATGGAATGTTACGGAAAGTAATTTCGGTATCAGAAACAGCAAGGCTACTAATTGGAATGATTATTATCATGGCAAGCAACAAAACAGCTAATAACTTCCTCATTCGTAACGCCCCCTTCATTCATGTTGTAATGTCTAACACAACTATAATAGCACCGTGAATAATATAAGTCTACATTTTATGAACAGGGTAAATCATTCATCTTTGAGCAAGAAAAAAGTCATGCAACCGTTACCTGTGACAACGCGATTCCAGTTGGTCACAATCATTTCATGCATCTCGCTCAACTCCTTGAACGGACGATTATCAAACTTGATTACATTTGCGTGTCTGATATGAAGATCAGAAATATAGAAATTTGCTATAATTCGTTACCTCGTTTTCTTTATGTCGTTTCCATCGTTTGGGACAAGCTTTTCAGCAGATTTACCATTGCCGGATTGCTGAGTATCTTCATCAGCATTTCCTGATTCACACCGGCTGCATCAGCTTGTTCAGTGACAATATCTTTTTTCTGCCGGCTTGGTGCGCTTTCAGCGCCGTGTCCCGCATAGAAGGCTTCTTCGATAAGTTGTGCATTCTCAACACGGTTCTCGTCAAGAATGTGAGAATACTGGTCGGTGACCATGGTTGCCTGAGCATGACCGGAGTCACCTTGTACGGATTTGATATCGCCGCCGTTCAGCTTCAGCTTGTAGGTAATGCTTGAATGACGGAGGCTGTGGAAGACAACTGGCGGAAGATTGTTTTCCTTGATCAGTTGCTGCATCGCTTTACGGATTCTATTTCCCTCGGTCGGGAATCCAAGCTGGGAGCAGATGACAAGATTATAATCCTGATACTCATCACCTAATGCTTCTTTCGTTTCATCCTGCTCCTTTTTCCATTCAACTAACATTTCAGCGACCGTATTCGGGAGAAATACCTTGCGGATGCTGGACTGTGTTTTCGGTCTCTTCAAGACCAGGACGGTTTTGTTATGCGCGCCCTGTTCTGGAAAGGTAACAAGAATATCTTTTTCCTCCAATGCCTTAACTGCATCCTTGCTGACACGCTGTAATTCCTTCGTAACATGGATGGAGGCTTTGCCGGCGAGGATGCTTTCCTCACTGATGTCTACGCAGTCCCATGTTAAAGCGAGCAGTTCACCAATACGGAGTGAGCAACAGAAAGCCAGATTAAGGCAGAGTTTCAGACGTTCGTCCTCGCAGCATTCAATCGCATGGAACAGAGTCTCGGAATCCCAAATTTCACGTTCCTGAGATTCTGACTTTGGCACCGTTGCAAAGCGGGTAGGATTCTTATCAACCAATTCCCATTTCTCAGCCTGTGTAAACATGCTCCGCAGGAGTTTGTGAATCACCTTGACGGTATTAGGCGTCACATAGCGCAGAACCTTCTTTCGGCTCATCCGATCCGTTGCTCTCGGTACCGCAGGAGTCTTCAGCAATGCCTGATAATACTTTTCCAACGTATGGGATGTGATTTCGCTGATCAGCGTATCACCCAGGAACGGGGCAATATAGTTTTTGATCAGCCCAGTATTGCTGGAATAGACAGACAAGGACCATTTCGTTTTGCCGTAAAGAGAAACATACTCCTCGATCAGATCGTTCATGGTAGTACAATGCGGAGCTTCAAATTCGCCAATTTGTTGTTTGTACTCAACTTCTGTTTTTCTCCGCTTCGCCTCTACCAGATCGGTGTAGGTTTCCCACTTCTGCTTGTGTTCCCCTTTTTCGTTCTCGTAAGGGATGACTACGCAATATTTGCCGTTTCTCGAAATAATGCTTGCCATAATTCTATTCCTTTCATTCTGTAATCGTTGTTTCGTTCTCAATCCAAGCGATGATATCCGGCAAAGTGATGCGCCACTTCTGTGCGATTTTCTTTGCGTGGAGTTCGTTGCTTTCGATTCGCTGATAGATGATATGCTCGTCAATCATCATGACTTTCGCCAATTCCTGAACGGTGTACATGTTTTTCCCGTTTGGAAGACGATTTTTAAGAACCGCTTGATCGTTCTTGAGCGCAACTTCTTCCTGCTGTTCTTCAGGCAGATCCTCAAACTTTTTATACTCCGTTTGTCCTTGATACCATCGTTCAAAGCTTTCCCTTGTCACGCGTTTCTGATCTGCCACTGTGACGAAATCCAGTTGATCTCTGTAGCGATAAGCAACTTTATAGGATTCACGCCGGTCAATGCATATCATTCGTCCCATTTCGGGAATCGACATGGAAGCCATTTCCAGAGGCAAGTCTTTTACTCGGTCTTCAGCTTTTCGGTAATGTGTCTGACCGGCATACCAGGCATCAAATTCATCCCTGAGGATTCTAAATCCTTGCTTAGTCTGAATCAGATGAAAGCCCTGCTTCAAAACAACCGCTTCCCGAAAAGTTTCTTTGTGAATACCCAGTAAATCAGCTGCTTCCCGGATTGTCAGCGATTCGCTGCGTATCTTTTTACCTGGTTCCGATCCATCGATCTTGTGATAATGCGTTTGGTTTTCATACCATTCCTCAAAGCTGGCAATGACAACCCGAATCTGACCTGCGCGATTCACTGTTTCAAAATGATTTTGCTTGATCAGCCAGTAGCTTTCGGTTTTTCCTAATCCCAGCATTTTCCGCATATCCGGAACACTCATGGTCGTTGCTTGTTTCCCGAAATTCATCGCTGCGTTACTCCTTTCCTCAACAGCTAACGCAGATGGTAGCATGCCTACCACCAAATCGGTAGTCTGTCGCCAGCCTTGGTGACAGTCTTCAAAAATCAAGCATGTGCCATCAGCCAGGTATCAAAGGATTCACGCGGAATGCGATAGCCGGCACCTTT
Source organism: uncultured Clostridia bacterium (assembly GCA_937886445.1). Taxonomy (GTDB): domain Bacteria; phylum Bacillota; class Clostridia; order Christensenellales; family Aristaeellaceae; genus ZC3RG03. Next base: position 13,721 of record CALGBY010000133.1, on the reverse strand, counting down.
GATCTGAATCGCACGAAACTCCTTCCGACGAATCAGTGCATACACGGCTTTTCTGCCGACACCCATGATTTTCATAATGTCTTCAACAGTATAACAGCGGCTCTGTGGAGTTGTGTTCGTTACATTTTCCATTCGAATTTCTCCTTTTCCGGGGCAACATATTTTCACCCTCAATGCCGTATGTAAAAAAACAGGCGATTTGGACGAAAAAGAAGAAAAAAACTTCCGGACATCATATCCGGAAGTCAAACTCAGTAAGCTAAATCACCTTTTCAGAATGTAGGCGGCAGCTTCATCCGCCACATGCACAACCCAGGCCAATGGGAAAGCTGTATATGCAGCACTTACATCGCGTACATTAGCTCCATCTGAAGTGCCCATATGGCAGTTAATTGCCGCGGCTTCATCAGTTTTCAGTTTCATAAACTGCTGCACCAGGAAGACAGATTTGGATCCATGACCACCAAAGCAATACTTTTCTTCGATACTGTAGGTCGGCACCTCAACCCACTGACCGTCAATCTTCTGATTCCGTTTGTCCTTCTTATAAAAGTTGACCTTACAGAGATCATGAAGCAGCGTTGCGATAGTCAGGCTTTCAGCATCAAATTCCAGATTATATGCTTTTGCTGTTTTGATAGCAAGGTTATACACATCCAGACTATGTTCACACAGACCACCTTCATAAGAACCGTGATATTTCGTACTTGCCGGAGCCGTAAAGAAATCAGACTTCTGCAGCCATCCAAGCAAATCATCAATTCCTTCACGGTTAACATTGTCTTTGCAGAGTTTAATAAATTCCTGTTTCTGAGCTTCAATATCCATAAACCTACCTCCCACATCAGTGTAATCAAATGGCATCTAACATCGTTATTGGATCTTCCAGGCAAAGGTTCTTGAGTCCCATCAGGGCAAGATGGCTTTTTACTGCTTCAAAGGTATCCATAAACATGCAGGAAACAACGTAACTGTAATTATAAGTTGCAAGATTATCGGAGAAATTAATGGATGTAGCTTTCAACACCTGATCGGAGACCCACGGCGGTAAGTGGAGTCCAACGATTATTGCTACGATCTGATCAGCAGAATACTCTGCTCTCGGTTCATTACGCAGTCTGTTGATCGTGCGCGTAGAAATGCCAGTTCTTCCAGACAACTCTTCTACAGAAACATTGCAATCTTCCATCAACTGAATAAGCATATCCGGAAAAAACCTCGGCAGTTTTCGCAAATAGCGCATATTGATCTGCTGCTGGTGTACCACGTCAGGTTTGGGATCCTCTACCGAATATTCCTTGGGTGGGAAATACAGAAAATGCTTGTTGTACTCTTCGTCACTATGAAGGCGACCAAAGCGAAAAATGTAAGTCTCGTCCCGTTCATATACTTCAATAAAGCGGAGACAGTACTGATCAATATGTTCCAGAACCTCATTTTTTAATCTCGGACCCTTATTGGTCTGATAGTAAATCTCCGGGTCATTGATACAAACATGTCCATCGACATACATGAATTTCCTGCTATCAATCAGTTTCCGGAATTCCTTGTCCTGAAAGTAGTTTCTGGCAAATTGTTCACGGCTGATAAAGAAAGTATAATCACCGCTTCCTTTATCATGTTGGAATGAAAATGGCTGAACAAAATGATCATCCAGGTAATTACATGCACCGCGAGCTTCGATCTGTCCCATTCGGATGATACGTGCCCGTACTCTGAAAGGCGGGATCTTATACTCGTTGGCAATTCCCATACAGATATGTTCATACATAGCACCCGGATGCATGTTCGAAGCCTGGGCGCTTCTTGTTTCAAGCTGCTTTTTCATAAACGGAGTCGGCATCCATACGGCAAAGCTTCCATGCACTGCTTGAAATTCAAGCCAGCTCAGAGCATCGGCTTTTTTCTTGCCTTTCCACCGTACGGAACGGGTTTTCTTAATCTGCCGAAGATCATTTGTATACATCTTCTGCAGCAGATAGAACATATAATGCCATTCATAGTGAATACACTCATGGAAAATCTCAAGCATGCAATAATCTTTGCGAATGGCATTTAAGTTGATAACAATGGTATTAGCGTCAACGTCAACACGCTTTGTAATGACATTATTGTCTTCGTCTTTCAAATCTGTATCAATGGTTACAGTACCTTCTTTGAAGAACAACTGGCTTTTGTTCTTTTTACATTTATGAAGCGGCAGCATCACAATCTGCAAACCCATCTTTTGAGCCAGTGTCCGCGGATAATTCTTATGCTGATCCTCCCAGCCTTCTCTGTTATAGATCTTGAGTAAATCTTCAGCGCGTTCTTCGATCAGCACCTTATTCATCACAGGAATCAGATATTCGTCCAATACATAATAATACGGACTGTCATTTTCATTGACATCTGTTTTCTGATTACTGATTTCAATCCTAACGAGTTTGATATTCTCTTCCATATCAAACTCCATCGTTGCATAATAGCTCTTGATTATGCCGTGCCTTTCACCAAAGTCAATATTCGCATTCAGGCTGATTTGAGCTATTAATGTATATTTGCCAAAGCTCCAGAAATCCATTTTCGTGAGCTCGATGTCATTCACGTTTGCGATATCCGAATACTGCTTCCCGCTACTCACAATTTTATCGGCTAAATACCTGTTGAGATGCTTCTTCAGCGTCCGCTTGTAGTGTAAAGCGATGTGATTCTTCATGGACTGCAATCTGGGGACAAGCAACGTTTTGCGATCATACATGACCTCAAAAACTTCCTCCGGCGAGGCATCATCCGGAACGATAAACGGAAATTCTTCGCCAGACATTTCCGATTCATTCCGTGCGTACACATTGTCCCAAGTATCGGTTTCGTACATTTCGGGTTCCTTTCTCCAAATTCAGGGTCGGTTCAAGGACTAACTATGAATGATAGTCCCTATCTGTTTTATTACATAAACCGCTACGCCCTGGATCTCAAACCCGGTCATCGGCCTGATATCCTTCATCGTTGCGTTTTCGGGATGAAGAACCACATGTCCATCCTCATCATACATAAAGGTTTTCAATGTGGACTCGCTCCCATCAACTAATGCTGCGATAATCTCACCTTCCTTTGCAGTTTTCTGTTTTCGGACAACTACCAAATCTCCGGTATCAATACCTACCTCGATCATGGAGTCGCCTTTGGCTTTCAGGATAAAGAATTCGCCACGACCTACCAGACTGCTTGGCAGCGGAATATAGGTTTCAACCTGTTCCGCCTGTTCTTCCGGCGAGCCGCATGGAATGGAACCGCTGATCCCGGCAAAACTGACATCTGACTTGACCTTCATTGTCATATCCGTAGATATCTCATTGTTAGCATAATTCAAGATGCCGTTCTCCTGCATGTAGTCAATGTAGCGGTAAACAGTACATCTGGTTATACCGAGTGCTTTTCCAATCTGGGTTATGGTTGGAGAGCATCCATTACTTTTGAAGAAATCCTCGACATACGCCATAATCTGATTAACCGTTTCCTGACTCTTATGCTGCATACTGATCACAACTCCATTTCTATCTGATACACCTATGTATCAGTTAGAATTATATCAGAGGGTTCTCTTTCAGGCAAGAAAACTTTCTGTTAACTAAATATTCTGTTCAGCGTAAAAATTATGAATTATCGTAACAAATAGAAATTCATCACGAATTTGAAATTTCTTGATTATTGATGCGACACGCCGTGTCGCTTTTTTCATTGGTAAATCCATTTATTTATCCGCGTTTGGCTTCCAATATATCCATCTTTATTTCAATTCTGAATTCAATGTGCAATATATGGCATGTATTTTTAACCGTATATTGCATTTTTGCTCTTTCAAAATCCGCCACTCACTGTCGTGGTCAAATCAAACTTGCTTCTGTATCCTATAGTCACGAACTGAGAACACAGTTCGCAGGGTACCAAACGATGATCCCCGATCAGGGTCGCTTCCGCGGGAGGTTCCCTTAACTGAATACGACGCAGCCAGCATCGGAAGTGCAGCTGCAGCCGAATGGAGATGATTTCTTCATACGGCTGTTTAGCTCTATGCTGGCAGCATAACCATTGAAGCCCTCCATTCGGTCAACAACCGAAAAGGAGGGCTTTCTTTATGGAAAGCAAGGAAAAGCAAAACTATTGGTATCACAAGGTCAACAATGTCAAAATCCCGGTTTCACATGAAGTATTTTTAGCCATAGCCACACACACTCAGCATATTCGATATATCGCAAAAAAAGAAGGTCGCTGCAGTATGAGCACATATTCCGGCTGCACCGGTGATTGCTCAAAATGCAATGCTCATCAGGAAGGACGTTTTCTGTCAATTGATACTGAAGAAATCAAAGCAACCCTTATTGCTGATATATCCAGTTCTCCGGAAGACTGTCTGTTATGTAAAGAAATCTGGGAAGCTGTTTTCCGTATTTCCGATAATACAGCCAAACGCGGTAAAGAGATCATTGAACTTTACATCAATGCAGGGCTAAACACGCATCAAATTGCCAGAGAACTGGAACTTGCTTATTCGACAGTTGAATATCGGTTGGAACGTATCCTTAACGCATTGAGAAAAAACGAAAAAGAAATTTTCTGATTTTCGTCCAAATCGCCTGTTTTTTTACATACGGCATTGAAGGGGAATTTTCCTTCAGAAAGAGAGGTAGCAATCGTGAGCAATTTCAGTCGTTTTGACACAAGCACACACTTTTCATCTCCAGATTCCGTGATTCCAGGAATACCAGTAGTAGCTTGTCAGTTGTGTGGAGAGTTTTTTCCAATCGCACCTGAAGAAGAATCCAGAATCTATGGTTATCCTCGGCGTTCGTATGTGTGTCCGTTCTGCACTAATCTCATGGAAGAAGCCGAGAAAAGTATCTGCAACGGTATTTTGTCCGAGTTTGATCTCGATTCCATTCAGGACGATCACTGCAACACCAACGAGATGGAGGTTATTAAAAATGAGCACTATGACCAGAAATGTGAACCGGATGAAGCGGTCGATGACGAGTACGAAGAACTGTGCCATGAATTCGAAGCTGATTCTGAAGGCGGCGGCTCAGAAAAAAGTGGCTGCTGTGAATTTTGCTCAGAAGCAGAGCACCCGATTCGGATCCATGTGGAACTGCTGATAGATGTGAGCATCAGCGTCGGGTAAGCAAAGAGAATAGGACGATCCGAGCGGGAACTCCGCTCGGATCAGTTCCGGAAAGGAATATACTATGCCATCTGACATGAAACACTTTCCCTCATTTGTAAAACAAATAATGAGCGAGCCTGTTTGGCAGGACGATTCGCTTTTCAAGCTCTATTTTTATTGTCTTTCTCAAGCCAGTCATAACAAGTATAACTGGCGCGGCATTCGAATAAGCTCCGGCGATATCCCCATGTCAGAACGGCATGTATCGGAAGTATTGCACTGGTCTCGCAACAAGCTGGACCGAAAACTGAAGCAACTGGAAGAAATGAATCTCATTCAGATCATGTGTATTCCGCAAAAAGGAACAATGGTTCATGTCAATCAATGCTTTCATGACGATTGCAATATGGAAAAAACTGGCACCAATGCAGAGCCAGTTTTTCAAAACGATACCAGTTTTGATGAAACTGGCTCCATGACAGAACCAGCTCGCCAAAATGAATCCAGTTCGCCAAAAACTGGATTCACAGCGAATCCAGTTAGTTTTCAAAATGAGTCCAGTTTTGAAAGCGCGACAGCACCAAACTGGCCTCGCCACGAAGCCAGTTTGACCAAAACTGGCTTCATGCTGGAGCCTAACCCATATATAAGTAACACTAAGTTAAACACACACTCTATACCGAGAGAACCCGAAGGATTTTCACAACTGTGGCTAGCTTATCCGACATCCAGAAGAACCAATAAGGAAGAAGCAGTCGCCTTGTTTCAGAAGGCAACAAACGAGGGTGCTACGGTTGACGCGATGATTGCCGCGTTGGAAGCAGATAAAAGTGCCTACACATGGACTAAGGAAGGTGGGCGCTACATACCCGGTATCGTCAAATGGCTTCAGAAGGAAACCTGGCGAGATTACCTGATCGCAGCACCAGCCGAGGAGGAAGAGATATGGACATCACGATGAACTGGATCAGCCTGCTGCATGAACCGGACGAGATCATTGAAATCCGGAGTATTGACCCCAAACCGGTCGTCAGTGGCTATTTCAAGGCTGATAGCAGCGCCATCGTAACTGAACTGGCCAGATATCCGCATCGCACCTTCTACCAGACGATGAATCGGATCAAGGCCGGCTGCTATTCCCGTGATCAGCATGAACGGCTTGTGGAACGTCCCAAAGAAACGACCACTGACTCCGATATCTGCGGTCTGCAGTGGATTCTGGTGGATGCCGATCCTGTACGACCCAGCGGAATCAGTTCGTCCAAGTCTGAGAAAGAAGCAGCCCGTAAGGTAGCAGCTCTCGCCATGAAAAAACTGATGTCCATGGGATTCTCCGAACCTGTTGTGGGCGACAGCGGCAATGGCTACCATCTGCTTTTCAAGATTCACGCCACCCCTGATGATAAGCAGATCATTGCTGATTTTCTGTCCGTGCTGGATATGTGGTTCAGTACGGAGGACGTCAAGATTGATACCGCTGTGTTCAATCCTGCAAGGATTACCAAGCTCTACGGTACTGTAGCCCAGAAAGGTGCCAACACTCCGGATCGGCCTCATCGCCAAAGTTCCATTATCCGGTTTCCGAAGGAAATACAGGAAACCTCTATGGCGCTTGTCAGGAAAGTAGCCTCTGAAGCGCAGCATGCAGTGAAGCCGGCTGATAATCCTAGGAGACCCAATACAACCGCTTTTGATCTTGAGCAGTTTCTGCAAAGTCACAATGTCCAGGTTGCCAAGAAGGTCCCGATTTCTTCCGGTATTAAGTATCAGCTGGCTCAATGTCCCTTTGACGCAAGTCATGGGAACGGCGATTCCGCCGTCTTTGCCTACAGCAATGGAAGCTACGGGTTTCACTGTTTTCACAACAGCTGCTCAGGTTATCACTGGCATGAGTTTCGGCAAAAGCTTGACCCGCAGGCCTATTCCAACAGCCCCTATACGGTGCGTCAAGCTGTCAATATTCCTGTGCCGTCTGCTCAATCTGCCAATACATCCGGTCAGCCCAGCATGCTGGACTTTGCCTCCATTCCGAACATAGACAGAAGCAAGATCGTTGTAGTTCGTTCCCGATTCGATTCCCTGGATTCCAAAATCGGCGGATTCAACAAAGGCGAGCTATCCGTTTGGAGCGGTGGCAATGCTTCGGGGAAAAGCACGCTGGTATCACAGATCGGACTGGCCGCAATCACAGAAGGGTTCAAGGTGGCAATGTTTTCCGGAGAGATGACGGCGCCTCGTGTTCGTGAATGGGTACTTCTGCAAGCAGCTGGTCCGAACTACGTAGAAGAAGACAAACTTAATCCCAACCACTATTGTTTGAAGCCTGGTATTGAGAAAAAGCTGGATGCTATGTTGACCGGCAAGCTGGCAATCTACGACAACCAATTCGGTACAGACTGGGAGACGGTAATGAAAACGATTGAAGCGTGGGTACGGAAAAACGAAGCGTCTGTAGTTATCATCGATAATCTGATGGCACTCGATATTCCTACCGGCTCAATGGACAAGTATGACGCACAGTCCCGGATCGTAAAGCGTTTTGCGGCTATGGCCAAGGAACTGAATGTGCATATTCATTTCATCTGCCACCCCAGAAAAACCGATGCTTTCCTTCGCAAGTGCGATATCAGCGGTTCAGCTGATCTGACCAATGCAGCAGATAACGTATTCATGGTTCATCGGGTAAACGCTGACTTCATGTGTAAGTATCGCTCCGTTTATCCGAAACTGAACATATCCCCGGATGTGGGCAATGTTATTGAGATCATGAAAAATCGTGATCTGGGTGTCGTGGATGAAATGATCAGCCTGTACTTCGATAAGCGCTGCAAAACCATGTCGGATGTCAAGGGACTCCCACCTCAGCATGCATGGACCGAAAAGATTGAGCAGCTCAACATGGATGGCTGCATCGAACTTTCCGAATCCGATTTGCCAGACGATTTTCCAAAGGATTGGAGGAATCAGAATGTCTGATGAAGTTACAACCATAGAAAAACGAATTTTCCGAGAAGCCTACGAGTTCTTTGCCCGTCATTGCTGTCCACCTGCCAATCAGGAAGGAAATGCGGTGGACTGGTGGATGGATACGGCAACCGATGTCAGCGCAGTGGACAGCAAATGGACAGATTACCCATTGATGAGAGGCTTTCTGCTTGCAATTTATGAGTATCTGGAATTCAAGGCGAAAGAGAAGACGAAGGAGATTGATGATTTTGTATAGGAACAGTGAAGGTTACGCAAGCCCGACAGAAGGCACAGCTTATGCTCATATCTTTCATGAAGAACGCATGGCGTCCAGAAAATACAAGGTGCAAAAGCAAGCAGGCATTGCGAGCAACAATATAAATGCAACACCGAGACCGTGGGTGCGCATGATTGACAACCCTGATACAGTTTGGGTTCTAGCCTGGACACGTAATGATATGAACAACCAACCCGGGAGGTATGCTGATAAGTGAGCAGAAAAATATCGACCCCGCTTCTCGTCAAAGATGAACCGAATGTATGGCAGCAACTAGCTGACGCCATCATTCTTCAAACTGTAAAGGATTACCGCGGAATGGTTCGCCTTATTAATCGTATCAAATGGAATATAAAACGGAAGCATTACTCTCTAGAAGAAAAAACGTATCAGTTTCAAAGAATCGAGTATTACAAACGAGAACAGGACAAGGCAGGTGATTTCTTCCTTTCAGACTGGTTTGCAACAATGACTACTATCGACGGGTATGATCTATTATCCAGATTAGAACGGGAGGCTGAAGAATGACAGCATTGGAATTTCTTGGACAGATTGCGGTATTAGACAGAAAAGTTCATGCGGCGATGCGCAAGGTTGATCTTTTTAGAAGTATGACTCAAAGGATAACCTGCTCTATGGGAGGTGAAGTCGTTTCGCGGACCAGGGATGTCACATCCAATGAAACGGCTATCATTAAGTTGATGGAAGCCGAGGATAACCTGAAAGCATTGCGGAACAAGTATACTGAGCTTGTTGATGAGGTTACCTCAGTTCTCGATCAAATCACGGATGAGTATGGTGGGGATATTCTGACGCTGCGCTTTGTGAAGATGAGATCAATGAAGGATATCGGACATGAACTTCATTTAGGAAAAACCCAAGTTAATGAACATTACCAATCGTCGCTTGATGAACTAGAGAAAATTCTCAAAAAGTCCGAACTCAACCGAACTCAACCGAACTCGACCGAACTCAACCGAACCATTTTGATATGATATAATGTATCATGTCAAAGATGGCATGAAGGGCATCGGCTGATAAACAGCCGGTGCTTTTTTCATGCCCAAACAGGAGGTAAGAAAATGACTCGAAACATCAGAACAGAATGGACCCCTTCCGCTAAAAATGCAGGACGTGCATATGGTGCAATTCTTTCAGGTATCGGCATGGCATTTAATCAGAGGCCGCGGGAAATGATTTGCAAAATGATCTGTGAAAATGTCAGACGAAGAATCGACATCCGTTTTCTGACTCGCACCATCTACTTTGGGATAACACGCGACGGTGAAATTCTGATGGGGCTGTACAGTAATAATGCTCCGGCTCCCGTAACAGAATACAATCTGATGACCGACCCGAATATTCTCAATGCACGTGGCGGATGGGTAAATGGCGTAGAAAGACTAGTCCGAAAGCTAATTCAGCAGGCAAGCACAGAAGATGACTCATTCGAGAAGACAATTGAATCATTCCAATGGCCTCATGTTTTACCCGGTTTCTTCGATGACTTATATGATCTATCTCTCGATGAGCTATATGGTGACTCGGATTCTGAGGATGATGACACATTTGACTGGGACCGGTGTCATTCCTTGTTAGGAGTGTGATATGATGCCAACTATCATTTCACTTGTCAACCAAAAGGGCGGAGTAGCCAAGACCACAAGTTGCATCAATATCGGTGCTGCTCTCGCCCAGGAAGGCAAGCGCGTTTTGCTTGTAGATACCGATCCACAAACGACGCCGTTCTGGTACAATTAACGCGCACCAGGTTACTGGAGGCAAATCGCAATGACAGGAGGTGAGCTGATGTCAAGGAAAAAAGGGCTTCACAGGATTACAGCACTTTACGAAAGACTTTCGCGCGATGATGAGCTGCAGGGCGAATCCAACAGCATTTCCAACCAGAAAGAATTCCTGATGGAGTATGCCAACAGTCATGGCTTTGAGAACACCCGTCACTATACAGATGACGGATATACCGGAGCCAATTTCAAAAGGCCCGGATTCCAGGCAATGCTCGCCGATATCAAAAGCGGGCAGATCGGAACAGTCATTGTTAAGGACATGAGCCGATTCGGAAGGAACTATCTGGAAGTTGGTTTCTATACCGAGGTTGTGTTTCCTCAGGAGGACGTCCGCTTCATTGCCATCAACAGCAATGTTGATAGCGCAAACCCGACAGAAAATGATTTTACGCCATTCCTGAACATCATCAATGAGTTTTATCTGAAAGACACAAGCAAGAAAATCCTTTCAGTGTTTGACTCCAAGATGAAAGCCGGGCATCGGGTGAGCGCATCTGTTCCATATGGATACACGATGTCGCAAGAGGACAGACAAACAATGCTTGTTGATCCTGAAGCAGCGAAAATCGTTGTCCGTGTTTTTGAAATGATGGTTTCCGGAAAAAGCACCGGTGAGATTGCTGAAACGCTGACAAGCGAGGGCATTCTGACGCCGGCAGCTTATGCGAAGAAGTACCACCCCAGTGAATGCCGCCAACGTGTTGAAGATGGGTTCTGCAAATGGAACAGGAACACAATCCTGGCTATCCTGCACAGAAAAGAATACCTTGGTCATACGATTCTGAAGAAGACCGTCAGCACCGATTATAAGAATAAAACACACAGGCATACGACCGAAGCTGAACAGTATTTCTTCCCCAATACACATGAACCGATCGTATCGCAGGAGCTATGGGATAAAGCGCAAAAGAACATCAAGATAATTTCCGCTCGTCCGGATTACCGTGAAGCGAAACTGTCGGCAATATTTCTCGGAAGCCTGTATTGTGCCGACTGTGGGAATCCACTCAACACGAACATTTACAAGCATAGGAACGGTAAAACATGTGCCATTTCATATCTTTGCAGTCGATACAGGGGCAACGGCGAAGGATGTCCGACGAATCACAGCATCAGCGAAAAAGCTTTGTCAGAACTGTTGCTTGAATATCTCTCGATCATATCCAGGCACATCATTGAAGACGAGGCCGGTTTTGCGCAGAAACTTCAGCAAAAATGGGAAGAAAAGCAGCTTGCTCTTCCTCAACGCCTTAAGGATGAAACAAGGAATCTTCAGCGAAGATATGAGGAACTGGACAAATTGATTGGTGGTCTGTATGAGAACTTCGTTGCCGGTCTCCTTCCGGAAAGGCAGTACCGCACCCTGATGGAGAAATACGATGATGAGCAGAAAAAAATCGAGCCCCGCATAGCAGAGCTAACCGAGCAGATTGAGAACCAGAAAAAGTCAAAGATTCACCCTGATCTGTTCATAGACATGATTAAGCGCTTCAAGCACCCGACAGAATTATCGTATGAACTCGTCAATCAGCTTGTCGATAAGATCATCGTTCACCAGGCTGAAGGGGAAAAGCCAAATCGAACACAGAAGATCGAAATATACTTCCGTTTCATCGGAATATATGAGCTGACGCAGGCTGAACTGGACGAGATTCAAGAAAGAAAAGATCATGAGCAGGAACTGCTTTTGGAAACAAGAGAGAAGCACAGATTAGATCATGCTGCGCAGTATCGAAAAGCAAAGGCAGAAATACGCATTGCGAATCAACTGGCTGAAAACGATGGGCATCTTTATCCGCAAAAAGTTTGCCCCGCCTGCGGAAACAGTTTCTGGCCAGATAACCCGCTGAAAAAATGCTGCTCTGATCTGTGCAGTCGTGAATATCGGAATAACATGTCCAAAAAGAGAAAGCAGGCAAAGAAGTCTCCAAAGGAGCTTTTCACATGTGTCATATGTGGGAAAACGTTCATGCCGGCTGCCGCTAATGCGACCTGTTGCTCAGATGAATGTAAAAAGGAAAACCAACGCAGATGGAAACGGCAGAATTATCATAAAAACCATCCGTCAAAGCTCCATGAGATCCCCTGTAAAATCTGTGGGAAACTGTTTCTTCCCCAATATGTGACCAGCACTATTTGTTCAGATGAGTGCCGGGAAATCAACAAGAAGATGAGCAATGCTGCCCTTTATCAGAAAAGGCATGGCGAACCCAAACCGGTTTCAAACGAACCCAGGCCGTGTAAAATCTGCGGCACACTGTTCCAACCGACCAATGCCAGAAATACGATCTGTTCCGATGCCTGCAGAGAGATCAACAAGAAACAGAACAGCGTGAGGCTCAACAAGAAACACTATGCGGAATGGAAGGCCAAGGTTGCAGCAGCACCTCCGGGAACCTACAAAAAGCCCAAGTGGAATCGCCCCAAGAAAGGCAAATCGCTCGTTGAGATTCCATGTAAAGTCTGTGGAGAAATGTTCATGCCGGTGAACAGCCAGAACACGATCTGCTCCCCGGAATGCAAGAAACAGAATGTCCACAACTGGAACCAGATCTATTGGCAAAGAGAGAAAGCTTCCGCAGAAAAAGAATCTGTGGCGCTATAAACCAGACGAAAGGATTGATGAAGAATGACTAACAAGATTACCGCTCTGTATGCCCGTAATGCCCAGGCCAATCCCGACCGTATCCGCCGTCAGATCAGCAACCTGACCGTCATGGCTGAAAGAGAAGGTTTTCAGAATCTTCAATGCTTTACTGATGACGGAGTATCCGGAACCACCGATGATCGTCCCGGCCTCAATGCCCTGATGGAGGCGATCCGTTCCAACAAGGTCGCGACTGTTCTGGTTACAGACGGTACCCGCCTTGCCCGTAATTATCAGTTGTTTGGAAAACTGGTTCAGGAAATGAACGACAACGGTGTACGGGTCATCCTGGGACTGGAAAAGCAGCAATACCTTCCGGAACATATCCATGATGATTCCAATGGATTGGACTACACGCTGCATGGAGACTATTACTTTCCGAATCTGTTGCTTTCTGCTTATGAGAATAGACGGTCTATCGGAAAATGGGGAATGATGCACATGGATTACCTTCGGTCGCAGCATTCCGGGCAGTTCAACCAATTGCTTCTCAGCGGGGAATTGCACTCTTATCTTGCAAATCTCAACAGTCAGGCGAAGGAGCGTCACAGTGTTATCATGAAGCAACTGAAAGAACGCGAGGGAATAACCGAAGATATGAAACGTTCTGATCATATGGAATGGGCCCGCAGGATGGCATCAATCAACGAAATCGCCAACGAGATCATTCAGAACGAAATGATCTTCATTTAAGCGAAAAATCCAAGCTGCAGGCCAGAGCAATTTCGGTTCTTGCAAGATACAGTCACATGTACCACATTCCCATCAGAACCAGAAAATTTCAGGTTCGGACCAGACATTTTTGTCAAAGAATGATAGTGGAAAGGTCCGCCATTTTGACGGAAGCCCACATGAGCAAATGTGGAATCACCAAAGAAC
>CALGBY010000132.1 GCA_937886445.1 uncultured Clostridia bacterium | reverse complement strand
GACGGAAAATCTGCTTGAAACTGCACATTCCTCATTTTAGAGACACACCCTAATGACAAACAGGTAATTATTACGGAGGATGCTTCATGAATATTCTCCTTAAAAGAATGGAAACGGATGATGAAATAAAAGGAAAAGCATTGGTTCATTGGCAAGCTTGGCATGAAGCATATCCGGGACTTGTATGCCGGGAATACCTTGACGCGCTTACTTTGGATAAGTGTGAAAAAATGGCATTTAGCTGGCGGGATAACATAATTGTTGCAATTGATAACAACAGAGTCGTTGGGTTTGTCGGATATGGAGACCGAGGAGATGAAGCGCCCAATGCAGGTGAAATCTTTGCAATATATGTACTATCTGATTATTATGGAACCGGTGTTGGATTGGAACTGATGAAAGCAGGTCTGAAACAACTCACTAAATATCCGGAAGTATGCCTGTGGGTGCTAAAAGAGAACAAGCGAGCAATTCGTTTTTATGAGAAATGTGGTTTTGTTTCCACTGGGGAAGAACTGGTTAGTGCGAGAATTGGTGCAACGGAAATCAAAATGAAAATGAATCGTTAGCTTTCATTTTACCGATACCTTGATTACAGGTGTCCTGATGAAATACACTAAGGTCAGATCATTGTGAATAATGACAAACAGGAATTTGTGGAGGAAAAATGGTTATCAGAGAATACAGTCTATTCAGGAAAGCGGAGATTCAGCGGCTTTATGCCGAGGTTGGCTGGACCGCATATACAGAGAATATGCCAGCTTTAGAGCAGGGATATAAAAACTCTCTACTCGTATTGGCTGCCTATGAAAACGAAGAGCTGCTTGGAATTGTCAGAGTTGTCGGTGACGGCTACACGATTATTTGGGTTCAGGATCTGCTTGTTTTTCCATCAAAACAGCGTCAGGGGATTGGAACGGCGCTCTTGAAAGCAGTGTTGAACAGATATACGGACGTTCGGCAAATCGAGCTGGCAACCGACAGCACTCCGGAAACGACCGCGTTTTACAAGTCCTTGGGCTTTTGCGAGTTTTCCGAAATCGGATGCTGCGGATTTATGAGATGCTGATAAATCCCAGTTTGGCGAGATAAATAAGGAATGATTCATTTGCCAGATAACCACAGGATAAGGTTTTACGAGCCACAGATCGATGATTTGTGGTTTCGTCAACTGCTTTTGTCTGATCCGGAAACTATGAGTTACAACCATGCCTGGGGTGGAACAATTCCCTTTCCTAAAGAAAAGTGGAAAGAATGGTTTGATCGTTGGGTCGGCAATCCTTCCGAAGAACGGTTTTATCGGTATATTACGGTAGATAACAGTCGTGTTTTCATTGGTGAAGCCGCCTGGCATCACGACACGGAACAGGATCTGTGGCTTATTGACATTATCATTCATTCCATGTATCGCGGTCGCGGATACGGTAAAATTGCCTTGCAACTGCTATGTAATGAAGCAAAGAAACACGGAATCCATGTTCTTCATGATGACATTGCCATCGATAATCCTGCTAATCCGATACATTTCCCCCGTACTGTTGAGAAACCGTCTGTAGTCGAGGTGAGAGTTGATTACGGGTTTCATGCCTAAGGCCTCCAATCGAGATGGTGTATCCGGTCGCGCGGGTCACATTTCTTCTCGATTGGTCGCCAAAGGCGACCGCAAATTTTTGCGGTTTTGTCAAGTGCTTTTTTGCGATTTTCTCACAAAAAATTCTGCATATGTATGCAGAATCGTGTGAGGGACGCAAAAAGGAAGGCCCTTGATCACTTATGAATCAAAGGCCTGGAATTCCGAAAGGATATGGAACATTTTTGAGAGGGGATAGGATAGTGTTTATTCCAAGGGTTAGGGTTCTTCCGATTGATCCGGAAGATAATGCAAGATTTATAAAGAATTTTTTGAGTCGCGACAAGCAAAAGAATACGACAAGGCCGTTCTATGATAAGACAATTGCCCTGTATCCTGAGCTTAAGGAAGTCGTAGAGATAGAAGACGAGGCGGAGAGTGACATGGCTATAAGGCTAGCAGTCTTTAAGCGTCTCGCTGACAATGAGGCAGAAATTCGACAGAGAATTCAATATTTCACTGAGAAGTATGATTCATTTATTCCGCAGTTTATAGAGGCTTCCTGTGCGCTTTTTCACTACGAGTGGAAGGAAAGTCAGCCGGAGATAATTTGCTATGTAGGCTACATCCCTTTCTATCCACGCAGTTCGCAGGACAAGTGTTTTTTTGTCTCATACCAGGATGAGGAGCGCGTATTCTCAGGGGCGGTTCACGAAATCAATCACATGATTTTTTACGAGAAGTTGTGTGAGATGAAAGGTGTTACTTTGCCGGATCCGGTGTGGCCTGAGCCGCTTTGGTACTTACAGGAAATTGTGGTAGATCCGACACTGAATGAGCCCGAAGTGCGAAAGTTTACGCTATATGATAATAAGGCGTATCCGCAGTTCTATGAGCCTTTGCATGGGACAGACGAGAGTATAATGGACAAGGTCAAGAAGTGTTTTGACGAGCGCGAGAGTATCGAAGCTTTTCTCAATGAGGCGCTTGAAATTGTTAAGGAAAATATGGAGTGACAACCGGGGACGGAGTTAAGGGGACATTCCTGACAGGGTATCATTATGAGAGAGTGGACGATAACTAAAAATGATCTTGTATAACAGTCATAATTGACGATACAAAAAAAAGAAACAAGTATTCTGTATGGGAAGATGGAGATACCTTCTATTACTCAAAAACAGACCTTATATCAATTCTTTTCGTCTGGCTCAATTGGCAATAGTACCGCCACAAAACCTAATGGCAAATGCCCATGCGTTAGAAAAACTCTAATAAAAAACGTCAATTTCTAACGCAAGAAAAACATACAATAATCATAGAACAAGCATGTCAGTATGGACCATCCGGTACCTTGTGCGGTGGCAATATGAGTCCATTTCCACAGCCTTCAATACTTCCTCTTTACTGTCCAGGCGAATCATCAGCCTTACGGCACCATCATTGATAACCCGGAACGGTGGATCGCTTGCGTCCATCTGTGTGCTGCCGAGATCGAACTCCGCATGCATGACCTTTCCCCATCCGGAGGTGGCATCACCATTTCTCTTTCCCCAAAGAGGAGATGAATTATACCTGTCCGCTGAACACGCTGATATACCTGTCAACTGTTTCCTTGCAATTGCAGTTGAAACCAAGATAGGGGATAATCGAAATACTCATAAGCCTCAATTCCCCTTCTTCGTCAAGTAATGCTCATACCATTTTTCTACAAGTTCTGTCGGGTGCTGAATCAACTCTGCAGTCTCCTGTACGGAATAACCTTTCGAAAATTCCCGAAAAGCAACACTCTCCATACTTTCTCCAACCTCGATAATGTGCCCATCCGGGTCATAAATGCGAACGACCCGCTGCTTCCATTCATGTTTTTTTATGTCATGAAGGCGTTTCACTTCCGGATGCGCAGCCAAAAGCTCAAGAAAAGCATCCAGTTCTTCTGTTTCAAAATATAGTTCCATATTATGTGTGCCAAATTGCATTTTATCTTCGGAGAAACCGCATAGTTTATCAAAATGCAACTGAAGAGCAAGACCGCAGGTTAATGTCTTGTTCCATCCCAGATCACACACAACGTCCTGATCAAAGAAGGTTTTATAAAACGCAAGAGAACGATTCATGTCCCGAACAGCAAGTAATGTTGTTGAAAATCTCATTTTGTACCTCCTTCATTCTTCTTGTAATAAAAACAGGAGTAAACCGTCGGAATCAGAACCATACATGCAATAAGGACAAGGAATGTAATACGACGATATGACAATAGGCTGGCGATGATCATACAGAATCCGCATATCATCCATACATGGCCTGCTATACGATGCGTTTTTTCCCAGTTATCTTCACTGTGGAGCGTCCATGGAAGCCTGATTCCAAGCATATAGCTCACAAAAGGTATAACACACTACACTTTGCAAGCAAAGTCGTGTGCCAACAGGGATGCTGCGCGCCCCTATTGGATGGCCCAGCGCAAGGTGCGCACCCGGTATGAATCAGCAACGCATCACTGGCATGTACACATAGCCAGTTTCATGCTTGGAAGTGTCGAACACTTCCAACTCCTGGGCTCCGTTCTCAGCCATCCGAAAACCATGACTTGGCATCAGGTAGTTTCTGATGTACGCGAACAGCTCCCATGTCTCACATTGCTCCTTCAGCAGAAGCTGCGCACTTGCCCTATCCGTATACGCCCGGATATAAAGTGAGGCAGGCACATGAAATATATCTACACCCTCTGCTTGCTGACCGTTTGCTACCTCCCGCACGAAACCATAAGCCCGAAGGCTTTCCTCGCGCCAGAAGTTGACGCTGAGGCGAATATCGCTGATGGGATAAACGACATCCGTCAAATGCGAATAGATCATGTCTTCATGAGCGGCTGCCTCTTCGATGGCTTTGTCAAAGTCGTCCATGCTATCGAAGTCCTTGGCGTGGATAATACGTCCTGCCAGAACCATTGCCGGCTTGTCTACGACATCAAAGACAGCCTCGCCAATTCGGATACTTTCGACGATTCGTTCTTCCTGGATATCATCATCAGCCAGCAGCTGATCTGCAGACACCTTTAGAACCTGTGACAGCAGCTTCAGGTGATACACATCTGGCAGACAGTTTCCGTTTTCCCACTTGTAAAGCGCTTGCACTGAAACCCCGATCCGCGTGGCAACATCCTTTTGCGTCAGCTGCATACGTGTACGGAATTCCTTCAGCCTTTTCCCGAAAAGCTCCTGTGTAAACATAGCATATTCCTCCTTGGCTTTAAGCATAGCACATCAAGCAGATCGGGACAATTACATACTTGTTGAAGCTGAAACGCGCGGTATCAACCGTAGGTTAATCTTTGTTGGATATGACGACGACAGATTTATGGCTTCTGTGTCAGCCAGTCATACGCAAGCGTCCAGTTAGTATGGGGACACAGCATTCGCCCGGAAGTCATAGTGTCTTCCATGTACGCCAGACAGGCTGCTTCCAGAGAGTGATCCAGAGCGTGCCGGACAGCTTCGTCATAAGGCGGTATGCCCTGTTGATCCCACGCCAGCTTGTCAGCAATGAACAGCGCCATGTCATAGGGTGTTGCGTTGGCGTAAAGAGTCGTGTGGCACTCAATTGCGCTGAGTACAGCGCTGTCCGTCATTCCAAAGTGATCTTCGGCAACGAACCGAGACATTCGCTGGTGCAGGAGGAAGTTGTATCGCTCCTCTGCTTCGCAAACAGGCAGACTATAGCTGCCGGATCTTTTCTTCAACCATTTCAGCCCCTCCAAGATAATTTTCTGTTATTGTGCATTTTTGCGACTAATGCCTTACGGTTTCTATTGTGCAGGAAAGGCATTATGCTGTCCCATCCTCATCTCCTCCGTAAGATTATTGAGTGGTTTGTCATACTGCTCTTTGCTGATAGCGCCACACTCAAGAAAGCCGCTTAGTGTCTTTACCTGTTTCAGTTAGGACTTCTTTTCATTTCCTTGGGCGAAAGCTGATTTCACGCGGAGTTATCCTCAAAAATCATGATAGGTCACCCCATATCTGGAGTTACTATAGTATTTTGCATGGGAAAGCCCTTCTTTTATTGTTTCAGTTCTCAAAAGCATTATATAGCAAGGCATTAGCGCCTGTCAAACGAGCCAGTCCTTATTCTTGTTCACGATACTTCGACATCATCTGTTTGAATAATTCGCCAGAAGTTGGAGGAGTATATGTAATCGCGTTCGCACCGGCTTGTATTGTTTTTTCTATGTCAGCTCCGGTTTTCCCTCCGGAAGCAATGATTGGAACCTCCGGAAAATCCTTTCGGATCCTTCTAACAATCTCCGATGTTTCAATTCCACCCGCCACATTCAAAATTGATGTGCCTGCGTCCAAACGTGCGGGGATATCTGTTTCAGGATCTACAAGGGGCGTTCATCATCTCCTGTTTTGATGCCTGTTTTTCGCTGCGGCAAGGGACTGCTTTGAAGCTTGTGGAATACCGGCAGAACTGAATAGTTGCGTTGTTCTCAGAAAAGC
The DNA here is from genome assembly GCA_937886445.1 of uncultured Clostridia bacterium. Taxonomy (GTDB): domain Bacteria; phylum Bacillota; class Clostridia; order Christensenellales; family Aristaeellaceae; genus ZC3RG03. The sequence continues at coordinate 8,939 of CALGBY010000132.1, read as the reverse complement.
AGCGGGATCAGAACAGCGGCTTCCCGGAAGCTCCAGAGGATATTTGAGAAGAAATCCCAGCCCGTGCGGACATAGGTCAGGTGATGGAATCCCGCCTGCGCAGCCAGCATCGTGGAACGGACATAGTGGAACTCACTGGACAGCAAAGTCACCCGGGCTTCCGTGTCCAGCCCCTCGTCCAGAAATATCTGCCGGATATTCTGAAAATTCTCCAGCGTGGTGGTCGCGTTCCGTTCATAGACGATTCGTTCCGGCCGGACGCCGGAATCGATCAGCCGCTGACCGATCATATCCGCTTCGGAAACGCCGCCTGCTTCCGCCTTGGTACCGCCGGTAATGAAGATCATGGTATCCGGGTTCTGTCTGGCCCAGACCTCCGCGGTATCCATCCGGTTGACGAGGATATCGCTGGCCTTTCCGTCCTGGACCGGTGCGCCGAGAATAATGGTGTAGGGTTCCGTTCCATCTGCCAGAGGCAGTACCAGAATGGCGTCCGTCAGTGCGTTGGACAGGATCATCAGCAGCATACAGATCGTATTGGCCGCCGCCAGGCCGATCCGCAGAACTTTGCTCTCCCCGAGCTTCCTTTCCAGCCGTTCAAAGCACAGGATCCGGATCAGGACATAGACAGTGGCAGCGCCGACGATCAGCAGGGATTCCATCGGATCCTTCGCGAAGATCCCCCAGATGATGCAGACCAGCTGAAGGGCCAGAACGCCGATCAGCGTCTTCTTTTTCCAGCGGATCAGGAAATACTCAATCAGCATCATGGAGATCTCCATCGCCGCGGTATAGATGAACACCTTGCACCAGCATTCCTCGGAAGCGACGGAATCTGGCAGGCAGCGGATAAAGCAGAACAGGGACGCCGCCAGAAACGCGGGCAGCACCAGCAGCATCGCCCGCACCTGGGCCTTTTCGTTCCGGCCCACCTCCGGCGTTCTCCGGCCCAGCAGCCGGAAGATCAGCGCGCACAGCGGGATCCCGAAAAAAGCGACGCTGCAGAAGTTACTGGACAGCAGATTGAGGCTGGTATACAGATCCTGCACGCCCAGCACACTGACAAACGCGCCGGTGCTGTAGTAGCATTGACAGAAGAAGGAGACAAGGCAGCCGGCCAGGCAGATGCCCATATAGACCAGCACATCCCGCATCGTGTCGAGGCAGCCCGCTTCCTTTCTGCCCAGGAATGCAGCCAACGCGACCGGAAGCTTGGCGATCGCGAACACGGCGGCAAGCCCGGGCTGGTAAACGCCCAGCGACAAAACGAAGTAGGTCAGGCTGCAGCCGACAACGCCCGGCAGCCCCAGAAACAGGCCGCAGATCACAAAAATCAGGCTGCCGAACCATTCATAGGCGGACAGGAGATCCTGCAGAAAATGATCGCAGATCAGTTCCGTCAGCCAGGTCAGCAGCGCTGCCGCCAGCAGCTGCACAACAGCTGTCAGGATCAGTTTTCCGGAAATTTTCTGTTGCTTTTGCATGCGGGACCTCCTGAATCAACGGGGAAATAAAGACAAAAGTATATGTTCCGTTCTGCAAGCGAAGCGCTGAGGTGTTCCGCTCCGGGGATCTTGATTCTCGCCGTTTCTTAGCGATGCTTATATATTACCACAACCGCGTTATTTTGCATAGGAGCTTTCTGATCCGCAGCTCGGCGGAATCGGCCGGAAAGACTGTCCGAAACTGTTTGACAATATGCCGGAAGCGCAGCGGAAATATCTGCCGGGTGGGTGGTTCTGATAAGCTGACGGGCCGAACTTGACAGAAATAAAGGTGCATGCTATCATCAAGCTACTCTTTGCACTGCAAAACATTCCTTAATGAAATACAGACAACAGTACAAACTGAGCAGGCGATGATTTTCTGAGGAAAATCGTGGGGCTGGGTTATGGCAATGGCAGAGCTGCTACAAATATGATATAGTATACCTAGGGAAACACTGATTAATGAGGTAGGCTCTGATGCGGGCGCATTTTGTGCAGGATTTCCGCACCGGAAAAATCATTCCGTCAGCATTATAAGGGAAAGAGATTATTCCTTCAGTTCCAGATGGGAAATGATATATTCCGCGTTGGCATTGCATTCATCCGAACAGGCCGCATACATAAGAAGGTAATGCCCTTTCACGATGATGTACTGATGGCTATTCGTGTCCGGATGCTTTAGGGACATATAAACATAATCCTCCCCGCCGATGGAGCGGATCTCCCCGGTATTGATGTATACCGCGTCCGGATATTGCTGCAACATGGATTCCGCCATACGCTCGATCGCACCATTGGCAAGCAAATTCTCCGCGCTCACCCCCGGCTCCTCCGGAAAACACAGCCAGGTGATCTGGAACAGATGCCCGTCCTCCGCCAGGAAGTACATGTCTTCCTCCGCCCCGTCCATCACCGTCCATGTTTCCGGATAAGGAACCGAAAAATCATCACAGGTGTAGAGGAGATATCCTTTCTCCCCGTACGCCTCATTCACCTGCGGGTGAGCGGGCACCAGCATGGGAAGGATCTCTTCCGCCGCCGCGATGCCGTCCTCGCCGTAGGCATAGCTATAGATGATATAGTTCCCCGCGCCGCCGAACCAGCAGCTGAAAACACCATCCAGCACCCGACCGCTGCCTGCCGCGTACTCGATTCTGCCCAGGGTCACATACCCCTCATCAGCAAAACCTTTCGCTGTGGGTGTAATGTTCGATACCATATAATTCATAAAACCGCCATTCTGTAAATCGTGAATGCGGACAGGAGTTCCCCAGTCATACCAGTTGACGATAAACAGCAGACTGCCATCTTCCTTCAACATGCTGATGGAATCCGCAAATTCCAGCAGCCTCAGTTCCTCCGGATAGGAAAGGGTAAATACCTCATTCCCGTATTCCTTCATGGCGGGGACCGCCTCCTCCCCCAAGCAGAAGGCGGGCAGGCAGAGCATCAGCGCCGCCAGCAGGCAAAGCCAATTCCGGCATTTCTTCATCATCATTTCCTCCGTTTCATTTCAGTTATCTGTATATTATTCCGCCAATCGGGAACTTATACCCGACAGATCCAGCCAGAAAGCGGGGCGGACCAAGATACCGTCGTATTTGGTATCGTAGTCGTACAGGGATCCATTGTCATCCACGCGCGCGGCGTAGAACTGATAACTGCCGGGCGAGCGGAGCCACCACCATCCCGACGCCAACCCGTCTTCCGTGTTGTAAAACTCACTGGTGAATGAACCCTGCGCACAAGCGTATGCTGTTGGCGCTACACGGGATTGGGTGTTATTGTGTTCTACCCATTCTACTTGAAACATTAATTCTTCCCGTTCTAATTGATGTTCCCATGCTAGTTTGAAATACTTGTTCGCCTCTGCATAGCTCAGCAGAAATATCTTATCCTGCGTGTTATTGCCACCGAAAGTTGCTTTTCCACCAACCATCGTCCAATCAAAGTTTTGTCCATTGCTGTTATCCACATCACTCAGCACAATCGCTTTCTGCTCTTCCTTGCTGAAGGCTTTATTCAGGAAGGTATTATTCAGCCATGTGCGAAGCGTGCAGGTCTCCCATGTTACAACATGCACTTCATCCGACCAATCGTCGTTATACCTTTGACCATCCAGCCCGTAGCGGCTGATGAGAAGCGCCCTGTTGTTTTCAGCGTCATAATCCAACACCAGCCACTCGATGGAGGTATTGTCAGTGCCCTCAACGGTTTGCGGATAGGTGCCGAAAGTGACGAAACTGCCAACAGTCCGAAAATCATTTTCGGTATCCTCTGCCATAACTGCGGAGAAAACAGCGAGAGAGCAAAAAAGAGAAAGGATGAGAATGTTGAAAAGAACGTGTTTTTTCACAGGATACCTCCAAAGGTCGGTCAGTTCAGATTGAAGGTGCGGAGGGACCCGATCAACCGGTGCAGACACACTCCGCGAGGGTCATATCATTATTTCTATACAAATATACCATTTTCCGCGCATCCATTCAAGGCTTTCCACCCCGCCGGACTCATTTGTTACATTTATGAAGCGTGGATTCCGCTCCCCAGAAAGTCACTCATTCCTCCATCATGTAAACGCTTTTCGCAGCGCATATGTGACAGGCGGAAAATATTTCATATCCATATGAGCATCACAACGGAATACGGTGCTTTTATGATTACGAAAGGAGGAATCATGCCCCATTTACCGAGACGACCATGCCGATACCCAGGATGCCCAGGATTTTTTGAAACAGGACAGGTATTTTGCAAAGATCATATGATGTACAGCACGGATCGAGTACGCGACAGTGCGGACGCAAGAGGCTATAACGCAAAGTGGCGGAAAGCAAGAAAGGCGTTTCTGGAGCAGCATCCGTTGTGTGCGGAGTGTATGCGAGGAGGCAGGTTGACCCCGGCGACGATGGTGGAGCATATCGTGCCGCACAGGGGAGATGCAACTTTATTTTGGGGCAAAAGAACTGGCAGTCCCTGTGTAAAGACTGCCATGATAGAAAGACCGGTAGTGGTCTGTAAACCAGTTGCAACCGTAAACTGTGGCAAGAACTACAGAGAAACATGCAGAATCAGAAAACAGAAAGAGCAAAACCGAATATAATGAAATCATTATTCATCAGATGGCAACCGCTTTTTCCTGATCCATTTCAGATAATTCTTTTTGAAATCTCTAGTGTTTTCAAAAAAGCTATACTCAGATTTTGACCATCACTTGTTAGGTTAGGTTCGGCATGGTAAGCAATTTCTATTGTAACACGTCCATCCTTTGGGTCATATAGACGCATTTTTCGGAATGAACCATCAGGATTCTCTTTGATATATATCGAATCATAAGAATGAGCATAATCCGGCAGACCATAAGCGCCATTATTGCCTACTAGCACTTTCGCATCAAGTATGGGATGATCAACATGATATTCGGTTGCCGTAACAACAGGATGGATGCGTTAGAAAACAGGTAATACAGCGCGGCATTACTGCCGTTTGCCAAACAAAAAGTGAGTGATATGCCGTTTTCGCGGCTTTTCACCCACTTTTTTGCTGTTTGGGGGCTTCATCCAGCGGCCCGGAGCCTGATCGGCCCCGGAGACGGATCTCATTCGGGCATCAGCAACGTTCTTATTGTCGATCGGCTTTTCCGTCAAATACGGAGAAGGTGTAAACGGCGTCATAATTTTCCTCGGCGCACAGGGACACGGTGAGCGTAGCGGTATCGTATACCGTGCTCCAGGAGGTGATCCAACGCCAGTGGTCAAGGTCATCCGGGTCCATTCCCTTCAGCGTCATCCGCGCCCGCACCTCATTGTCATTCAGGAGGAAACGCACGGCTCGCATGTATTCCATGGCAAGGCCGGCATCGGGATGAGCGTTTTCATCCAGCAGAGAGCACAGCGTTTCATAGCGCCAGTATCCCATGCCCCGGGTATTCTCAATGCCGTCCGAAACATAGAAATTCGTTACAGCCAGGTATTCCTTATCCTCCTGCGCGGGGGCCAGCGTGAAGGTATTATCAGCGGGATGATAGCTTACCTTCAGAGGTTGGCGATTGACCTTCATTTCCCCGTCCACATATTCGATCACCGCACGGTCACCGGAAGCGTCGGTCACCAGCCAGTGAAAGCTTCCGCCGTGCCGGTGATCCGCCGATCCATCCATATAGAATACGGAGCGCATATCCATGCCGCCCAGCAGCGTGATGGCCTCCTCCACCGTGGCGGCATGATCCAGCATATAGCGCACCGCGAAGCCGGAGGGAAGAACGGTGTTTCCGCGCTCCTGCTTCATGCCCTCCTCCTCCAGCACCAGCACCGTGCAGGCAAAGCCCTTCTCATTCATGCCGTCCACCGTCACATAGGGCGCGTACAGCAGAAGCGGCCTGTTCTGCCGTGGGATGCCCGCAGCCTTTGTAAAGCCGAAAAAGCCCAGATCGCACATGCCCACAGAGGCATATCCGCCCTCCGGCGCGGTGTGGAGCACCAGCAGCAGGTTCGCGTTGCGGGTCCAGTCATAATTGCGGCCCATCAGCGCGTGCCCCTCCGGAGAAAGGGCCGCGAAGGCGCTGCAGCCCCCGGCTCTGATCCCCTTGAGCGGGTCAAAGGGCGCATCCGGCAAAAGCAGTTCGTGCAGGGCAGCATCATAGTCGGGCCACACGGCGCCTGTGGCAAGGGCCTCATCAAAGCGGTAATCCGCAAGGTAATCCATATGATAAACAAAGCCGTCCGCGTCCACCTGATCCAATGTCATGAGGGTGGACTTTGCCTCTTCCGTAAGATAGTTATCTTCCTCCGCCAAAGCAAAGCAGGGCAAAAGAAGCGCTGTGATCAGGCAGAGGGCAATGGCCGTGTTTTTCTTCATTCGTACTCCGTCCTTTCATTTAGCGGTGCCCCGCCGTGCAGGGTGCTAAAAAGAGCCGCTGAGCCTCCGTACAGCCAGTGACTGTTCTGGGTATCATAACGCCGCAGGCTGCTCTCCCGTCAGGAAGAAGGTGAGCGTAAGCACTTCCTCTTCAGTCATGCCGGCCTGCAGCAGATATGCCGCGGCCTGTGCCTCAAAGGTATGCCCGGAAAGATCGATGCCGGACGGCACGCCGGCCAGCCAGTCCGTCATATCCCGGAAGCGGACGCGCACGGTGGCGGCATATCTTTCCGGGGTGCTTTCCTCGGTCATGCCGTAATAATTATCATAGGTCAGCATATAATCCCGCAGCAGTTCCTCATAATCCGCCCCCGCCAGAGCTTCCAGTAGGATGCATACAAAGCCGGTGCGGTCCTTGCCCTCGGTGCAATGGATATAGACCGGCTGATCCTGACTCATCATAGCCCTCAGCCCATCCGCCAGTGAAGAGGCATATACCGGCTCCCGGTAGGCGGCGGTGAGTCCCAGACAGGCAACGCTGCCGCCCGCCATAAGCTCCTCAAAGCGGGAACCCGGGAAGAAGGGATACGCGGCGGCCTTCTGCTCAGTATCGGCCAGGTCATGGATAAAGCCGATACCGGCCTCACGGATCAGTCCGTCCGTGCACGCGGCCCGCAGGTTCCGGTCATCCACAGGGCTGGCGCCCCGGTAAAACATACGGGGGCGGAGCTTTCCGCCGGATAACTCCCTGAAATTGGAAAACACGATATCAGAGGCGAAAGCATTCCGGTCATTGCTGTACACAGCGGCCAGGCTCTGCTGGATATCGATATACTTCCCTTTCTCCCGCAGGGTGACCGTCACGGTGTCCCCGGCCTGTACACCGGCACAGTCCCACATATTCCCGGTGGTGGCGTACGTAAAAGCCGGATGGGGATAGCCGGGATACAGCACGATCAGCGGCTCGCCCGTCAGGGTGTTATATCCGTCATATACGGGCACATCCTCCAGCCGGAAACCGTTGCTGAGCTCCACATCGCAGCTGTCTCCCGGCACAAAGCCCGCCGAACAGAATTCTTCGATCGTGCAGCCGATATATACGGCGCCGAATTCGCTGTCTTCCATCGCCTCAAAGGTGACCGAAGGAGCGTTTCCCTCCGCGAGGGCGTACAGGCAGCCCGCAAAAATAAGCACAGCCAGCAGAGACGGCAAAAGCCGCCGGTAAAGAAACAGACCGTATTTGCGCATAATTGTCCTCCGTCATTCCGCCCCGAGTGTGAACGGTACTTCCTTCATCAGGAAATTTCCGTATATTCCCTTCATTCAGCCTATCGTGCCGCCTTACTTGCCGGCACCGTTATTCTGCTTTCTCTGATACCAGGCGGAGAAGGGTTCTTCCCAGTTCGGCTCTTCCACATGCACCCATTCCGTAAGGGTATCGCCGCTGAGGATCCTGTTGTAGAAGCCCTCGTCGTCAAACCCGTAGGAAGCGGAGCCGGCGAAATCCGCCGCGTAGTACACCTTTGAGAGCTTCGCGTTGGCGATGGACGCGGCGCACATCAGGCAGGGCTCCGCGCTGGTATAAAGAACGCAGTCCGAAAGGTCCTTGGTGCCCAGCGTCATCTGTGCCTCGTAGATCGCGCACACCTCGCCATGCAGCATGGAACTGCCGGAGCGGTTATGGTTGCTGGTGGATACTACCAGTTCGCCGTTCTTTTTCGTGATCACCGCGCCCACCGGGCCGCCGATGCCCTCGTTGTGAATGGCGTTGTCAATGGCCATGCGCATGTACTCATCGTTGTAAACGCCGTCCTCCTGCGCCTTCGCCGGGCTGACAGCCGCGCTGTGCCACTGCTTTTGGATCGCGCCGTCCTCCTGTGCCGCCTTCAGCCTGAAAAGAAGAAAAGCGGTGCAGGCAATGGCCAGTACCAAAAGAACCGACAGAATGATGATCGCTGTTTTTGACTTCCTGCTGTTCATAATATCCGCCTTGCCGGAACGGCACCGGCATGGTCACCTTCCAAACGAGATGCCGCAAAATTTTCCCGTTTTCCCACGACGGGGGCGATATGAAAATGCGCCTTCGGTGTTTTTATATTATAGCAATTTCCGGTCGCTTCTGTCAACCTGCGCGCATATACGCTGTCATGATCCGGACGGAAGCTGCTGTGATGGAATGGTTTTCACAAGTTTTCAGTATGTGGCTGTTATTTGTGCTATTTTGTTCATGACAAATGTGTGTTCCCGGTGTATAATAAATTATCCTGTTCGTGAGATATGCAATGTGATGACGGCGCTTGATCGGAGGTAAAAGGATGAGTTTTTAAGAATTCGATTCCGTAAATGATGGCATCAGCAAAGGTATTCGTGATGCGGCAAGCTCTGCAGTTGAAAAGATCATTGCTCCAAAGGCGGAAGAATATGCAAATGGAGAACAGCACCGCAGGTCTTCGTTAATAGGGCGAAAAGCTGCCCTGCTTCCCGGTGTGGTGCTTCGGCGGCAGGGGATTTTCCATAGACGATAATTATACACCGGATGAGGGTACGACTAGGGTGTGTTTCTAAATTCAAAACGATGCATTTTCAGCATCTTTTCCGTCA
>CALGBY010000131.1 GCA_937886445.1 uncultured Clostridia bacterium | reverse complement strand
CGCGCATGTCGCCGCCTGCGGATATATAATCGAAGGGCTGCGGCCCTTCGATGCAACCCGGAGTACGGGGCTGCAAGCAGCCTCTCGCGAGAAAGCAGGGCAGGCCGCTGACGGTATACACCGCACACAGGTTCAAAATATGGGGTTACTTCGTTTCAAAACAGAGTGGTCATTTACAAAGCTTTATCGTATAATAAGATGAAATCCGGAAAGGAGGATCACAATATATGAAGGAAGAACCGATCACCAACAAGGTTGAAGCACCTGTCGAAATGGCCGCAGAAATCATGAGTATGGAAGAGCTCGCGCAGATCGCCGGCGGAGCACAGGGCAGTCTCGGTATCCAGTGGGACGACCCCCGCTGCGCCCAAGCTGCCGCAATGGCACGCAATTTCGCAAGTTTATTTCAGGAAGGGAATTTCGACCCGGTGAATAAGAGTCTTATAAACTGGCTCTGCAATGAGTTTTGCTCCTTTGTCAACTCCAAACAGCGTTTTAACATAAACAGGGCAAAGAATGTTCATTCCGATATTGCTTCCGAAATCAGCGGTCTCAAATTGGAACCGGTTCTCAGCAGTACCTGGGCTGCCTTTACAAACGCGGTTAACAGCATTCCATCCTGACAGTTTCCGAAAGCAAGCGGGGCAGTGCCGCGCTTGCTTTCGCTGCGAATGAAAGCAGGGCGTTACCTGCTTTCATTCGATACATCCATTTCCTGTAAAAATGCGTTTTCGCAAAAATGCGGAAACGCTCTTTTTACGGCCGGAAATGGATAGCGGTTGCGGCTTTCAGCCGCTCCTCGGCGACGCGCATGTCGCCGCCTGCGGATATATAATCGAAGGGCTGCGGCCCTTCGATGCAGCCCAAAGGGGGTAGAACAGGCTGCGACCCTTCGATGCATCCCACGGAAGGAACGGGGCTTCGCCCCTTCGAACGGAAGCAGGACGTTACATGCTTTCTCGCGGCTCATAAGTTTCCTGTAAAAAGGCGTTTTCGGTGAAGCGTATGCACTGGAAACGCTGTTTTTACGGCCGTAAATGGATATCGGAAGCGGCTTTCAGCCGTTCCTCGGCGACGCGCATGTCGCCCATCCGCGCAAAGGGCCGGTGTTGACTGCATCATTACAAGAAACCCGGATCATTACCGTGAGGCAGAAATACCGGTATATGACCCCGAAGGATTTTTGAAAAAGATCGGTATCGTCTGAGAAAGCACGTTTCAAATATCATTCGACCTGTGCTATAATCATATGCAGTAATATAAAAGGGAGGGATCCTGATGCCGGAAATGATGAAGATCAGGCGGATAGCCGCACGCGCCGCGGCGCTCCTGTGCGCGACCGTGATGCTCTGCCTGTTTTGCGTGCCGCAAAACGCGTATGCAAGCACAAAACATACTTGTAAACCGAATGATCGCGCGTCTCTGTGGAATGGTATGGACAGGACGGATACCACCGTATACAGTGACAAAGATAACGGCATCACAAATCTGCATCTTACAGTTGAAAAAAGCGGTTACTATGAGGAAGCATTGATCACATACAATACTGTAAGCACAGAGAATAAGAAGTATATCACCTCCGGCTTCACACTTGTTGTTGAAGACAAATATGGCAATATGATAGGGAAATTCTATGATAAGATAACGACCTTTACACCCAAATTACACGGCCTCCGTATCCACTTTATGGACTGCACAGAAGGAGCCTCCAATGCCATCAAGCTCTTTTACAATGATTATGTGACCGGCGGCTCCAAATACCATATGTATATTGAAAGCGTCACGGTGGACAGCGATGCCGCGCCATCCGGTGAGGACTGGGGCATCACACGGCAGCCGACTGACCGGACTGCCGCCCCCGGCAAGAAAGCGACATTCTCCCTTACCACCTACGGAAGCGATCTTTCCTATCAGTGGTATATTGATCGCAATGACGGTAAGGGCTGGAGAGAGATCAACGGCGCGAACGGCACCTCCTATGTTACCACCGCCGTAACAAAGAACTGCGACGGGTTCCGGTATTACTGCAAGGTAACAAACGCGAAGGGCGGGGAAATGGCCTCAGCCGAGGCCGTTCTGCATGTCACCTCCGCGCCGCCCACCGGCGATACCTCTGTGCCCGGCCTCTGGCTGGCGGCGCTGACGGTGAGCTGCCTTGCCATGCTGATGCTGTGCAGGAAAGCTAAGAAGAGCGACAGATGACAGATGACAGTTAATAGTTATTCGTTTACAGTTCTCAGTTGGTCTATCTGTTCCCGTCCGCTAAGGTTCATTAACTCGGTCACCACTGACTCGGTCGCGACCGAGTTAATGATGGGGCTGCGCCCCTTCGAAAAATCCCGTTCTTTCTCCGGGATATATCGAAGGGGCGCAGCCCCGTTTGCTCCTTTGGGTTGCATCGCGTTCCTCTCCGGGTAGTATTGAAGGGCCGCAGCCCCCGTTTCTTCTCCGGGATGCATCGAAGGGCCGCAGCCCCCGTTTCTTCTCCGGGATGCATCGAAGGGCCGCAGCCCTTCGATTTCCATTCCGCAGGCGGCGACATGCGCGTCGCCGAGGAGCGGCTGAAAGCCGCTTCCGATATCCATTTTCGGCCGTAAAAAGAGCGTTCCCGCATTTTGCGGAAACGCCTTTTTACAGGAAATGGATGCAATCGCGCGAAAGCGGGTAACGCCCCGCTTGCTTTCGAAAAGGCCGCAAGGCCCCCTTTAGTCTTTTGATTTCGCCAGTATTCTGAGCAGACGGATGAACAGGTTGATGATATCCATGTACAGGTCCAGCGCGCAATCCACCGCGTTATCGGCGGTTTTTTCAAACTGCTGGGAACGCCACACATCGTAGCCGATGTACAGGGAGAAGAGGCCGGCGGCGATCCAGTCCGTCACCTGCTGCCGCACGCCGAAGATGAGCAGCACCAGCTCGCACAGCACAAGGCCGATGAGCACGCCGCCCAGAATGCCCGAAAGCTTTGAGAAGAAATTGGGAAACACCATGGCAGTGCCCAGCATGCCCACCGTGATGAGCGCGGTGTAGAGCAGCGCCTGCCACACCACATCGGCCAGCTGCGGCGCTTCAAGATACTCCGTTACCAGCGTGGATACCAGCAGACCCATGGGCAGCGCCAGCATATTGAAGCCGATAAAGCTCACCCAGGGGTTGCTGCTCTTCTGCGCCAACACGATACCGCCGATGCCCAGCGCCAGATACAGCACGATGAACAGCAGGGGATTGATATAATCGTAAATGTTACCCACCAGCGCGCACAGCAGCGCCGCGAGGCCCAGCCCCCACACCACGGTGCCGATCAGCACACCATTGTAGGCGCGGGAGGAAAGGATGGTCTGGCCGGTGTAATCCGCGTTCAGGCGGCGTTCACGGCCCTCCTTGCCGAAGGCGAGCAGCGCGCCGCTTGCCTTTTCGGCCCGCTCAAGGTCTCTGTTGTCACGCAAATCGTGATTCTGCATAAAATTGCTCCTTTCATCCGTTATCATCAAAGGAAGGTACATTGGTTTCAGGCAGTACCGCGCGATGCGGCACGGAAAAGTGTGATAAAGAACATGCGGTACATATTCATTATATCAGCATCGGCAGTATGATACAACATATATTCGGCCGTTCTGACGCACATTTATCCGCTGATGATCTCCGTCCTGTTCCATTCATCATCCCACACGGTGAAAAACGCGCGGCAGCCCTTCCGGATACGCCCGTGATCCCGGATGCCGGCGCTGTCCGCCGGGGAGGCGGTGGTGATATACGCGGCGTCCTCCGGCGAAAAGCCGAAGGCGATCAGATTGCGGAAGGCCCTTTCCATAGTGAGTACACTGCCGGCGAGCGTGCCGTCCTGAAGGCGCGCCTCGCCGTTTTTTACATACACCGCCTGCCCGCCCAGCGCGTACCGCCCGTCCGGCATCAGCGCGGCCTCCATGCTGTCGGTAACGGCCACCGTTTTTTCCCTGCCCTTGCAAAGGAAGATGAGCTTCAGGATATCCGGGTGCAGGTGAATGCCGTCGGCGATCATTTCGCAGTAAACGCGGTCATCGGTCAGCAGCGCGCCCGCCGCGCCGGGAGCGCGGTGCAAAAGCGGGGGCTGCGCGTTGAAGGTGTGGGTGGAGTGGTCCAGCCCCAGATCAACAGCGCGGCGCGTCTGCTCTGAAGTGGCCGTTGTGTGCCCGCAGCTCACCCGCACGCCGAGAGATACCAGATAGCATATCAGCTCCTCCGCGCCCTCAAGCTCCGGCGCGAGCGTGATCAGGCGAACAACAGAGGGGTCGCCATCGCACAGGGAGAGGAAAAGCTCCTTTGACGGGGCGCGCAGATGCACGCCCGCCTGCGCCCCGTGCTTTTCGGGGGAGATGAACGGGGCCTCCATGTGCGCGCCGCACACCCGCGCCCCGAAGGGCTCCTGCGCCTTCATCACGGCGCGAATGCCGCGAAGCGCCGCCCGGGTGTCCTCCGCGGAGGCGCTCATGGTGGTGGGCAGAAAGGCCGCCACACCATGCTCGGCAAACACGCGGCTCATGCTCCTTACCGCCTGCTCGCCCTGCATGGTGTCATGACCCATGCAGGCGTGGGTATGCACATCCACAAAGCCCGGCAGCAGCGCGCGGCCCTCAAGATCCTTCACCTGCTCGCCCGCGCAGGGCAAAAGGCCCGTGCCTGCTTCGCTGATCACGCCCTCAAAAAAGCGCACACAGGCATTTTTGACAAATTTTCCGTCTATCAGGGCGTTCGCGTTCACGATCAGCACGGTGATGCCTCCTTTTGAGCCGTCAGAGCGTCCATTTCCGCCGTGAGCGCCTCCAGCAGCGGCACGCTCTCCTTCAGCATCTGCTGCGCGTCCTTTTTGCCGTCCCGGATCACAAACGCGGGCTCATGCCCGCCGGCCAGGAACAGGCGGCGGTCCGTACGCGCGAAAGCCTCGGCAAGCAGGGCGATATCCGGCACACAGTCCTTATCAAAAAGGAAGTGCAGGCAGCCGGCGGAATGGCGCACGCGCACCACGCCCAGCGCCCGGGCCAGCGCCTTCAGGTGGGCGATCTCGATCAGATCGGTCACGCTGTCCGGCAGATCGCCGAAGCGGTCGATCAGCTCCTCAATGATATCCTCCCGGTCCTCACGGTTTTCAAGCAGGGAGATGCGCTTGTATACCTCCATGCGCTGCGCCTCGCCCTTTACAAAATCGGGCGGCAGGAAGGCGTCCACGCGCAGCTCCACACGGGTATCCAGCCGCTTCTGCGGCTTTTCGCCCATGCCCGTACGCGCCTCGCAGACAGCCTCCTCGATCAGCTTGCAGTACATATCATAGCCCACCTGGCTTACATTGCCGCTCTGCTCGGGCCCGAAGATGTTGCCCGCGCCGCGGATCTCCAGATCCCTCATCGCGATGCGGAAGCCCGAGCCGAAGGCCGTGAACTCCCTAATGGCGGCAAGGCGCTTTTCGGCGGTCTCGGAAAGCATTTTGTCAGGCCGCACGGTAAAGTAGGCATAAGCGGCACGGCTGGAACGCCCCACGCGCCCGCGCAGCTGGTAAAGCTGCGAGAGGCCGAAGCGATCGGCATCGTAGATGATGATGGTGTTGGCCTTCGGCACATCCAGCCCGTTTTCGATGATGGTGGAGCACAGAAGCACATCGCCCCGGCCCTCGTAAAAGTCCAGCATCGTATCCTCAAGCTGCTGCTCCTTCATCTGCCCGTGCCCCACAAGAACGCGGGCCTCCGGCACCAGCGCGCGCAGGCGGGAGGCGAACTGCTCTATGGAGGAAACGCGGTTGTACAGGAAATACACCTGCCCGCCGCGGCCGATCTCGCGCACGATGGCGTCCCGGATGACGGAATCGTTATAATCCACCACATAGGTCTGCACAGGCAGGCGCTCCTCGGGCGGCGTTTCCAGCAGGCTCATATCCCTCACGCCCACCATGCTCATATGCAGCGTGCGGGGGATGGGGGTGGCGGAAAGCGTGAGCACATCCACCTGCTTTTTCAGGTTTTTGATGCTCTCCTTGTGCCCCACGCCGAAGCGCTGCTCCTCATCCACGATGAGCAGCCCCAGATCCTTAAAGATGACATCCTTCGCGAGCAGGCGGTGCGTGCCCACAAGGATATCCACCTTGCCGGCCGCGAGGCGTGAGAGCGTTTCCTGCTGCTGCTTTCTTGAGCGGAAGCGGGAAAGCACATCCACCTGCACGGGAAAATCCCGCATGCGGGAAGTGAGCGTATAATAATGCTGCTGCGCGAGGATGGTGGTGGGCGCCAGCAGCGCCACCTGCTTGCCGCTCATCACGGCCTTGAAGGCGGCGCGGATGGCTACCTCAGTCTTGCCGTAGCCCACATCGCCGCAGAGCAGACGGTCCATATTGGTGCCGCTCTCCATATCGCGCTTGATATCCTGCACGGCGCGATCCTGATCAGGCGTAAGCTCATAGGGGAAAAGATCCTCAAACTGGCTCTGCCAGGGGGTATCGGGCAGGAAGGCCGTGCCGGGGGTCTCCCGGCGCTCGGCATACAGCTTTACCAGATCGAACGCCAGCTTTTTCAGCCCGGCCTTCACCTTGCCGCGGGCGCGCTCCCATTCGGTGCCGCCAAGGCTGTTCAGCTTCGGCGGCGCTTCCTGGCTGCCGATGAACTTCTGCACGCGGTCAAACTGATCGGTGGGCACATACAGCTTATCCGCGCCCTGATACTGGATATACAGGTAATCCCTTACCGTGCCCTCGCTCTCCAGGCGCACTGTGCCGCGGAAGATGCCGATGCCGTGGCTCTCATGCACCACATAGTCGCCTTCCTTAAGATCGGTAAACGCGTCGATCTTTTCTCCCGCCGTGCGGCGGAGGCGCGTTTTTTTGTGCGCGCTTCCGAAAATATCGGTATCGCCGATCACGCACAGCTTTTCGCTCACAAAGCCCGCGGAAAGCGAGCCGGTGAGCAGCAGCACCTGCGGCGCTTCAGAGCCCTCCTGCTCCGGAAGGGTAACGCCGCAGGCAAAAAGGGAATCCCTGAGGCGCTTTGCCCTGTTTTCGCCACCCGAAAGCAGCAGCACCCTGCGGCCTTCCTTCATCCACACCGAAAGATCGTTTGCCAGATCCCGCAGGCGGTTTTCATAGCGGGGCGCGTCCACCGCGCCGGCCTCGACCGCCTTTTTCACGGTCAGCCCGCTCATGCCGTGCAGAAAGCCCTGCACGGTAACGGGGTGACAGGCGTTCAGCCTTTCCGACAGCGTTTCCCACTCCAGCAGCGCGCTTTCCATTTCGGGCACCGCGTCGCCCTGCTCAAGAGCGGTCTTCAATTCCAGCCGGTAGCCGCCCACGCGGTCCTCCGCGCGGCCGCGCACGTTTTCGGGATCGCTGATGATGAGAACGGGGTCATCAAGATAATCACACAAGATGGCATAATCGCCGTACAGCACGCCCGCCCAGAGGGGCGCCATGTCAAAGGGGATGCCCGCTTCGGCGCTTTCGGCGTCCGCCAGCATCGCGTCCGGCCCCGAAAGCAGGGCACGGGGCGTTTCGGCAGGCGTGAAAAGCGGCGTTTCATCTTCTTCAGGCGAAGGTTTTTTCTTTTTTACCGCCTTTTTCGCGGTCTTTCCGTCCTGCTCAGGCGCGTCCTCCGTTTCCGCGTCCTCCGGGAGGGGAGGGAGAAACGGCAAAAGCGAGGTTCTCGCGAGGCGCTTCGCGTGCGTGCGGATGCTCTGCCGCATCGCGTCCGCGAAGGGCTGACGGATCCGCTCCGGGATCAGGTATTCGCTGGCGGGAAAGATCTCCGCCGTCTGCGCCCTGTCGAGCGAGCGCTGCGAGATGCAGTCGAAGGTGCGCAGCGAATCCACCTCGTCATCAAAAAACTCTACGCGCAGCGCGTGGGAAAGATCGGGCGGAAACACATCCACGATGGAGCCGCGCACGGCAAACTGCCCCTTGCCCTCCACCATATCGGCCCGCTCGTAGCCCATGGAAAGCAGGCGGGAGATGAGCTCAGTGATGTCATAGCGGCTACCCATCTCCAGGCGCACGACGGCCTTTTTCATCTCCTCCGCCGGCAGCATGGGCAAAAGCAGCGATTCCGCCGATACGCACAGCACGCCGATCTCGCCCTTCAGGGCGGAGGAAAGGATACTGAGCCGCTGCCAGCCGCGTTCACGCCCCGCCGTGGCGCGGATGAAGCGCGTCTCGGGCGCGGGCAGGTAGGCCGCGTTCACGCCGGGATAGGCCGCGCAGTCCTCCGCGGCACGCATGGCGGCGTTTTCGCCGGCGCACACCAGAAGCACCGGACGGCCCGTAAGCGCCGCCTCCCGGCAGGCAAAAAAGGCCCTCATCCCGTCGGGCACACCGTACAGGGCAAAGGGCGTGTTTTCACCTGTCAGCCGCAGCGCTTCCTCTCCCGCGGGAAAGGGAAGAGAAGAGAATAATTCCTTTTCGTTCATGCTTATGATCCGTCCTCCGGCGGAGATATCCGCGGGCATGCTTTTCAGACAGTTCCGGTCTCCTCCGCCTGTTTCTGCTTCGCGGGCTTTGTGTTGTAGCGGTTCATCGCGGTATTGATGCCTTCCTTCACCCAGCACAGCGCCGCGTCGCCCGCGAGGGTGTACATATCAAAGGCGGTCTTGCGGTCCGCCTCCGTATCAAAATGGCCCAGAACGAAGTTCTTCAGGTCATCCTTATGCTCCGGATTGCCCATGCCCACCCGCACACGCGGAAAATCCCCGCTGCCGGTGCACTGCACGATGTGCCTGAGGCCGTTGTGCGTTCCGGGCCCGCCGGAGGCGCGCAGGCGGATCTGACCGAAGGGCAGGTCGATATCATCCGAAATGACCAGAATATCCTTCATATCCGCCTTGTACCAGTTCATGGCGTCCACAAAGGAAAAGCCCGAAAGGTTCATAAAGGTCTGGGGGCGGATGAGCACGATCCTTTCCCCTTCATACACGCCCTCGCCCACCTGGGCGCGGCACTTGAGCTTCTTTACGGGAATATCCAGGCGCGCGCTCAGCAGCTCCACCGTGTCAAAGCCCGCGTTGTGACGCGTGCGGGCATATTCCGCGCCCGGGTTTCCAAGGCCTATGATCAGCTTCATTTATATCCGTTCTCCTCGTATCAGGTGAAAACAGGGCATACGCCGTGTTTTCACATTTTTTCCGTATACATGCTGTACAGTTCATGATACAGGCCGTTTCTGGCCATCAGCTCGGCATGGCTGCCCTTTTCCTCAATGCCCTTCTCGGTAAGCACCCAGATCTCATCGGCGTTCCGGATGGTGGTGAGGCGGTGGGCGATCGTAAAGGTGGTGCGCCCCTTCGCGAGGCGTTCAAGGCTCTTTTGCACAAGCAGCTCGCTCTCGTTGTCCAGCGCGCTGGTCGCCTCATCCAGAATGAGGATGGGCGGGTTTTTCAGAAACACTCTGGCGATGGACAGGCGCTGCTTCTGCCCGCCTGAAAGGCGCACGCCGCGCTCGCCGATGTAGGTATCGTAGCCATCCGGCAGGGCGGAGATGAAATCATGCGCGCCGGCCAGCTTCGCGGCCTCGATCACATCCTCACGGGAGGCGCCGGGGCGGCCGTACACGATGTTATCGTAAACGGAGCCGGAGAAGAGGTACACATCCTGCTGCACCGTGCCGATGCCGCCGCGGAGGGATTTGAGCGTAAGCTCCCGGATATCCCTGCCGTCGATCAGGATCTGCCCCTCCGTCACATCAAAGAAGCGGGGGATCAGGCTGCACAGCGTGGTCTTGCCCGAGCCGCTGGGGCCCACCACCGCGATGTTCCGTCCCTTTTCCACCTTCGCGGAGAGAGAGCTGATCACCTCATGCTTTTCATCATCCCCGTAATGGAAGCTCACATTGCGGAACTCCACCACGCCCTTCACATCGGTAAGCTCTGCCGCGTTTTTGCTGTCGGCGATCTCGATCTTCGCGTCCATCACCTGGCAGAAGCGCTCGATACCGGTCATGCCGCGCTGGAACTGCTCGGTGAACTCCACGATGCGGCGGATGGAATTGAGCAGCGTGCCCACATAGAGCAGGTAAGCCACATAATCGCCGATGCCGATCAGCCCCTTGATCAGGAATATGGCGCCGGCCACCGTCACCACGATGTTCATCAGCCCGTCAAACACGCGCGTTGAGGTGTTGAAGCCCGCCATATAGCGGTACTGCTTCTTTTTGAGGAAGAGGAAGGCCAGATTGCCCCTGCGGAACTTTTCCTCCTCCAATTCCTCATTGGCAAAGCTTTTCACCACGCGGATGCCCAGAAGCGAATCCTCCACCTGGGCGTTGATCTCGCCCACCTGATGACGGCACGCCGACATGGCGCCGCGCAGATGCTTGGAAAAATAGCGGGTGCCCAGCACCATGAAGGGGATGAAGATGAACACCAGCAGCGTGAGCCACACATTCATGCCACACAGGATGATGAAGCTGGCCACGATCTTGACCACGGCGATCAGCAGCTCCTCCGGCCCGTGATGGGCAAACTCCGTCACATCAAACAGGTCACTGGTGATGCGCGCCATCAGCTGGCCGATCTTGGTGTTGTTGTAATAGGAAAACGAAAGCTGCTGCAGATGATGGAACAGGTCTCTGCGCATATCCGTCTCGATCCTGCTGCCCATGATGTGCCCGCCGGACTGCATATAGTAGTTGGCGGCGGCGTCGATCAGGCGCAGGAGCACATACCATATGCCCAGCCTTGCCAGCCAGCCGGCCCAGTCCAGCATCGCCTGCGCGAAGCTCTGCCCGACGCCGAGGCTTTTTGCCACATCCGTCACCCTGCCGGTGATCTCCTTGACGATCAGGGGGCTCACGATCTCGCAGGCGCAGGTCATCACGGCGCAGAACAGGTCAAAGATCAGCATGCCCTTATAGTTTTTGAAATAGGGCAGAAAGCGTCTCAGCAGCTCTGAGAACTTCATGGTATGCTTTTCGCCGTTTCCGGAGCCCTTTGCCGTGATATTGCCGTATTGCTTTTCAAAGCTCTCGATTTCTTTTGCTTTCAGCTTCATTCGCGTTTTTCCTTTCACCGGCTCAGTACACCGGTCAAATCAAAGGGAGGGGTATAGGCACTCTCGGCGCTCTCCGCGTCCTGCGTGTAGCCCGAAAGCCCCAGCGCGTCAAAATGCTCCCGCACGCGCTCATACTCCTTTTCGTTCACACGCCTGTCCAGCGGGGGCGGCAGGGTGACGCCTGCCGGCGGCGTATACTGCCGCATCAGGCTGACCGGCACGCCGGGAAAGCGTTCGGCGATCCTGTCCAGCACACGCAGAGAATCCCCCGTGCAGCCGGGCAGTACAAGATGGCGGATGAGCGTGCCGCGTTTCATCAGCCCGTCCTCATCATACACGGCGCTCTCCGTCTGCCGCACCATCTCCGCGATGGCCGCCTCCGCCTTTTCGCCGTAGTTTTCCGCGCCGCAGCACAGCTTTGCGATGCGGGGAGAAAAATGCTTAAAATCCGGCAGATAGATATCCACAAAGCCCTCCAGCCGCTTCAGCGTTTCGGTCTCCTCATAGCCGCCGGTGTTCCACACCACGGGCACCGGCGGGCGGAAGCGCTCCGCCGCCGCGAGGATGCCGGGAATGAAATGCGTGCCGGTAACGATATTGATATTGTGCACGCCCGCGTCGCACAGGCGCTTCATGATATCCGCAAGCCCGTCGGGGGAGACGGGAACGCCCTTCAGCCCCCTCGAGATCTCCATATTCTGGCAAAAAACGCACTTGAGCGTGCAGCCGGCAAAAAAGATGGCGCCGCTGCCGTTTTTGCCCGAGATGCAGGGCTCCTCCCACAGATGGGGCGCCGCCCTCGCGATCAGCATTTCCTCCGATACCCCGCAAAAGCCCTTTTCGCGGGAACGGTCCCGTCCGCAGGCACGGGGGCACAGTGTACAAACGCTCATTGATCTGTTCTCCTTAGGGCTTATTGTTTACGGCGTTCACCGCGCCGCCTGAAACACAAAATCCACCCGCTCGGGCGCGATATCGCCGTATTCCGTAACGAGCACTGGCACATACGGGGCGCTGATGAGCGTATACCCGGGCACCTTCGCGGCATCCGCGTACACAAACACGCACTCGCCCGGCCGCACGGACACGGTTTCTTCATATAATATAGCCGCGTCGCGCCCGCCGCCCTCGGTATAGCGCACCGGCACGCTCAGCGTTTCGGGCACCTCCCTGGAACGGAAGCGGAAAACGATTTCTGCCGGATATGCCCGCCCCATGGAATACAGCACCGTCACGCTGCTTTCACCCTTCAGCTTCGCCCCGGCAGGCAGCTTTGAAAGCTCCGCCGTCACAGTGACGGAACGGGTAACGGAAAGCTCCGTTTCGTACACTGTCTTTTGGAACTGGTCGACATAGCTCACCCTCACCTTTGCCGGAAGAGGCTCCGCGGTGGGGGCCGGGGTGACCGACGGCAAATGCCCGGAGGGCGGCATCGTGCTGAGCGCCTCACTCTCATACAGCAGGCGCAGCGTTTTCACTCCAGCCGCGCCGTCCCGCTTGAGGGCGTGCATATACTGAAAATCGCCTACCGCTTTTTCGGTATCCCGCCCGTAGATGCCGTCCGCCTCTCCCTTCAGGTAGCCCAGAGCGATCAGCTTTTTCTGCAGGCGTATCACGTCGCTGCCGCGGCTGCCGTAGGAAAGCACCTCATAATCCCCGGTGTATACCGGCGCGGGCGTGTTTTGCTCCTCCGCGTACGCAAAAAGGGCGTTGCAGGCCAGCAGCGCCGTGATGAATAACGCGAATAACCGTTTTACCACCTGTAGTTCCCCCGTAAAGAGGCGTCAGAGCTCAATAAATTTTTCAAATTCCGGCAGGATGCCGATACCGTCCGGATAATGGGCGGCAAACTGGGGAATGGCATGGCTGGGGAAGGAATTGCCCTCGATAAACACGGGGCCGTCCGGCGTGATGGCCACATCCCAGGCGATGAAGCGCATCTGGGGCACCTTACGCATGGCCTCCAGACACATTTTCTTCGCTTCCTCCCAGTAGGGCACGGTAAAGCCGATGATGGATGTGCCCGTCATGGGATGCCGGTCAAACACATTGCCCGCCTTATCGGCCGCCACGGTGAGCAGCTTTCCGCTTTCCAGATCCACTCTGGCCGCCATGCCGCCGCAATCCACATTGTCCATCACCTTGCCGTTGCCGATGCGCAGGAAGGCGTACACGATGCCTTCCTTTTTATCGCCCAGCATGGTGGCGATACGGATGGTGTTTACCGAAGTGGGGCACATGCCCGCCATCACGGGATGCTGCACCACCAGTTCCTCCAGCACCGCCTCGCCCATGCCCGAAAGCTTTTTCATAAAGGCGGGCAGATCCTGCCAGTCCTTCTTTTCAAATTTTACGATGCCCTGCCCGGAGGAGCCCTCAAGGGGCTTGAAAAGCACCTGATCCCTGCCTTCAAGGAAGGCGGCCAGCTTTTCCTCCGTGAGCGAGGCGTCCGCTTTCAGCCACCCGCGTTTCACCTGAGCGGCAAACAGGGTGTTGAACTGGGTCTTATCGTCAAAAAAGTGCCAGTAAGCCTTGTCATTCATCCTGCGCACGATCTCGTTGCTTTTTCCGCGGGTGATCACCGTGCGGCGCTGACGGTCGTTCAGGCGGTACATTTCGGCGATCTTGTAATCGATATAGCCCGCGTTGTATTTCAGGGCGCACCTTGTGATATCCGCGCACAGGTATGCCCTGCTTTTGCCCGTTTTTTTATGCAGATATTCCAGCGTTTCCTTCATACGGGAGGTATCGATCTTTCCCACACGCTTCAGCACATAACCGATCTTAGACATATATCCTTCTTCCCGTTCCCGAACCGTGCTCAGGAGCTGCCGTAATTCGTTGATAAATCAGACATTGAAGCGGAACAGCGTTACATCGCCGTCCTGCATCACATAATCCTTGCCCTCGGAGCGCACAAGGCCCTTTTCCTTGCAGGCGTTCATGCTGCCCATCTCCTTCAGGGTATCAAAGGCGACGATCTCGGCGCGGATAAAGCCGCGTTCAAAGTCGGTATGGATCTTTCCGGCGGCCTGAGGCGCCTTGGTGCCGCGGGTGATCGTCCAGGCGCGGCAT
This sequence comes from uncultured Clostridia bacterium, assembly GCA_937886445.1. Classification (GTDB taxonomy): domain Bacteria; phylum Bacillota; class Clostridia; order Christensenellales; family Aristaeellaceae; genus ZC3RG03. Next base: position 7,180 of record CALGBY010000131.1, on the reverse strand, counting down.
TCATCCTCGCCGCAGGTAAGGAAGGAGATCAGCCCCAGCAGGCTGTAGCAGGCAGTAACAAGGCGGTCCAGACCGCTTTTGCCGATCCCCAGCTCGTTCAGGAACTCCTGCTTCTCCTCGCCCTCCATCTGGGCGATTTCTTCTTCGATCTGCGCGCTGATCACCAGCACCTCGGCATTCTCGCGTTTGGCCTCCTCCTTTACCTGCACAACGAAGGGGTTTTCCTCATCGGGCAGGCTCACGGCGTCCTCCGCGATATTGGCGGCGTAGATGACGGGCTTGGAGGTGAGCAGGAAATAATCCTTCAGAACCGCCTTCTCGTCATCGGTGCACCGGAAGGTGCGGGCGGGAGCGCCGCTTTCAAGATGCTCATACAGCCGGTGGGCGAAGGCAGCTTCCTCTCCGTATTTCTTTTCGCCCGTCTTGACCAGCTTGGCGGCCTTCTCCTCGCGCTTCTTCACCGTTTCCATATCGGCAAAGATCAGCTCCAGATTGATGGTCTCCATATCGCGCACGGGGTCCACACTGCCGTCCACATGGATGATGTTTTCATCCTCAAAGCAGCGCACCACATGCACGATGGCGTCGCATTCGCGGATATGGGAAAGGAACTTGTTGCCCAGTCCCTCGCCGCGGCTGGCGCCCTTCACAAGACCGGCGATATCCACAAACTCGATCGCCGCCGGGGTGACCTTTTTGGGGTGGTACATTTCATCCAGTACATCCAGCCGCTCATCAGGCACCGCCACCACGCCGGTGTTGGGTTCGATGGTGCAGAAGGGGTAATTGGCCGCCTGAGCGCCCGCATTGGTGATCGCGTTGAAGAGTGTGCTTTTGCCTACATTGGGAAGTCCTACAACACCGAGTTTCATATCTGTATATCCTCCTTCGGATGAAGTGCTGATCGCTGTTTGTGCTTTCTCGCGCGCCGGGCGGAGACAGAGCCGCGGACAGACGCACGAACGGTATATTTCCTATTATATTATACGCCGCGCGAAGCCGTTTTGCAATCCCATTCCCGTACAAGCGCGCGGTTTTTATGCGCGTTCACCGCGCTTTGAAGCGGTCGGCGCGGATTGACAAAGCGCCCCCGGCATGCCATAATAGACGCACGAGTCACAGGTCCTGTATCACGCGGAGAGCCGCTTCGCGAAGGATACGGACGAAAGGAGATACAGAAGATACCATGGAAGATGTCCTTCTTTCTCAATTATCCTCCCATCCCCACAGCACCGCTCAGGATCTTATCAAGCTGCTGTATCAGATGGAATTCGGCTGCGAGCATCTGATAAGGGATCAGAAGACGGCCGCGAAGCGCCTGTTTGATGAAATGGACCAAAACGCCGCCCCGCTGCCCGGCGAACCGCTGTATGAAAGCATCGGCGAGGGGCTTTGCCGGCTCAACCTGCGCCCTGCCGCGTTCAAGCTCTCGCGTGAGGAGATCCTCAGCCTGTTTTGCGGCTGCGCCGCCGAAAAACGCGGCACAAAGGAGCATTTTCTGCGCCGTGTGCGGGAGGCGATCTCTCTTTCGGAGGATGAGCGCATCCCGATCGACCCGGCCGAGATCGAGATCTTCATGGCAGGCTATGATGAAAAGCGCTGCGCGCCGGTGCATCACAGCGATCTCTACCGCGAAAGCTATCAGCCCAGCTACCGGTTGGTGCTGCAGCATCAGCTGAAGGCGCTTCTCAAGCAGAAACGGCAGTAACCGCGGCGGCCGCGCGGAATGTTTCACGTGAAACATTCCGTTTGCGTCGGAACAAAGCGCGATGAATCCTGCTTTTATTTATATCAATGTTTCACGTGAAACATCATATCGATACAGAGGTTCAGTATGGATAAAGAGAAAAAAGGACCGGTTTGGACAAAGGATCAGCAGAGCGCTATCGATTCACGCAACCGCAGCGTGCTGGTAAGCGCCGCCGCCGGATCGGGCAAGACCGCCGTGCTGCTGGAAAGGGTGTGCGCTCTGCTCAAGGAAGGCATGCGGCTGGACCGTCTGCTGGTGGTCACCTTTACCAGGGCCACGGCCGCCGAGATGCGCGAAAAGCTGATGCGCAAGCTGGAAGAAAGCGATGACCCCGTGCTTGAAGAACAGGCCATGCTGGTCAACCGCGCGGAGATCTGCACCCTGCATGTGTTCTGCTCCAAGGTGATCCGCGATTATTTTCAGGCGTCCGGCATCGATCCCACCAGCCGTGTGCCCGATACCGCCATTCTGGACCGCCTCTGGTCCGATGCGGCGGATGAGGTGCTGGAAGCGGCGTATCTGGATCCTTCTCCCGATGAGCAGGCGCTTTTCTCCTCCTTTACCGATACCGAGGTGCTGGGCTTCATGACAAGCCTGCGCCGTTTTCTGCTTTCTCTTGAATCAAGCGAGGATTGGATCTCGAAGGTCTATGAGCATCAGAACACCGGTTACTGGCTGGAGCTTTCAAGAAACGCGATCCCTCTGCTGCTAAGCCGCGCCGGCGGCTTACTCGATCAGTGTGAATCCCTGCTTACCCGGTCTGACGCGCCCGATCATTACGGACCGGCGCTGGAAAGCGATCAGCGCCTGCTGGACACGATCACTGTTTCCGTAAAGAACGGCACCTTCGACCCCGATACCGTGAGCTATATGACTCTCCCCAGAGCAAAAAAAGGCGCGGTATATTCTGATGATCTGGCAGATGAATATAAGAAGATCAGAAATTCCTTTAAGGATCTGATCAATTCCCTGGACGCCTATTATCCGAAGGATACCTCTCATACAGACAGCGTGCTCGCGGATACACTTCCGCAGCTGCGCGCACTGGTACGGCTTGCCACGGCCTCGGATATGCTCTTTTCCGAAAAGAAGCGCAAGAAGAACTATATCGATTACCCCGATATGGAGCAGCTGTGCCTGAAATGCCTCGCGGACGAACGGGTGCGCAAAGAGATATCGGAAAGCTACGATGCCGTATTCGTGGATGAGTATCAGGATATCTCCGCCGTTCAGGAAGCGATCATCAAAAAGGTGCTGGGCAAAAACACGCTGCTTTTCATGGTGGGCGATATCAAACAGAGCATATACCGCTTCCGCCTGGCGGAACCCTCTCTTTTCAGGAACAAATACCATGATTTCTCCTCCGATCCCGATGCCGACGAGCGAAAGATCGTGCTTCAGCAGAATTTCCGTTCCACCGAGAATATCCTGCACTGTGTAAACACCGTTTTTTCCCACGCGATGCGCGAAAGCGTGACAGAGTTGGAATACGACGAAAAGGCGATGCTTTATCCGAAGCCCTCCGCCTCCTTCGGGCCGGATACCGATCTTTGTGTGCTTCTCAGTGAAAACGGCGATCCTGATACCGAACTGAAGGAGGGCTACCGCTACGAGGCCGCGTTCATGGCGGACGAGATCTCCCGCCTTATTCAGAACGGCATGCGTGATGAAAACGGCATCGCCCAGAATGTCAGATACCGGGATATCGTGATCCTGCTGCGCAAATCCTCCGGGCGCGCCCCCGCGCTGGCAAGAACGCTTTCCGACCGCGGCATTCCCGTATACTGTGACGCGGACGCCCGTTTTTATGACCTGCCCGAGGTGAACGATATCCTTTCGCTGCTCACGGTGCTGGATGACCCGCTGCAGGATATCCCGCTCATCGCGGCGCTGCACTGCCCGTGCTTTGATTTTTCCATGGAGGAGCTGTCACGCATCCGCATGCGCGATCCTTCCTCCAAAACGCCCTTCCGGGACCTGTTTGAAAAGGCCTCTCATGAAGAGAGCGAGCTGGGAGAAAAAATCAGAAAAACGCAGAAAACACTGTCGGAATGGCGTTTTCTGGCCGGTAATATGCCCGTGGACGCCCTGATACGACAGGTGACGGAAAAGAGCGGCCTGTATATGCGCGCCGGCGCGATGAAGGACGGCGCGCTCCGGCAGGCTAACATGCGCATGCTGTATGAACAGGCGGAAAACCTGGAGGATCCGTGGGATCTTTCGGAATTTCTGCGCGGTATCCGGCAGGCGCGCACACAGGATGATACCGTGAGCGCAAAGAGCATCGGCGAAAATGAGGATGTGGTGCGCATCATGACCATCCACAAATCCAAAGGCCTGCAGTTTCCCATCGTGTTCATTTCCGGGCTCGCGGAGGATTTTCACAGGGAAACGGCTCCCCTCCAGCTTTCAGCCTCCCATGGCATGGCCATTGCCTGTATAGACGGCGAAAAACGCGTAAAGCGTGAAAATCTGGCCCTTTCGGTGCTGAAAGAGGAAAAGAAGCAGGAGGAACGGGCTGAAGAATGCCGCCTGCTGTATGTGGCGATGACCCGTGCGGAGCAAAAGCTTTATCTTATATGCGCGCCCAAGAAAGCCTCTGCCCAGCTTTCCGTATGGCAGCGCCCCCGGGAGGATTACGCGGCGGGTGATGCCACGTGCATGGCGGACTGGATAGGCCAGAGCATACGGGAGGGGCTGCATGAAAACCTTGAGGATACAAGGCATACCGATGTATACGGCGGAAAGTGGCAGATCCGGTGGATCCCGGCCCGGGAAACCGGCCATGATGATACCGCCGCGCCGCCAGATGAAGATCAGACGCAGCAGCCGGTAAGCGAAGAAACGCTTTATTATATGGAACGAATCCCGCGGGGCTTTGTGCCGCTCAAGACCTCGGTGACCGCTCTTGCAAAGCACCTCATGGATGAAAACGACATGGAGGAGACCCCTCCGGACAAGCGAAAGACCGGCCAAAGGGAATATGTCCCTTCATTTATTACGGAAAACGACCGGCAGGGCGGTCTTCTGCGCGGCACCGCTACCCATAAGGCCCTCGGCAGCGTGGATTATGACCTTATCCGCGCGGAGCGCTGGGAAGACGCTCTTGAACGCCTTTATGCAAAGGGCATGCTCACCGAGCAGGAATACAGCCTGATCAAGGTGAACTGGCTGGAGCATTTCTTTACCTCCGATCTCGGCAAACGCGCGCTGCAGGCGCCGCTCGTGCACCGCGAATGGGCCTTCAACCTGCTGCTTGATACCGGCACCATTCTGCAGGGCGTGATCGACCTGTGCTTTACCGAGGGAGACGGATGGATCCTTACTGACTATAAAACGGACCGCGTGAACGCGGAGGAATTGAAGGAACGCTATTCCTCCCAGCTGAACTGGTACCGCCGCGCGCTTGAAAAGATCACCGGTATGCCGGTAAAGGAGATGTATCTTTTCTCTCTGTCGCTCGGAGAAGCCATTCCGGTTACACCGTTTAATGATCAGCAAACAAATGTTCGCATCATGTAACTGATATGATACATATAGCCGGAACCGTGCTCGATAATGCTGATTTTCCGTATTATTACGGAATTGTTTCGTCCTTCGGTCCCGGTGGAAAAAGCTGTGGAAAGCCTGTGTATAAGCTGTGTGTATGACCCGGAACGCGGTGATACAGCTGCTGTTTTTACCTGTGGACATCGTTTTCCACAGGGTGTGGATAAGCGTTTTTACAACGTATATGCTCCCGGTTCCTTCGTTCGTCCTTAACGCTTTCTTCATATTCGCTTCCTGTGCGGAACGGTTTTCTCCGCGCCGCATAAATCGCTTGCATTTTTCCCGGGATTATGAGAAAATAGGATGGATGAAAGGGGAAAGAACGCACTGTTTTTTAACAGCCCTCCTCCCCTTTTCAACCGGTTTTCCACAGGCTGAAAAACGCTTTGAAAAGCCGCGGAAGCCTTGAAAAATAAGGCGATTACAAGAGGCCGGACGGGTTTTTCCACAGTATCCACAGCCTCTACTACTACTACTGTTTATTATATATATTACTACTACCGTATGAAGAGGAGCCGCGCGTCGCCGCGGCGCCTGACCGGAAGAAAAAAAGGAGACCTGTAAATGAAATTCTCTGTACTGAGCGATGAAATGAACTTCGGCCTCGGAATGACCGTACGTGCCGTGCCCGCCAGGGCGATCTACCCCAGCATGGAGGGCGTGTTTATCGAAACGGATGAAAGCGCCCTGCGTCTGACCTGTACAAACGGTGAAATGACCGTGCGCTGCCGCGTGAACGCCCAGATCGAAACTGAGGGCTGTGCCCTGCTGCCCGCCAAGCTCTTCGGAGAGATCGTGCGCAAGCAGAACAACGGACAGGTGGTCGTTGAGGTGAATGACGACCTGAAAACGGTGATCCGTTCGGGCCGCAGCAAAACAAACATGATGGGCATGGATGCCGATGATTTTCCCGATATCTGCGATGTGGATACCGATAACCGCATCGTGCTGCCCTGTTCTGTAGCCAGAACGGCCATTTCCCGCGTGCTTTTTGCCGTATCGGGAGATGAAGCCCGCAAGATCCTGACCGGCGTGCTGATGGAAGCTACCGATGACAATGTGCTTTTCCTGGGTCTGGACGGCTTCAGGATGGCGCTGCAGCGTGTGGAAAACAAAAACGGTCTGCCTGAAAACAAGAAGGGCTCCAAGCTTTCCTGCGTGATCCCCGGCACGGTGATGACCGAGATCTCCCGTATGCTTCCCGATGACAGCGAAAAGGAGCTGGAGATCATGTTCTCCTCCTCCCATGTGCGCTTCACCTTTGACGATGTATGCGTATATGCCACACTGCTCACCGGTGAATTCATCGATTACAACAAGATCCTGCCCCAGAGCAGCACCACCGTTGTGTATGTATCCCGTTCCGAGCTTTCCGATGCCATTGACCGCTGCAGCCTGATGGCCAGAGAAGGAAAGAACAACCTGATCCACCTTTCCGTTTCTTCTGAAAACGGCGGAAACGGAGAGGGCACCATCGTGATGACCAGCAACGCCGAGCGCGGAGATGTGCATGAGGAGATCGCGGTGAGCATCGAAGGAAACCCGCTGGATATCGCCTTCAACGCCAAATACCTGAACGATGTGGTGCACAATGTGGATGACGATGTGATGGTGATGTGCCTGAACACCAATGTATCCCCCTGCATGATCCGCCCCAGAGAGGGCGACCGGTACCGTTTCCTGGTGCTGCCGGTGAGGGTGTTCAATAAATAAGCATCATATCAGCATCATAACGGATAACACTGTTCCGTTCCGAAGCCTTGTCCGGTCATGTTTTTTCAGGGCGCGCTTTTTACGGCGCGCCTCTTTTTCTAGGGTGTGTCTCAAAAATGAGGAATGTGCAGTTTCAAGCAGATTTTCCGTCAGTTCAAGGCGAAGAAC
>CALGBY010000130.1 GCA_937886445.1 uncultured Clostridia bacterium | reverse complement strand
TGTGGCGGATACCGATACCGAGAACAATACCTTCACCTACGAGCTGGAAAACGAAAAACAGTATGATGATGTGACCAGCGTGTACGGCGATCTGTCGGTCACTCCGGCGCATATCGTGATCACTGTGTCTGACAGCAGCAAGGAATACGGCACGGAGGATCCCGCCTTCGAAGACGGTAAACTGCCGGATGATCTGAGCGACAACTTCAAGAAAGAACTTGAAGATATCGACACCGAAGTGTACCGTACCAATGATGATGAAGAAGTGGGCGGATACAGCGATGTGCTTACGACCCGGAAAACGGTCGATGACTACGAAAAACAGTATCCGAATTTCACCTTTGAAGTGATCCCTGCCGATTTCACCATTACCGGTCCTTCTGTGCTGTGTGACAAGCAGGTGGAAGAGATCACCCCGTCCGACGCCGGTAAGGCAATTGTGGGCAGCAAGGTCACATTTACGATCACTGTGAAGAATGTGACCAACAGCGTTGCCGATCGTATCACTGTGGACGATGATACTGCCGTGATCACAGAGGGCAGTGGCTATACTGTGGAAGGCAATACTGCCGTCATCCTGGATCTCGCTGTGAACGGCACCGTGATCGTGAACGCGGAGCATATCGTTACGGAGGATGATCTGCTGGCCGGTGAGTATGTGAACACCGCGAAGGTGACCTTCGGCGACAAGGAATACTATCCGTCCGCTGAAGTGGAAACAGTGGATATTGACGCGGCCCTGACTGTGCAGAAGTTCTCCGATATGCAGGGCAAGCTTGCACAGGAAGGTGACTTCATCAATTACACGCTGGTCGTGAAGAACACCGGTAATGTGACGCTTTACAATGTGGTCGTAAACGATAACATGACCAACTTCAGCAGGACGCTCAAGAGCCTGGCTCCCGGCGAAGAGCAGAAGCTTCATACCCAGTGGAAAGTAACGGCGGAGGATGTGGAAGCCGGTAAGGTGTTCAACATCGTGACTGCCAAGTCTGATCCCGTGAAGGATCCCGATCCTTCTGTTCCCGATCATACTCCCGAGGATGATGATTCTGTAACAGACTTTACCAAGCGTACGCTGCATAAGGTGACCGTAAGGTACTGGTACGAAAGCGTGGACGGAGAAACCGCCGCGCCTACCGTGGTGAACCTGTATTACACCGGTGAAACCTTCAATGTGATCAGCCCGAGGATCGGCGGATGGACAGCCGATCAGGAAACCGTGAGCGGAACGGTTGAAACCGAAGACCTTGTATTTGATGTCATCTATACACGCAATCCGTATCAGCTGACGATCAGGTATGTGGATATCCGCGGCAGGGAAGTGGCTCCCACTTATCAGGACACCCTGTTCTCCGGAGAACACTATGAGGTCAATTCTCCCGCCGTAAGCGGACTTACCCCCGACAAGCGTGTGGTGAAAGGCGATATGCCCGCGTCCGACCTGCAGATCACTGTTGTGTATGTGGGCGGAGGGATAACGATCGTTGATTACGATACACCGCTGGGACTGGGTATCGGCTGTGTGAACATGGGCGAATGCTACGACTGATCCGGTTATGACCGTAAACAGACAAGCGGAGCAGGGGGAGACGCCTTGAGCGTTTCCCGCCTGCCCCGATGAAAGGGAATGAGAATATGAAGCAAATGCTTTCTCTGATCATGGCGGTGATCATGCTCTTCTCTCTCTCTGCCGCTTTCGCGGAAGAGTTTCAGGAGGATGGCTATCTGTATACCGGCCCGGAGTATGATTACGACTGCCTTACCGTAGGCAACATTACGGAAATGACCGGCAGCTTTACCACGCGGCTCTTCTCCTATTCCACGACCGACCTGGATGTGAACTCTCTGCTGAACGGTTATCCTCTTGTGGAGTGGAAGAGCGAGGCGGGCAATTTCGGCCCTGCTGATTCCGTCGTGAGCGGCCTGACGGTGATGGATAACGCTGACGGTACAAGAAGCTATCTGTTTTCACTGTACGATGACCTGTTTTTCTCTGACGGAACGCCTGTGACCGCGTATGATTACGCGTTCTCGATCCTTTTGAATACCGCGCCTCAGGCGAAGGAGATCGGGGGTCAGACGGATCTGTATCCCGCGATCGAGGGGATCGCAGCCTATAGAAACGGTGAGAGCGAAAGCATCTCCGGCGTGACGGTGATGAATGACAGCATGCTCATCCTCACCGTGAGCAGGGAATACAGGCCGTATTTCTATGAACTGGGTCTGCTGATAACGGATCCGCTGCCTGTGCATGTGATCGCTCCCGGATGCGAAGTAAAGGATGACGGAAACGGAGCGTACATTTCCGGCCCGTTTACCGCTGAGCTGCTGCGGGAGACCCTGCTGAACAGCGAGACCGGCTATGTGACCCATCCTTCTGTTGTGAGCGGAGCGTACAGGCTGATCTCCTTTGACGGGGTGACCGCCGAGCTGGAGATCAATGAGTATTACAAAGGAAACTCTCAGGGACAGAAGCCCTCGATCTCCCATATCACCTACACGCTGGCCGAAAAGGACACAATGATGGAAAAGCTGGAAAACGGCGAGTTCGGTCTGCTGAACAAGGTGCTTGAATCGGAACTTGCGGAAAGCGGTATGGAGCTGATCGGAAGCGGTAATTACAACCTGAAGAACTATGCCCGCGTAGGTCAGAGCGCCGTTTCCTTCTGCTGTGAAAAGGAAAACACCGTCGGCAGTAAAGCGGTGCGGCAGGCGATCGCGTACTGTATGGACAGAGACGCGATGGTTTCCGCCTATACCGGCTATTTCGGATTGCGTATGGATGGCTATTACGGCCTCGGGCAGTGGATGTATCGCGTCATGACCGGCGCGCTCAGCACCCCCAGCCCTGAAACGGATGAGAATGTCACCCCTGAGGAGGCTGAACAGTGGAACGAACTGAGCTATGACGGCATCAAGGTGTACACACTGGATATCGAGGAGGCTGTCAGGCTGCTGGAAGAGGATGGATGGACGCTGAACGAAAACGGTGAGGCTTTCAACAGCGCTCAGGATACCGTACGCTGCAAGAATATCGACGGCGTGATCGTGCCGCTGAAGCTCAAAATGCTTTATCCGGAAGGCAATAAGATGGCGGAGCAATTCGATCCCTGCTTTATCGCCAATCTGAACAGCGCGGGTATCCAGACGGAAACCGTTCCGACCGAATGGGATCAGCTGCTGCGGTATTTCTACCGTCAGGATGAACGTGACTGTGACATGATCTATATTTCCACCAATTTCAACCTGGTATTTGATCCCTGGCCTACCTTCAGCACCGCTGACGCCGCGATCGGAAAGACAAACTATACCGCAATCAACAGTCCCAGGCTGGAAGAGCTTGCGCGGGATATGAGCCTGACGGAGCCCGGTGATCAGCTGGGCTATATGCAGAAATGGATCCGTTTCCAGGAATGCTTTGAAGAAGAACTGCCTTCCATTCCCGTATACGGCAATGTGTATTTTGATTTCTTTACCCGCTGCCTGCATGAGTACAACATCGACGCGGCTACCGACTGGGGTTCCGCGATCGTGGGCGCCTATATGGGCGATGCCGTGGAAGAGGAGATCACGGAAGAGACGGAAGAGGAAGCTGAAGAAGAAGAGGAATACGAGTTTTTTGACTGACACCGGTCTGCAGGGTCTGCCGTGAGCGACGGTATCAGGCTGACCTGAACAAATGTCAGAAACACTGATGAGAACAAAAAAAGAGAAGGAAGCGGATTTTCCGTCCCTTCTCTTTTTATGTTGCCGCAGGCCGGTATTCCCGACTGAGCTGATCAATGGATCACGCGGATGCGTATCATGCCGGGAATGTTCCTCAGCGCCTCAACTACATCGGCCGGTGCTTCTGTGTTCAGATCCAGAATGGTGTAGGCGATATCGCCGCGGGCCTTGTTGACAAGGTTTTCGATATTCAGGCCGCAGGAAGCCACTTTTTCGGTCACTAACCCAAGCATACCTACTTTGTTTTTGTGAAGCAGGGTGATCCTGTCGCCGTCCGAGCGCGTGAAGGAAAGGTTTGGCATGTTGACGGAGTTGGTGATGTTCCCGTTTTCAATATAGTCAATGGTCTGTCTGGCGGCCATCACGGAGCAATTTTCGTCCGCTTCCGGCGTACCGGCACCCAGATGGGGCGTGCAAAGTACATTTTTCAGCTTCATCTGGCGGCGGGTGGGGAAGTCAGTCGCGTAAGCGGTCAGTTTACCGCTTTCCAGTGCGGCGCACACGGCGTCATCATTGACAATCGGGCCGCGGGCGTAATTGATCAGGTAGGCCCCGTCCTTCATGGCCTTGATCTCTTTTTCACCGATATAGCCGCGGGTCGCGTTTTCCAACGGAATGTGCACGGTCACGATATCGCTGTCTGCAAGCAGACTGTACAGATCATTGCGGAACTCAACAAATTCCTTCAGCTCGCTGACTCTGCTGTGGGAAAGATACGGGTCGATGCCCAGTACCTTCATACCCAGATCATCACAGGCGCGCGCCATGCGGGAGCCGATCGCGCCGAGGCCGATGATGCCGATCGTTTTTCCCATCAGTTCAGGGCCGCGGAAGACCTCCTTGCCCTTTTCGACCTGTTTTCCGGGATCCGCTTCATCGTCCGGAAGGCTCTTGACCCATTCCATAGAGGAAAAACCATTACGCATGGCCATGATCATCGCGGCGATGGTCAATTCCTTTACAGCGTTGGCGTTTCCGCCGGGGCAGTTAAAAACGCAGATGCCCTTTTCGGTGCATTTATCCACTGGAATGGTGTTCACACCGGCACCGATGCGTACGATGGAAAGCAGATTTTCATTCAGCTCGATATTATGCAGGGGCGTGGAATGTACGAGAATGCCGTCCGGGGCGGAGCAATCGGAAGAAAGACGGTATTTTCCGTTATCAAATTCTTTTTGTCCTGCGGGAGCTACTTTGTCATATGTTCTGATCTGATACATGATCGTTCTCCTTATTTCCTTAAATTCTGTTTATTTCAAATTCTTTCATGGTCTCAGCGAGCTTCTTTACGCCTTCAAACGGCATGCCGTTATAGATGCTCGCGCGCAGACCGCCGGTGAGCCGGTGACCGCGGATGCCGGTCAACCCGTTTTTCGCAGCCAACGCGATAAAGTCATCCGTATCCTGCTGCGTGGGAAGTGTGAAGGTAACATTCATCAGTGATCTGTCTTCAGGCGTTGCACGGCCTGTGAAGATCGCGGATCGATCGATCACACTGTACAGCAGTCCGGCTTTTTCTCTGTTGATCTCCTCCATGGCCTTCACGCCGCCCTGCTTTTCCACCCAGTCAAACATCAGCCCGGCAAGATAGATCGCGAAGGTGGGCGGTGTATTGTACATGCTGCCGTTTTTCAGTGCCACGGAATAGTTGAGCATCGCGGGCACAAGAGCGTCCTTTTCTTTTTCAAGAAGGTCTTTGCGCAGGATGACCACCGTCAGCCCGGCAGGCCCCAGATTCTTCTGAGCGCCGGCGTAAATGAGCCCGTACTGTGTAATATCGATCTCCTGCCCCAATATCGCGCTGGACCAGTCCGCTACAAGCGGGATCTTTGCTTTTTTCCCGTTTGACGGGAGAACAGACGCGGGCAGCTTTGCGGCGATATCTCTGTACGCGGTGCCGTAGATGGTGTTGTTGCCTGTGATATGAAGAAAGGCTGCATCCTCCGGAACGGAAGCGGTGACCGGTATGTTGCGGAAGCTGTCCGCCTCAGAGGAAGAAACGCACACCGCGTTTACCCAGCGCCCGCCTTCCTGCATGGCTTTTCCGGCAAAGTGACCGCTCACCGCGTAGGCAGCGGTTTCACCGCGCCGGGCCAGGTTCATCGCGGTCATCGAAAACTGTGTACTGGCTCCGCCCTGCAGAAACAGCACGCCGTATTCCTCCGGGATGCTCATCAGCCGCCGCAGGGTTGCCTCGGCTTTGTCGATGATCTCCTGAAAGGGACTGCTCCTGTGGCTCATTTCCAGCACCGAACAGCCCGCACCGGGGTAACATAGCAGGTCCTTCTGGGCTTGTTCAAGAACGCTGAGCGGCATCTGGCTTGGCCCCGCCGAAAAGTTGAAAACCCGTTCGCTCAAAGGTTTCGCCTCCTGTATACGGTACGCTGTACCGTACGAATAGCAGAAAAGAAAGGGTATCCCTTTCTCTACACAAAAATAGCACATCTTTGCTCTCTTTGCAATGCGCAGCGCCCAGAAATACAGAAAGAAAACCAAAAATGAAGGTTTCCGGGCATGTCATGCCCAGAAACACAAACGTGGGGAAGAAAGCCGCCGTAAACGCGTATGTCGGCGGTAGTACTTGTATTCAGAGATCGACAGAAACCCGGGGAGGAGCGGAACGCACCATCTGAAAAGAATGCGAACTGAAATATTGTGCATTTTGCAGATCAACGAAAAAGGATAAACGGCTCGATTTCTCAAACTGTTTATCCTTTGTGCTGTGATATGTTTATCAGTTTTCCGGGTGAACAGATGCGCTTTCGCAGCCGGTTTATACCATGCCGGAAAGATCACGGAAAAGCTTTACCGGTTTTATGATGAAGCGCGTGATCAGGTAGCCCAGCAATACGATCGATATGAAATTGCCCGCGATGATGATGACCGGAGAAGATATATGCAGGATCTTTATGATCGCATGTCTTGATAAAGTCAAAATATATCCGTTCAACAGGTAAAGCTGCAGTGAATACTTGCCCAGTTCTGTCGGGACCGCCGCACATTTTGTGTTCGCTATCAGTGAAGCAAAAACAGACCAGAAGATGATCGCGACAAGAGCGATCACTATGTCGTACAGGCGGGAAGCAAACATCACATCGATGGGATGCGCGTAGCGCACATAGCTCAGCGCGATCCAGCCGATCAATGCTGCAAGGCAAATCAACTTTGATCTGTTATTCGCGCGCATATTGTCTGTGAGGGTTTCATAGTTTATGAATTGCTTCAAAAAGTTACCGAGCAGGAAATAGGGTAGATAATGGAAAAAGTTATCCAGACGCATAAAGGATGGCCAGGTGATCATAACAGACGCGATGAAAGTGGCAACAACGGTGATTATGCCTGCCGGTTTGCTTTTCAAAAGCAGACTGAATGCGGGATATACGAGAAAAATGCAGAACAGGGTATAGAGAAACCACAGACTGTCTCCGTTCAAAATACTGATCAGAGCGGATTTCAATGTCGGCTGCGAGGCATCATTCGCCAGACCGGTTTTGAAAAACAGATAGTGAACGGCAAAACTGAACAGTGAGAATACAAGGTACGGAATGAGGATCCTTTTGACTTTTTTGAAATAGAATGAAAGGACAGAGCCACGTAAACTGCAGCAGTAGCCGGAAACGATGAAAAACAAGGGCATATGGACCGGTGAAATCAGATTATAATGAAGAAAACAGCATGCTCCGTATTTATTGCAAAGATCAATAGGATAAGTAATGATCGAATGCCCGAGAATGACCAGCATGATCGCAAAGCCCTTTAGTATATCTATTTCCTTAAGATATTTTTTCATATTTCGTCAACCTCCTGCTGCAAAAGCGTAAGCGGTCAGATCGCTGTTTTTCAACGCCAGTCGATCTCCGTCCATCCGTTAACAGAGGCGTCACGATACCAGAATTCGTTTACTCTCCAAACAAAGTCCGTACCGTAATCGATCAGCTGAGCCGTCTGCTCAGCCATTTCACGCAGCTTGTTGCGGGCGTCTCTCAACGCATTGTTGTCTTTATCCGTCATGCTCGCGGATGCCGCGTCAAACAACTTCACAGTTTCATCATATTGCGCGTCCAGTGCCTTTACTGCCTGAGTCTGTTCTTCGGTGAGCTGCATGGAAGAGGCCTTGCGCAGGATGTTTTTGGTGAGGTTGATGTACTTGACGGCAATCAGACCGCGGTCCATGAGCCAGTTGCTGTACTTATAGCTTACATACGGGATATCCTCAACGGTGATGCCGAACATTTCGTTCAGAATCCGGGCGCGTTCATCCTGCTTGGTAAAATTCATGTTCCAACCGCCCATGGCGCTCAGCAGGGTGGCATCCATCACATAGCTTTTTACTTCGGTGTTGTTGATCTCCGTAAAGATCTGATACAGTTCCCCGTATACCTCTTCATCAATGTTGGTATAAAAATGCAGGTTGCTGTTCATCGCGGTATCCCAAAGCGTTGCCACAAGAGCGGGATCCTGCTTCAGTTTCTGAAATACAGCGATTATCATTTTACGCTGTCTGCCTGTGCGGCCGATGTCCGATATATCTACGGTGGCGTTCCTGCGGGCGCGAACATAGTCCATCATGCCGCGTCCGTCGAGGTGCTGCTGGCCGGCCTTGTAATGGCGGTGCTCACTGCCTGTATAGCTCATATCCAGTTTGAAATCTACTCCGCCCATCGCGTCACCCAGCGCGATCATCGCTTCAATGTCGACGCAGGCGTACGCGTCCACCCGAACTCCGCCGCACAGCCAGGACACGGTATCGCAAACACGTTCAAAGCCGTCATCGATGCTGTCGGCACAGTTGAAAGCGGCGTTCAGCTTGTAGATACCTCTTTCACCGGGTACATATACAAAGGTGTCCCGGGGAAAAGAAAGAAGCCGGAGCACCCCGTTCGTACGGTCTATACTGACAAGCATTACGGCGTCTGTATGGCAGCCCGCAAGATTGTTGTGCTTTACCGCACCGCTGTTTCCGCTTGTGTCATAGCCGGCATACGCAAGATCTACTCCCAGTATGAGCAGGTTATAGCAGTCATTTTCAGTCTCAATATACGAATTGATCCTGTAGGGCGTGATCATCGGATTACTGCTGTCGATCAGAGCGAAAGCGCCACAGGATGTACTCAGAACGATCAATGCGGCCAGAACAGACAGAATGCGTTTCATTGTTATGTGTCCTCCTTCGGTAAAGTGTTAAGGGCTGTTTGAAAATGAACCATTAACTATATTACAAATTCGTTTCTGATTATCTGCTATTTGATAAACAAAATGAAATACACTATGCGTTATGATAAGTAAAGAAGAGCAGTGATCGTACTCAAGAAGTAACTACTTCACTATTATCTCCCACATCTTGTTCCGTTTCCTGATATTGCATGTCATCGACATCAGTGCTGACCTCAGATGTGGCTTTTTCTGCCAGAAGAAGTGCGAAAACCGTCAGCCCCCAATACGCGAGACGACGCATGGCAAATCCGCTGATGCCGTACGCGTAAAGGGCGAACATGACGGGCAGCAGATACGGGTCCTTTAAAAGTGTCTTGAATTCTTTAATGGAAAAGATGATAAATACGAGCGTTCCCGCGATACCGGAAGCGGCAAGGATCTCAAGGTAGGTGCAATGGTACTCGATACTGCCGCCTCTCGTGGTTTCAGAGTGCATACCCGGTCCGAGACCGAACAAAGGTGACTCTCTGAAGGTATCTCCGATATGGCTGAATATCGATATGCGCCCCAGTCCGTTGCTGTCGCTTGCGATCCAATTATAGATGAAATCGTATATATCGGACCAGAAAACGAGGATGATCAGCGCGGCAAGCGCGGCTTCGACAAGCAGCAGGGCGAATTTTTTACGCGCGTCTGTATGGATACGCAGGGACAGGACCACGATCAATGAAGCAAAACCGGTGACCAGTGCGATGATTCCTGTCGATGATTCTGTCTGGATCATCAGAAAAACACAAATCGCGGCACATATCAAATTGCGCCAAGTGTTTTTCCTGTGAACGGCATTTCTGATAAACAGAAACGGAAGTGCGCTCATAAAAACCGCTATCTGATGCGGATTTGTTCCCAAAGGAGAAAAGCGTCTGCCGCCATACCACAGGTTTAACCCGAACAGAGACCGGCTTACCGTTACCGAATAGAGGTATAGTGTGAAATAGACGATCACGGAGACACAGGAAAATTTATCCGCCAATGATTCGATGTATGCTCCGGAATGCTCGCTGAGAGCGCTGTAGCTTATGCAGGAGATCAATCCAAGATAAATCCATGTGATGATACCTACCTCAGAAAGCCCGACACTGCTTTTATAAAGGCTGATAACCGTACCTATCAGCATAAAAATGATAAACCCTGCGAAAAATTTCATAACATGGGTCAGCTTGATGCTTCGAAGCGAAAGGTACCTTATGCACCATATCGCGCAAAGTAATTCCGCAGGGCCGATCTTCCATATGCGAAGACTGGTCATAGGCGCCATGGAAAGGCCAATGACCAGGATCCAATCCCAACCGTCTGTTTTCACATTTCTGTTTTGAATATATGTTTCGCTCATATTGCCTCAGTTTGCATGTTGATCAACTTGCGGGTAATGAATAGATTTTGAAACCAGATGATACTTTATTCATTGAAATAAAGAGGATAAATAACATAACAATACTACAACAATATCGCAACAAAATCAACTGTTTTTCTTATGCATCCCCGGAGTTTACCGGTTCTGATCGGTCACCCGATCATTGCAAACGGTTTTCGCCTGTTCTCGCAGGCGGCGTATGGTATAGACAAGAATGGACCTGTGATGGCCGGATCGTGTTTGCGAAGTTTGGTATACGGACGATGGTTACAATATAATTACATAAAATTTCTAAAACCGGTTACATAACGGTTGCATAATTTGCGGTCCTGTGTTACTATATGGACAATGAAGTCGTCTGACTGACCGTGACCCTGTCTGAGGGGAGGTAAGTGTCTTGCTGGGGGATTATAACGCGTATTTTGAAATGGGAGCGCTGCTGTTTATCACAGTGATGCTTCTGCGTTATTTCCTGTCTGTTCGCTTTCCGGGCAGAACCAACCGCCTGTTCGGCATTTTTCTGGTTTGTATGGAGGCGGACGTCGCGCTGGATATTCTCGGCTGCCTGATCCTGACATATATTGACCGGGTACCGGTTTCCGTCAATATGGCCGTAAACACACTGTTTTATGTGTTTCATGCGTTCATCCCCATGCTGGCGCTGATCTATGTGCGTGCCGTGGCGGGGAAGCGGGGGGCCGGTGTCCTCCGGCAGGTGCTGTTCATGCTGCCCGCCGCTCTTTTCTTTATCAGTCTGGCGGTAAACCTGTTCAGCCCCGGCATCGTGTTTTCGATACAGACCGGTGCTGACGGGCACCGGCATTATGTGACAGGCGGGCCGATGTACCTGCTTATGTATATTTCCAGTCTGTTTTATATGCTCTGCACGGCGTTTACGGTATATCTGCGCCGCAGAGAGCTGAGCCGCAGTGAAAAGATCTGTATCATCAGTTTCGTGCTGATCTGCATCGCTACTGTGGTCATACAGTTTTTGCTCCCCAGATATTTACTCACGGGCACGGCGATGGCAATCTCGCTTTTCATCATGATATTTACGCTGGAAAACCCGCAGGCCATGGTGGATAAGGCGAGCGGCGCGTTCAACTACAACGCGCTGATGGCATATACGGATGAGGCGATCCGCCTGAAAAAACCGCAGCATATCGTTATCTGCGAGGTGGACGGAATTGGCTCCATTGACCGGGACTTCGGCATGATGGCCGGCAACCAGTATGTGACCGGCGTGTGTGACTTTTTCCGCTCCGTTACGGAAAGCGGGTGGGTGTTCCGCGTGATCGGCGCGAGGTTTTTGCTGATCGCGCGCGGCAAAGAGGATATGCAGCGTGTGAGCGCCGTCATAGAGGAACGGTTTTCACGCCCCTGGCGCTTCGGGAAGATCAGCTGCACACTTTCAGCCACGGTACTGTGCCTTGAAACGCCCGATCACTTTTCTTCCGCCAATGAATTTATGGCCTTTGTGGATGAAGTGACGGCGCAGCGCGGACGCGACGGCAAGCTGCACCTGCTGGATAACAGCTATGATATCCTTTCCAATGTCAGGCGCCGCCAGGATGTGGAGGAGGCGCTCCGCCTGGCACTGAGGGAGAAGAACGGGCTGTTCCTCAATTATCAGCCCGTTTACGGTGCCGAGACCGGCCGGATGGAAAGCGCGGAGGCGTTGTGCCGTCTGAAAAGCCCGCTGCTCGGGCGGATACCGCCGGACGAGTTCATTCAGGTGGCGGAGCGCTGCGGCCTCGCGCCTCAGGTGGATGCCACGGTCATCCGTGCGGCGTGTGATTTTCTTATGAGACACCCCACGCTGAAACGGCTGGAGATCAATCTGTCGGGTGCAGAATTCTTCCATGACCCGACGGAATTCATTCTGGGGGTTCTTTCGGAGTTTGATGTGGATCCGTCAAGGATCTGCTTCGAGATCACCGAGACCGCCTCCGCGCACCATCCGGAAACGGTCAGAAGCTTCATGGAAGCGATGCTCGGAAAGGGTTATTCCTTTGCCCTGGATGATTTCGGAACGGGTTATGCCAATATTTCACAGGTGATGCATCTTCCGTTTGACCTGGTCAAGCTGGACAGATCTTTGCTTGAGGAAAACGAAAAGACCCGTATGCTTCTTTCCACCCTGCTCAAGCTTTTTGCGGATCTTGGCAAGCATACTGTTACCGAGGGCGTGGAGACGGAGCCGCAGCTGATCTTTGTAAGAGAAGGCGGCGCGGCGTTTATTCAGGGATACTATTTCTCAAAACCGCTCAGCGAAAACGATTTTACGCTTCTTTTGAACGGGCAGTAGACCGGAAACCGGCTGCCCGGATCAGCCCCGCCGGAAACGGGGCTTTTTTGCTGTCGTATGGACCGTGCTTGAAAAATCAAGGTTGACGGTTATAGGACAGAAAGTATATAATATACAGAGAAACGGGCAAAAAATGAGCAGAGACGCATATGTGCCTGCCCTGAGGCCCGGAATGAAAACAGGAGGGAAGAAAATGGGACAGGATATTCTCGATTTTCTCAGCAACAGCTGGTACTGGATCCTGATCGGCATCGCGGTGCTGATCGTGCTGATCAAGTTTCTGCCAAGGTATAAGATCGCGCCGCCCGATACCGCGCTGATCATCTCCGGCCTGATCAGACGCAACTATAAGGTGCGCAATCCCGACGGCACCATTTCCTCCAAGCGCTTCGGTTACCGCATCGTGAGGGGCGGAGCCACCTTCTATATTCCCGCCGTGGAGCGCATCGATCAGCTGGATATGTGTCTGACCCAGGTGGATATCAAAACAGCGCAGCCTGTGCCCACCAAGGAATACATCGCCGTGCTGGTGGACGCCGTTGCGAATATCAAGATCGGCTCGGATGACCTCTCCATTGCCACCGCCGCGGAACAGATGCTTCACTATGACCCCAATCAGATCAAAGCGCTGGCCAAGGATGTGCTGGAAGGCAATATGCGTGAGATCATCGGCACGATGACCATCGCGGAGCTGGTGCAGAACCGCGATAAGTTTGCCCAGGAATCCATCAAGGCCGCCATGGCCAGGGTCATCTCATTTAAATATTACGCATTAATTGCAAATATTACATTTTTGTTA
>CALGBY010000129.1 GCA_937886445.1 uncultured Clostridia bacterium | reverse complement strand
GGGCAAAACATGAGACACCGTTCAGCGTGCTGACGAATTGTGCGGTATTGCCTTAACGGATGACATTTGTTGACAGAGTAGCCAAAATAAGATACAATATGACTACCAATGAATGGGAGGTCGTTTCGATGACACATGCATTTTCCATCAGACCCTCGAAGGATCTGAGGACACATTATGCCCAGATTTCCGCTCTGTCCCGGGAAAATCCCGTTGCTATCACAGTCAACGGCAAGGAAGATACTGTCATTCAAAGTCACGAGGACTTTGTTAATCAACAAAACTATATCACTGAGCTGGAGGAAAGATTGGCTGTCTATGCTCATCTTGCTCAGGCAGCAGATGATGTGAAGTTAGGACGCGTGCAGGACGCAGACAAGGTATTCGATGAGATTCTCGGTGAACTGGACGGAATGAGCAGATGAGCTATAATGTCAGATTTACTGAAACAGCAAAGGATGATCTGAGAGATATTGCGTTCTATATTGCCGATCAATCCAAAGAGATATCCATTGCAAAAGACTTTGTATTGGAACTGCGTGAGACCTGCGATCGTCTTACAGATATCCCGGGGCAGGGTGCCCTGCCGAAAGACCGCATTCTGCGGAGCATGGGATACCGGTATCTCACTCATAAAGGATACCTGATTTTTTATCTGACTGATGAGCAATCACACATCGTGGATATTATGGCAGTCTTTCATGAGAAACCGGACTACATCCATACGATGCGGAAATACCTCTGAAGCATGTTCGATGTCCATCGCGAGTTATCACACAAGTATCTTGGTTATGGGCACCTGAGTCAGACTAAGAGAACCAAGTGACAAACAGGAATTTTTCGAAACATGATTGAAGATGCTTTGAAAAAGGTGTAGAATAAGGAAGTCGGGAATGAAGTTCTCCCATGGGCAACCTAAACCGCTTTACAGGCTGATGACTTCTGTAAATCCATGCAGAAAAGCATCAGCTTTTTTGCGCTTTAGGAGGACGGATTATGCTAACTTCACTCGCTCTGATTTTCCTTATAGGTCTAACCATGGCGTTTATTTGCCGCAAATTACGGCTTCCGCGCATCATTGGGATGCTGTTTACCGGCATTATGTTAGGCCCCTATGTGCTGGATTTTCTTGATCCGAAAATTCTTGGTATCTCTTCGGAGCTGCGGCAGATGGCACTGATCATTATCCTGATCAAGGCAGGGCTATCGCTCAATGTTTCCGACCTGAAGAAAATCGGAAGACCGGCAGTGATGATGTCGTTTCTCCCAGCGGTGCTTGAAATCGGCGCTTTCGTGTTCTTTGCACCAATCCTGCTTCATATAACAGCTCTTGAAGCGGCTATTATGGGGGCGGTGCTGGGCGCTGTTTCTCCTGCAGTCGTAGTTCCGCGGATGGTAAGCCTGATGGAGGAGGGGTACGGAACCGACAAGCAAATTCCTCAATTGATTTTGGCAGGTGCGTCTTTTGACGATGTATTCGTGATCGTTTTGTTTTCAACATTCATCAGTATGGCTCAGGGCGGCACCGCGAACGTAATGGACTTTGCCGCCATTCCTGTCTCGATTGTACTTGGAATTCTGACAGGCGCTGCGGCAGGCTTTATTCTCTCATGGATATTTGAATACGCGCACAAACGCAGGGATTCCATTCGTCAAAGCTTCAAAGTGATCGTTACGCTCGGCACAGCATTTCTGCTGATGGCTGTTGAAACATGGCTTGACGACATTGTGTCCGTGTCCGGGCTTCTTGCCGTTATGAGTATGGCATGCGTGGTTCAAATGCGCTGCCGAAATGAAGTGTCCGACGATTTATCCGCAAAGTACGGCCGTTTATGGCTTGCCGCCGAAGTGATCCTGTTTGTGCTTGTAGGCGCGTCGGTCAATATCCGCTATACGCTTGAAGCAGGCGCTTTTGCCTTAGTGATGATCGTCATTGCGCTAGTATTCCGCTCTGCCGGGGTATGGCTCTGTCTGTGCGGAGCAAAGCTGAACAAACGAGAAAAACTATACTGCATCATTGCTTATCTTCCGAAAGCCACCGTACAGGCGGCCATCGGTTCTGTACCGTTGTCACTCGGACTGCCCTGCGGCAACATTGTGCTTTCCGTTGCCGTTCTTTCTATACTTTTGACAGCACCGTTAGGCGCAATCGGGATGGACATAAGCTACAAGAAATTATTGAATACATCCCGTTAACTTTCAGTTTGCCGGTGTCTTGACGACCGGTATTCTGCATATATATTGCATGGAAACACCGATGCATCAGCCAGGCTCATCTGCGGTGCCGGCCGTGCGGTTCGCTTTCTGTGAAGATCCCGGTTTTCGCGGAAAGCAGCCCGCATACGATCCACACGCGTCTGAACAAGCCTTATTTGATCAGTGCTTTCCCGAAGAAAAGATCAGGAGGATCCGGAGCATGAATGCCCCGCGGTCCTCCTGATCTTTATGCGGTATCATGAGCTTCCCGTTCCTTTACGCCGGGCGCTTGCCCGCCTGTTTATCACGGAAGAGGGCGGAACGGTGGTAGAAGAACGCCAGCAGCGCGGAGCACATGATCCACCCCATCGGATACGCGAGGGTGACCGCCAGAATGCCCGCGTTGAGCAGCTTGGTAACATAAAGGAAGACCTGCCTGAACGCCACAAAGCTGCCCAGCATCACGATCGTGGGCAGGGTGGCGCTGCCGATGCCGCGCAGCGCGCCGGAATAGATCTGGTTGAAGCAGCACAGCACATAAAACGGTGTGATCACGCTGATGAAATAGGCGCTGAATTCGGCCACGCCGGGGTCATCGGTGAAAAGAGAGAGTACGGGTGCGCGCAGCAGCAGCAGCAGCGCGCCCAGTACCACGGCCGTGCCCACGGAGATGGCCAGCGACACCGTTACGCCGCGGGCGGCCCGCTTTTTCTGCCCGGCGCCCCAGTTTTGCCCCACGAAGGTGGCGGAGCACATGCTCACCGCCTGCATGGGCAGCAGCACAAAGGCATCCAGCTTGTTGTATACGCCCCAGGCGGCCATGCAGTCGCTGCCGAAGGCGTTGATATAGCCCTGCACGAAAACATTGGAGAAGGAGGTGATGGCGCTCTGCACCGCGCTCGGCAGGCCTAAAAGCAGGATCTGCCTGAGGGTATCCTTATACAGGCGGATCTTCGTCCAGATGATGCGGTAGGGCGCGGAGCATCCGGTAAGCACGATGAGGCTGAGCACCGCGGAGAGCGCCTGCGCGATCACGGTGGCCCAGGCAACGCCCTTTACACCCATGCCGAAGCTGCGCACAAACAGCAGATCCAGCACCGTGTTCACAACGGCGCTGATGACGAGAAAATACAGGGGACGTCTTGAATCGCCCACCGCGCGAAGGATGCCGGAGCCCATGTTGTATATCAGGGTGCCGCTGATGCCGATGAAGTAGATGCGCAGGTAATCGCCCGCGCTTTCCAGCACATCCTCCGGGGTATCCATCAGGCGCAGCATGGGCTGCACGAGAAGCACGCCCAGCACCGTGGTGATCACGCTCAAAATGAGCGTGAGGGCGATGCTGGTGTGTACGGAGCGGTGCAGCCGCCCTTCATCATGGCTGCCGTAGGCCTGGCTGATCACCACGCCGGCGCCGGTGGCAAGCCCCGCGCAGAAGCCCACCAGCACATTGATGATGTTGCCGGTGCAGCCCACCGCGGCCAGTGCCTGCTTGTTTACGAATTTTCCCACCACAAGGGTGTCCACCGTGTTGTACAATTGCTGAAACAGAAGGCCCAGCATGAGCGGCAGTGAAAAAGCGGCGATCTGTTTCCAGATCGTTCCGCTCGTCATATCGGTATCGCGTCCCTTTGCCATCAAGATCGCCTCCCTGCGGGCATGGGTACTGCATAATTATATCATTTTGCGGTGGCCGGTGCGGCTGCCGTTATCTCTTGTAATCTCCCGGAGCTTCATAGCGTATGCGCAGCCGCGGGGCGCGTTTGAGCACCGTGCGGTAGTTCACACGGGCGTCCTCCGTGCCGTCCTGCGGGTTCACGCCGCAGGGGGGCGGGGCGAAAAGGCGCACTGACAGTCCCTGCACGGGAGCATCCCTGTGCGTGTAAAACCAGGGCATCAGGTCTGTGCAGCGGGTGCCGGGAGCCTTGCGGAACCACTGCCCGCCCAGCTCGATCATCAGGTTCATGGGGAGCAGCTCATCGTCAAAGTACATTTCGCAGAACACCGGCTGCTTTTCAAGCCCCAGACGGAGGCTCACGCCTTCGGCATCCTCGCTGCCGCCCCAGCGCAGGGGAATGTTTTCCTCTCCGGCCTCTTCGCCCTCCGTGAGCACGGGGGAGAAGAACGGGCGGGAGATGATCTCCTTATACACGGCCATTTCGGGCTGCTCGATGCCCACCGTGCAGTCGTTCGGGTCGGATACCTCCAGACCCAGCCGGCCGTCATCCCGGAACTGGTACAGCGTGATCGCGCTGAGCTTGCCGCGGCTTTCTTTTTCCGCGGTGTCGTAGAACGCCTTCAGGCGTTCCGCCTGGCCGTATGCGCCGGTCACATCGCCGTCCTCGTTGTGCTCGCACAGCTGGAAGGGCCTTTTTTCCCCGCCGCACAGGAAGGAGCAGCGGTCAAAGCTTTTGATATCCGCGTCAAATGTCGCTCTTAGATCCCGCTGATAGTGGCCGAAGTTATCCTTTTCCGCGATCTCTCCGGGCCAGCCGTAATTGAGGGAGGGGTATTTATCCACGCTCCAGATATCGGCCGCGCGCACCGCGTCCGCGAAATCCGCTTCCCGGTTCAGTTCTGTTTTGTCCGGGCTCTCCACGCCGCCCAGGCACAGGATGAAGCGCACCTGCGGCGCGGTCTTCTGAAATACCCTGCGGAAGCGCACAAAGAAATCCGCCACCTCCCGGTAGCCCGCGCGGTGGTTGAAGGAAAACCAGTTTCCGTCCGCCTCGTGGTTCAGCCGGAACATCACGCGGCCGAAGGGCACGAAGCGCTCCGCGATGGCGGTGATCTGCTCATCGGTGATATGCGGGTCGCAGGTGAGGGTGAAGATCACATCCTGCCCGTGGCGGCGGATATCCTTCATGCGTTCCCAGGGCTCCTCGCCTGTGAGCGGGAAATAGTCATCGTAGGCATAGCTCCAGGCACCGCCGCCCTCGGGCTTCTTCGTCACCTCACTGATGCGGGCCGGCCATTCCTTATCCAGCGGATAATAGCAGTACATCAGGTTCACCGCGCGGTGCGGACGTCCCAGACGGCTGAGGATATATCCCTGGCCTACATACGGGCCGCGTTCGCTACCGTCGCTCAGGTCCACCGAGCAGGGTGCGGGGCTGAGGGTCACTTTGCGCATAGGTCATGCCTTCTTTCCGGTGTTTTCAAGCAAGATTATAGAGGAAACGGGAGGCAAGGTCAAGAGCGGAGGAGGGGATTTTTCCGCGGCGCGGAAAACGGACTTTTTTACAATGATTTCGCTTGACATGCCGGAAAACCGAATATATACTGAAACCGGACAAAATAAAGGAGGATATGGGTATGAAAAAAGTGCTCTGCGCTGTTCTGGCGGCGGTACTGCTGGTGTGCGGTATGTCCTGCGCGCTGGCAAACGGGATCAGCGATACGCTGAACGGCATCCACGATTTCAAGTTCTTTGTTAAAAAGAACGGGATCGGCCTGGGAGACTGCCCTGTGTATACGGGCCCCGGCGAGCAGTATCTGTGCTGCGCGAACGGTAAAGCCGTTTGCGATACGGACTATGCCGTGGATGTGGGCGGCTATGAAAGAGGCTCCCGCTGGCTGATGATCCGCTACGAGACCAATAACGGCAATGTGCGCGTGGGCTACATCCCCCCTTCCTATACGCATGGGTATAAGGACAGGAGCATGGACGATCTTACCTTCGTCTATCAGCCTGTGACCGTGCAGGAAACGCTGTATGTGACCGATAACCCCAAGGACCGCACCGGCGGCGTGAACTCCGCCTTCGCGGTGCTGTATCCCGGTGAGACCTTCCTGATCCTGGGCAAATACAACTATTACGGAAACTGGTGGTATGTGGAATGCAGCGTAGACGGCCAGCCCGCCCGCGGTTTTATTTCCCGCGACATCGCCACGATACCGGGCTTTGATCCGGAACCGCCCGGATGCATCGGCTATGTGCGCATCACCGGAAGCGAGCTGAATGTGCGCAAGAAGCCCGGCGCGGAATATGAAGCGGTGACCATGCTGTACAGCGGCATTGAGTACCCCGTATACAACACAGCCACCGCCTCGAACGGAAAGCTGTGGTACTATGTGTTTGTGGACGGCTACTGGGGATGGGTGTCCTCCGCCAGCTGCATTTTCCGTTAACGGATGGCTTATCACTGCTGCGCAAAGCTTAAAATGTGCATATACCCCGGAGGCCGCCGCGGAGGGATCCGCGGCGGCCTTTTTTGTTATATGAAAACCCCACGCTAGGCGTGGGGTTCGGTGAAGCTTAAAGC
>CALGBY010000128.1 GCA_937886445.1 uncultured Clostridia bacterium | reverse complement strand
AGGGCAAAACATGAGACACCGTTCAGCGTGCTGACGAATTGTGCGGTATTGCCTTTACATTTCTCGCGTTCCTCCGCGCACAGAGGGCAGCGGGATCCGATATATCTGACGATCCTTTCCGCAAGTGCCTGTATCATCATCTTAAGGGCAGTGTGATCTCTGCCGAAAACACATTTCCGTTCACAGTAAAGCTGCTGTTTCCGCCGTTCTCCTCCGTGAGACGGCGGATATTTTCTATACCGTAGCCGTGAAGCGCTTTATTATCCTTTGATGTAATAAAGCGGCTGCCGTCCCTGTGCAAAGTATCCGGGTCCATCCTGTTCCGGCAGGTAATAAAAAAGTTATCCTGTACGCGAAGAAAGGAAAGCCGGATATCCCGGGTCTCCGCAGGCCTGCGGTCCTTTATCCGCTGTACGGCTTCCATGGCATTTTCCAGCAGATTATTCAGTATGGTACAAAGCACGCTTTCATCCAATGGCAGCCCGGCAAGCGGATAGGGATCTGTTGCCATAACGATCCCTTCCTTTTCCATAGCCGCCTTTTTTACCGTAAGCAAAGCGTCTACAGCAACATTTCCCGTCATAAACTCCGGCCCGGGGATACGGATATCCGGCAGCTTTTCTCCCGCACCGCGGTTTACGGCATACAGGCTTTTCGCCAGCTCAAGTTGCTTCCTGATGTCGTGCTGCTGCGCAAGGCAGGCTGTATATATGCTTTTTATATCGGCTATATACCGGTTGGTGGTTTCCAGAGAGGCTACCATTGCCTTGTTGCGGTCTATCTCCTTCCGCGCGTACGCGAAGCGTTCATACAGCACGATCTGCATAAGTGAAACAAACAGCAGTCCCATACCGGCATAGAGCAGGTATTCATGCGAGCCTTCCACATGCACTTCCAGAGAAAACAGCACCTCCGCTATGCCAAGATCGATCAGCTCCGTGCAGGTGATCACAACGGTCGGTATCATTTCGGCGGAGGTATCATGCTTTGTGCGCCTTGTGATCAGGTAGACCGCGAGCAGGATGAAGGCATTGATGATCACCGTACACATCATACGCAGCGGTATATCCTGCATGATCTGTTCCCAGGACGAGGCATAAATACTCATATGAAGATTGGCGATCAGATCGGTAATACCGACGACCAGCATGGCCAGAACGGCATTCCACAGCAGAATGATATACCATTTCATGCGGGAGCAGATGAGCGAATACCCTAAAGGGATCAAAAAAACAAATGTATCCGGTATCTCCCATTCAAAATAAGAATGACAGGTAAGAAACGCGCCTGTAAGGATCGTTACCGCAAGAGCGGGAAGGATACCGGTGTAAACGGGCTTCAGCTTTTTAAACACAAAATAGAACATCATGAAGCCCTGAAACAGGTTGATCAGTATATCAAATATCTGCCATTTCATAGTGAAGCGGCTCCCTGGTAATAGTCTTTCAGCGTTCTGAACAGTTTATCGCGGTACCTGCTCCCCACAGGGATCTGACGATCACCGGCAAGGTAAACGGTGTTTTCTTTTACGCAGCTGATATATTTCAGGTTTACGATACAGCTTCTGTGGCACCGTACAAACAGTTCCGCCGGCAACTGATCCTGCACCTGCTGAAGCGAAAGCCGCAGGCATATCGGCTCTCCCTCTGTTCTGTAGATGTACAGGCTGTGTTTCCGCACTTCAAAATACAGGATGAACCTGTACGGAACAGCCAGACCGTTTTTCTCATTCACAAGAAACGCCGAGGATACCTGCGTATACTTCCACTGCAGATAAACCGTGTTCAGTATCTCGCATATCTGATCCCGGCGGACCGGTTTGAGCAGATAACGCATCGCGTCCACGCGGTATCCGTCACAGGCAAATTCCGCATAATTCGAAACAAACACAATGGCCATTTCGGCATTTGTTTTCCGTATCTTTTCGGCAAGTGCAAGGCCGTTCATTTCAAGCGGGATCTCTATATCCAGAAACAGAAGGTCTATATGCAGCGATCTCTGTATTTGTTCATACAGATCCTCTGAGGAGCGAAAAAGCATTACGGAAACAGAAGGTGATCCGCCGTACCCGGCTATCCAGCTTTGTATATGGCCGTTCATTTCCTGAAGTACGGCATCGTTATCGTCACATATCGCAATATTCATAATGATCCTTTCCGTTTTTCACTTCTGCGTACGGTATTATACCAAACAGCAGATACTCAAACAAGCATCATATGCGTTTCTGAAAAGCACATATGATGCCTGCTTCATCCGGCTGATGCTGCTTTCGGGCAGATCAGCGTTTATCTGCCTTTTGCAAACCGGAAGGTACCTCAGGCTCATGGAAACCGTGAACGCTGGGTTTTCCGGCGATGAATAACGCGTATCTGCATAACAGGCGAACGATCCGTTTCATTGTTATGGCCCCCTTTCATAGTTCATAATAATTATAATACGTGATCCGGTATTTTTTCTATTTTGTCACGAATTTCATTATACGGTCACGAATAACATTTATTTTTGCTTTTGTGCCTGTATATCATTATTGGTGCCACACACGGACGGTGCAGAATAATTCATGTATAATTACAGGCATAAGGGATCCGGCTTACAGGCGTGTCTCAGATGATACTCTGATGAGGGAGGTGTTCAAAATGCGATTATGTTTCCGTTTACATCATTGCCGGACATCAAAATAACGTTATGCTTTGCCGATGTATCCCGATATCCGCCGTATGCGGATTAAGCAGACCGGGTGGCCATGGCAGCTGGATATGCGATCCTGACAGATGCAAGGTGCAATGACCGGTCTGTATGCTTTGTATCAAGGAGGAGATCTCTGTTATGAATACTTTTGCGAAAATATCTATCATCTGCTTTCTTGTGCTGGTATTTATCGTACCATCTTGCTGCCTTGCCGAAAACAAAGACGGCTATATTGCAAACAGATACAGCGAGTTTGATGCAAATAATGTGCTCTTGATCAACAAAAACCTTGATCTTTCGGAACAGGTAAAATGTGAGGTAACAGAAGCGGCATTGATCGGCGATCATTTGTTGCAGGTGCTGCACTTCACACCGGTACACGGACAGGTTTTTTTGTATCCGCTCGGCTCTGTTTTTAAAATGCCAACAGTAACATACAGCGAAGCGATGGAATCGGTGATCGGTGAGCTGGTAAATATGAGCGGTATGCCGGACGATGCGTACGGTAAAACGGTTTCCGAATATCTGAAGCAAAATAATATGTCTGTCCTTCTGTTTGACCAGATGACGACAGTATCTGCAAAATCGAATCAGTTTTCAAAAAATGAATGGGAAATGCAGCCTGACGGTTCTGTAGTAGTATACACATGGGTCTGGCCGGTCGATATTTGTTCCGAAATTGATGTGACCGTAAAATACGCGGAGTATACAGAGGAACAGTTGGATTCCCTTGCCGAAAGCGGAAAAAGGTTTTCAACCGCTTCCAAAGCAGAATGGCAGCTTTCTCCTTCCGTTTCAACTGTGAACATTCCGGAAAGCTACGTATACAGCGGCGCAGGCATATGGGAAAGCAAGGATAGTGGTATACAGCTGAAGGTCGGCAAAGCAGAGCTCCAGCTTCTTCCGGAATTTACCACGCTTACCTGCAGTATCACCCTGTCGGGTGCAGCTGATACAGCAAGTATCACCGCAAAGGTGCTGCTGGACGGGGTAATAAAGCCGATGTCTGATTTTATTATTCAAAATGATGATATTGCGGAAATACAGCTGTACTGTATATATCCGCGCGCGGCTTCCGTTCCGAAATCGGTCACTTTATCCGGTACAGTATGCGGACAGAAATTTGAAATACCGCTGAGCCGTGAAACCAATTAAGACGGGCACGAAGCCCGTTCTGCGGAGGCGGTAAACCGGATGAAATACCGTACAGCACCGGATCATCGCAGGCACAGTATAACGCTGTGATCCTTATCCGGATAAAGCGCTGCAAATGGATCAGTTAGGGTTGCTGTTAAAATTTATGTTAAGGCAATACCGCACATCAGCCATCCTGTTTGTGCGGTATTGCTATTAATACGGATGCTTTTTCGGTTTTGTGCCTGTATATCATTATTGGTGCCACACACGGACGGTGCAGAATATTTCATGTATAATAGCATGCATAAAGTGATTCGGCTTCATCCTGAAAAACACGTATCAGAGCGTCAACAGCCGTTTCTGCTCTTCAAAATCAAAAGATGTTATAAAGCAAATATGCAATACAGCAAACGGAGGTATGATCATGAGCAATTCAAACAGCATCCTCGGGAAAAGTTCTTCTGAAAACCGCGCTGCTGCCGTACGGGCGACAGCGCACCGCACAGTACGGTGATCTG
>CALGBY010000127.1 GCA_937886445.1 uncultured Clostridia bacterium | reverse complement strand
TTTACAGGAAATGAATGGAACGCGAGAAAGCATGTAACGCCATGCTTTCTCGCGAATGCTTTAGCCAAAATTGCACAGCAATTCGATAAAGCACCCGAGCTGCGCCGTGCAGTCGAAATAGGCATACGCGCCGCTGGCATCGCCGTAATAGCCGAACTGGACAAGCTCATACCCGGCGGCTTTCATATCCTCCATGGCTTTGAAGATATCCGGCACCTGATAGCCGTAATGATGCACGCCTTCACCGTGCTCATCCAGAAAATCCCGCCAGGTGGAGCAGGCTTCGTTTGGCTGGATCAGCTCCAGCTGGATATTGGGAAGGTCAAAAAAGGCAAGCAGGCTGTTGGCTTCGGGAGCGGGCTGACCGCGGTAAACCGTCTTGCAGACGGCATAATCGCCGCAGGGGCGGGCAGCCGGAACGGGCATCCCCAGAAATGCCGCCCATTTTTGTTTGGAGGCCTCGATATCGCGTACGATCATGCCGACCTGGCACGGAGACGCTCCGCCAAGCAAGGGTGCAGACATAATGATCTCTCCTTTGATTTGGATTCTGATGCAGATATCATACCCTTTCGCCGGTCAAAAGGCAAGAGGAAAACCCGAACAGCGCGGGAATATCCACTTTTCAATATATTTCAGGCTTCGATTTTGCCACTTTTCAATATGTTTTTGCCCGATATTTTGCCACTTTTCAATATTTCGCGTACCGGCACCGCCGTGACCGTTTTGACATTCATATTGCCGGTCCGTTTTTCGCCGATCGTCGGAATAAATTTCCGCCAATCGTCGGAATGATTTTTCGCCAATCGTCGGAATAAATTTCCGCCAATCGTCGGAAAAATGTTGTAATCGCCTATTCTCTGTGATATACTGAGCCGGGAAACGGAGGGATGAACATGCAGGATCAATACAGACCACGTATTGCCGATGCTATACTTGCCCGGAAGCTTGAAGGAATCGGCGCCGTACTGATCGAAGGCCCCAAGTGGTGCGGAAAAACGACCACGGCAGAGCAGATCGCGAAAAGCATTCTGTACATGGATAACCCGGAAACAAAAGCACAAAACCTGTCTCTGGCAGATCTGAGCCCCAGGCGCATCCTGCAGGGCGATACTCCCCGCCTGATCGATGAATGGCAGCTTGCTCCGCAGTTATGGGACGCGATACGCTTTGAAGTTGATCACCGTCATGCCGCCGGTCAGTTCATATTAACGGGTTCCGCGGTTCCCGCAAGCACAAAAGAGATCACCCACTCCGGTACCGGCCGTTATTCATGGCTGACGATGCGCCCCATGAGCCTGTATGAATCCGGAGATTCCACCGGCGAAGTAAGCCTCGGAGACCTTTTCAGCGGAAAATCCGCGCCGAACGGGCGCGCCGCTTTGGATATTGACCGTATCGCCTTCCTGATCTGCCGCGGCGGATGGCCTCAGTCGATAGGTATGCGGGATGAGATCGCGCTTGATCTGGCGATCAACTACTATGACGGTGTAGTGCATTCTGATATCAACCGGGCCGACGGTGTGCAAAAAAACACCGAACGCGTAAAGCGCCTGATGAGATCCTACGCCAGAAACCAGGGAACGCAAGTGCCCAATACAGTCATCGCCGCGGATATAACCGTAAATGACAGAACCATCAGCGAAGAAACAGTCGCCTCCTATATCAACGCGCTGAAAACGATCTTTGTCATTGAGGATATGCCCGCGTGGAATCCGAACCTTCGGTCCAAAACAGCGATCCGCAGCACAGACAACCGGTACTATGTTGATCCGTCCATTGCCGCAGCCGCGCTCGGGATCGGCCCGCAGGATCTGGTCAACGATCTGAATACCATGGGTCTTCTTTTTGAAACACTGTGCGTAAGAGATCTTCGTGTATATGCCGATTCTCTGGGTGGTTCAGTATATCATTACCGTGATAAGGACGGTCTGGAATGTGACGCCGTCGTTCACCTGAGAAACGGTGCTTACGGCCTGATAGAAATAAAGCTGGGCGGCAGGCATTTGATCGATGAAGGGGCAGCAAGCCTGCTCACACTGAGCGCGAAAATCGACACGGATAAAATGAAAGCGCCGAGCTTTATGATGGTCCTGACAGGTGTTGGAGACTGTGCATATCAACGGGCCGACGGCGTGATGGTCGTGCCGATCGGATGCCTGAAAAACTGATCAGCAGAAAGCGTATTTCATAAAGCATCACAAAAAGAAGCAGCATTCCCGTGACACAAAAAGCATGGGAACGCTGCTTTCTTCCTTTTTCAAATATATCACAAGCACGGCACTGCCCCGCTTGCTTTCGGGGGCTGCTT
The DNA here is from genome assembly GCA_937886445.1 of uncultured Clostridia bacterium. GTDB lineage: Bacteria > Bacillota > Clostridia > Christensenellales > Aristaeellaceae > ZC3RG03. The sequence continues at coordinate 13,058 of CALGBY010000127.1, read as the reverse complement.
GCAGCCCCTCCCCGGGATGCATCGAAGGGCCGCAGCCCAGCCCCCGTGTGTATCGCGTTCCTCTTCAGGTTGCATCGAAGGACCGCAACCTGTTTTACCCCCTTTGGGATGCATCGAAGGGCCGCAACCCTTCAATTTTTGATCCGCAGGCGGCGACATGCGCGTCGCCGAGGAGCGGCTGAAAGCCGCATCTGCTATCCGTTTCCGGCCGTAAAATGAGCGTTTTCGTTATATACGAAAACGCCATTTTACAGGAAACGGATGTGAACGAAAGCAAGCGCGGCTTGCCCCGCTTGCTTTCGAAGCAAGTCAGTTTGTTTCTCTCGGTGCGATATCGCCCAGTTCCAGCCCCTTGTTCTTTTCGCCGGCAAGGCGGATGGACCATTCGTTTTCAAAGAAGAGCACGCGCAGGCCGTGGCTGTCGTAGCCCCGGGCGGAGGTGGAGGTGAGCTGCAGGTCGGTATAATCGGCCACGGGGCAGGCGGTCACCCAGCGCACAAAGCGCCAGTCCAGCCGCTCCATCACAAGGTCCACGCCGTATTCGCTCTTCAGGCGGTAGGTGAGCACATCAAACTGCAGCTCGCCCACAACGCCCACGATGAATTCCTCCATGCCTGTTTCATCGCGGCGGAAGGTCTGTATCGCGCCCTCCTCCGCCAGCTGGGTGATGCCCTTGATGAACTGCTTGCGCTTCATGCTGTCCAGCGGGCGCACGCGGGCAAAGCGTTCGGGGGCAAAAACGGGGATCTTGTCAAAGCGCAGCTTTTTGCCGGTGCACAGCGTATCGCCCAGGCGGTACACGCCCGGATCGAACAGGCCGATGATATCGCCGGGATAGGCCTTTTCCACGCCCTCGCGCTCATCCGCCATAAACTGCTGCGGCTGCTTGACCTGCATTTCCTTGTTGGTGCCGGAATGCCAAACCGTCATGCCCTTTTCAAACACGCCGCTCACCACACGCAGGAAGGCAAGGCGATCCCGGTGGGCGGGGTTCATATTGGCCTGGATCTTGAAGATGAAGCCGGAAAAATCCTCATTTTCGGGGTATACGGTGCCCTGATCGCTCTCCCTTGAAAGCGGGGGCTGCGTGTAGCGCAGGAAGCGGTACAGGAAGGGCTCCACGCCGAAGTTGGTAACGGCGCTGCCGAAGAACATGGGGGTCAGCTCGCCGCGGCGCACGGCGTCCATATCAAACTGATCGCCCGCCTCGTCCAGCAGCTCGATCTCGTCATGAAGGCGGTTCAGATAATGGTCGGAAAGCACATCCCGGATCATGGGATCGTCCGCGGGGATCACGGTCTTCTGGGCCTTCGTTTTGCCGTGGTCGCCGCCGAAATAGAGCTCCACCGTTTTTTCATCGCGGTGGTATACGCCCTGAAAATCTCCATCCACGCCGATGGGCCAGTTGACCGGGCAGGCACGGATGCCCAGCACATTTTCGATCTCCTCCATCAGCTCAAAGGGATCCCGCGCGGCGCGGTCCATCTTGTTCACAAAGGTAAAAATGGGAATGCCGCGCATACGGCACACCTTGAACAGCTTTTTCGTCTGCTCTTCCACGCCCTTCGCGGCGTCTATCAGCATGACGGCGCTGTCCGCCGCCACCAGCACGCGGTAGGTATCCTCCGAAAAGTCCTGATGGCCGGGGGTGTCCAGAATATTGATATGAAAGCCGTCAAACTCAAACTGCATGGCCGAGGAGGTGACGGAGATGCCGCGCTGCTTTTCGATCTCCATCCAGTCGGAGGTGGCGTGGCGCTCGGCACGGCGGGCTTTTACGCTGCCGGCCTGGCGGATGGCTCCGCCGTAGAGCAGCAGCTTTTCGGTAAGGGTGGTCTTGCCCGCGTCGGGGTGGCTGATGATGGCAAAGGTGCGGCGGCATTCCACCGCCTGTTTCAGTTCAGACATAGTACCTCCGGGATCGGTCTGTGACCGTTATAAAATATCAGATCAGTCTTTCAGAAAAGCGGGGGAGGGCGTGATGCGGATGGGCTCGCCGTCCTTCAGCTTTTCCAGTATCATCAGGCTGGAAGCGTTGGCCCCCAGCGTTTCGCAGCTGCCTTCCAGCGCGAGCACGAAGCATACGCCCGCCACCTGCACGCCGAATTCCTTCATCAGCGAGATCATGCCGCCCGCGGTGCCGCCTCCGCGCATAAAGTCGTCCACGATGAGGGCCGTCTGCCCCTCGTGTACCGCCCTGCGGGAGAGGGACATGGTCTCGATCTTGCCGCTGCCGGTCACATAACTGATGTTGACGGCGCTGCCCTCATACACCTTGGTGGCGTGGCGGGCAATGATGAGCGGCACGCTGAGCGCCTCGGCGGCCATCAGGGCTACGGGGATGCCCTTGGTTTCCATCGTGAGTACAAAATCGGGCCGGATGGCGTAATAACGGGAGGCGATCAGGTCTCCCATCGTGCGCACCAGGGCAGGGTCGCTGAGCAGATCGGAAAAATAGAGGTATCCGCCCGGAAGACGGCGGTTTTCCTGAGAAAAGAACGTGCACAGCTTTTCAAGAAATTCCTTGTCCTTTTCTCCGGAAAGCGCGGGGCGGAAACGAACGCCGCCGGCGGCGCCCGCTACCGTTTCCACCGTGCCCAGGCCGTACTTCTGCAGGCTTTCGCTCACGATGGCGATATCCTCGCTCACGCTGCTTTTCGCGGCGGAAAACATATTGCAGAACACGCTGTAGCGAATGATGCTGTTGGGGCTTTCGGTAAGCACCCTTGTGATGGCGGCAACGCGTTCCGTGCGCTTTACTTTTTCCATGGCGGCATCCTCCTGTCGTTCTAGGGGTATACATAATCATTATACCGCATGCAAACGAATATTACCATACCGAATTTTGAAAATGTTCGGTTTTTCATAAGAATTACAGATGCCCGCATTCTAAAGGGTCCCCAAATATCGCGAATTATCCTGAAACGTGTAATATTTGTAAAGTTTTTCATTTCTGTGACAAAACATACGAAAAATGTTATAATCATGAAGCGGAGACAATGCACACTTGTTTGCTGTGTCCTCCGGTAATGAGCTTTACAGCTCATAGTTCAAAACTATTAACTTATAGTTAATAACTTTTAGTTCTCCGGATGAGGCATGATGAGCTTACAGCTCATAGTTTATAACTTTTAGTTCTCCAGATATAGCACCGATGTCTGTTTGAAAATAGGCCGTACACTATTTTCAAACTTACCTGATATGAACAGGAGGTACAGCGTGTACCCGGAAAACAGCGATACCGAAAATGAAAACATCCCCGTGAACGGGAGTTATACAGAGGAAAACACCGGCGCGCGGCCTGACGGCATGACGCGCAGATTTACGATGCCTGAAAGCACGCGAAACACGCCCCGCGAGTGGGAAAGCACCGGCGCGGGGCAGGGCGATACCGCCGGCTCCGCACCTGGATACCCCGCCGCCGGGCAGGGGTATAGCGCCGGGTACACCGCCGGCTCCGCACCTGAATACCCCGCCGCCGGGCAGGGATATAACGCCGGGTACACCGCCGGCTCTGTGCCTGAATACCCCGTCAACGGGCAGGAATACGGTACCGGACGTCACGAAGACCCCGCGGAGCAGTACGGCGCGGCGGAGCAGGGATATTACGCGGGCGGCAGCGGAGATGCGGCCTCGGGGTACGGCGCCGGCGCTGAGCCGGAATACACCTTCCGGGAAGCGGAGGACGGCGCGAACGGCTATTTTTCCGGCGGCAATGTGGCCCCCTACGCCAAGGAGGAATACACCGGCAGCCGGCAGGACGCCGGCGGGAAAAGCCGCATTTTCGCGAAGGGCGAATGGAAGGAGCTGTTGGGCTTTGCCGCCGGGCAGGAGGAAGCGGAGGAGGAAAGGCCGGGGAACGGCAAAAAAAGCATTTTCAAAAAGCGCCGCCGCAAGCCCTCTTTTGTGCTCACCGTGGCGGTCAACTCCATGCGGCTGCTGCTGCTCATCATTCTGCTGCTTGGGCTTTCCGGCGCGGGCGCGGTGGTGGGGATCGCCAAGGCCTATGTGGACGCCGCTCCGGTGCTGGATCTGGAGGTGCTGGACAGCCAGGCGGAAACCAGCTTTATCTATGACGCCGAGGGAAACGAGATCTGCCGCTGGCGCGGTGTTGAGAACCGCGTGAAGGTGGATATCCGTAGCATGCCCATGATGCTGCGCTATGCCTTTGTGGCGGTGGAGGACGCCCGCTTCTATTCCCATAACGGGGTGGATCTCAAGCGCATCGTGGGCGCGTTCATCACCAACCTGACCACCGGCTCCAATCAGGGCGGATCCACGATCACCCAGCAGCTGATCAAGAACACGCTGCTCTCCTCCGAGCAGAGCTATAAGCGCAAGATACAGGAAGCCTACCTTGCGATGCAGCTGGAAAACAAATATACCAAGGATCAGATACTGCAGTGCTACCTGAACACCATCTACCTGGGGGAGGATTACTACGGGGTGGAGACCGCCGCGACGGGCTATTTCGGCAAGAGCGACCTGTTTTCCCTCACGCTGCGCGAGTGCGCCATGCTGGCCGGCATGACGCGCAACCCTTATTATTACAACTGCCGCCGCAACTACTGGCTGCGGCACAGCGAGGAGACCGATTACCGTAAGATCACCGATGACCGTACCGATTATGTGCTGCGCTGCATGTATGAAAACGGCTTTATTTCCGCCGCGGATTATTACGCCGCGCTGGACCCCTCCACGGCCAATGTGCTGGAAAAAGCGCCGGACAGCGAAAGCATGTACGCCTATCCGCACTATGTGGAATACGCGATGCGCGATGTGATACGGGCGCTGCTGGAGCTGAACGGCCTTGAGGATACCGCCGCCAACCGCAACCGGATGGATAATGAGCTGCGCACCGGCGGCTACCATGTGTGGCTGGCGCTGGATACCGGCATACAGAAGACCGTGGAGGAAACGCTGCGCGATTTTAAGGATTATCCCGCGCTGAGAGACCCGGAGGATAAGATCTACCGCGCGCGCAACAGCGACGGCACCTATGAGGAGATCATCCAGCCGCAGGCGGCCGCCGTGGTGATGGATTACAGAACGGGCGAGGTGAAGGCCATCGTAGGCAGCCGCGAAACGCCCACCCGCCGCAAAACGCTGAACCGCGCGGCCGATATGAACATGCCGGTGGGCAGTGCCATCAAGCCCTTCTCGGTATATGCCCCCGCCATTGAGAAGGGCGCGGGCGGCGGCACGGTGCTGTACAATATGCCCGTGCCCATTCAGGGCTGGCTGAACGAAAAGCAGGAGGATTCCTGGCCCACCAACTACGGCGGAAGCAGCTACGCCGGGCCCGAAACGCTGCGTACGGCGCTGAAAAAGAGCGATAACACCGCCGCCGCGTACGCGATGATGAACATCGTGTATGTGGAGGACAGCGTGGGCTTCCTGCGCAAGCTGGGCGTAAGCCAGAGCCGCATCAGCGCCACGCCCTTCGGCGTTACGCTGGGCTCCTCGGGCATCACGCCGTTTGAAATGGCGGTGGCGTATTCCTGCCTGGCCAACGGCGGCGTATACCAGCGGCCTATCACCTTCCTGGGCCTTTTCAAGGAGGATGAAAACGGCAACCGCGTCAATATCTGGGACAGCCACCAGAAGCAGACGATGCGCAAGGTGTTTTCTCCCTCCACCGCGTGGCTCACCGTGGATATCCTGAAGGACGCCGTCAAGAGCGGCACCGCCACCAAGGCGGCCATCAAGGGGCAGACCGTGGCGGGCAAAACGGGCACCAATTCCGATCAGAAGGGCGTGTTCTTTGCCGGCATGACGGGCTGGTACTGCGCCGCGGTGTGGATCGGCCATGATAATTACAAGGCGCTTTCCTCCAAGACGACCGGCGGCAACAGCGCCGCGCTGCTGTGGAAGGCCTTTATGGAAAAGATCCATAAGGATAAGAACCTGGAAAACCGGGATATCATGAACGGCACCGCTCAGGATTACGGGCTGGTGAAGGTGGAGGTATGCTCCGTATCGGGCGAGCTGGCCACCGATGCCTGCCGCCATGACGCCATGGGATACAAGACGGTGTCGGATTACTGGCGCGCGGGCACGCAGCCCACCGAATACTGCCGCATGCACCGCACGGTGGAGCTTTGCCGTGAAAGCGGGCAGGTGGCCTCTCCCTACTGCCCCGATACCGAGACACAGTCTGTGATCGTTATCCCCGCCGGGCACGCGCTGGAGCGCTTCAGAAACACAAGGTACGCCGGCGTGCTGGAGGATTATCTGGGCGAATACGCCCTTCAGGACCCCTACGGAACACTTTCCTCCTGCACGCTGCACGCGAGCTATACCTCTCCCTATACGCCTGCCGGCAGCGCGGATGAATGGCGGCTGCGGGACGCGCGCAGTCTGCTTGAAAAGGCGTGGCAGCGCATGCAGGGCATGGATGTGGGCAGCAGCTCGTATGCCGCGCTGTACTACGCGGCGGAGAACATGGAAAATGTGCTGAACGCTTCTCCCGATAACAGCACGCTCACCGTGGCGATGACGCAGCTTACGCAGGCGCTGGCCATGTACGAATAATGGATCGGATCATATAATATGCTGGAACTGAAGGATCTGAGGGGGGTAGGCCCCGGCAGGCTGGCGGCGCTGGAAAAGGCCGGTATACGCAGCGTGACGGCGCTCATCCTGACCCTGCCTGACCGCTACCGCGACATGACGGTATCCGTGCCTGTGAGCGAGGCGACGCCCGGCAGCACCTGCTGCGTGACGGGCTTTATTTCCCGCGCGCCCAGGCTGAGCCGCTTTCGCGGCCTCACTGCCGTAACGGCGGAGATAGAGGATGACAGCGGCAGGCTGGCCCTGCAGTGGTACAACCAGCCGTGGGTGAAGGATCAGCTGCCCGCGGAGGGAGAGCTTACCCTTTACGGCAGGGTCATACGTACCAAACAGGGGAAGACTGTGATGAACGGCGCGGCGATCGTGCGGGAAAGGACCATCCAGAGCGAATACCGTGCGCTGAAGGACATCCCCGGCAAGGTGCTGCGGGAGATGATAAGGCAGGCGCTTGAGCAGACGGATGAATGCTGCCCCGAGACCCTGCCTGAGCTTGTGCGCATGAAATATCAGCTGTGCGAGCGCAATTTCGCGCTGCGCCAGGCGCACTTTCCCACCGATATGCAAAGCCTGGAGATCGCGCTGCGCCGCATTTCCTTTGAAAGCCTGCTTTTCTACCAGACGGCCACCGCCGTGATGTACGGAGAGCGCACGGAGGGCACCGTGATCCCGGACGGGGGAGAGACGGGGCGCTTTCTTGCCTCGCTGCCCTTCCCGCCCACCGGGGCGCAGAAAAGGGTGCTGGGCGAGATCGCGCGGGATATGGCCTCGCCGCGGGCGATGAACCGGCTTGTGCAGGGCGATGTGGGCTGCGGAAAGACCGCCGTGGCCTTTGCCGCGCTGTACGCCTGCGCGATGAACGGCTTTCAGGGCGTGATGCTGGCGCCCACGGAGATCCTGGCTTCCCAGCACTATGAAAGCGCGAAAAAGCTGCTGGAGCCGCTGGGCGTCTCCTGCGGGCTGCTGCTGGGCGGCATGAAGGCAAAGGAAAAGCGGGAAGCGCTGGAAAATATCGCTTCCGGCAAATGGCAAACGGTGATCGGCACACACGCGCTGCTCAGCAGCGGCGTGGAGTTTGCCTCCATCGGGCTGGTGGTCACCGATGAACAGCACCGCTTCGGCGTAAAGCAGCGCAATCTGCTGAACAAAAAAACAAATATCCGCCCCAACGCGCTGGTGATGAGCGCCACGCCCATCCCGCGCAGCCTGGCCCTTGTGCTGTACGGGGATCTGGATATATCCGTGATCGATGAAATGCCTCCCGGGCGCGTGCCGGTGGCCACCCGCACCGTGAGCGAGGAGAAGCGGGAGGATCTGTACCGCTTTATCCTTTCGGAGCATGAAAAGGGCCGTCAGGCGTATATCGTGTGCCCGCTGGTGGAGGAAAGCGAAACGCTGGACCTGCACAGCGCGAAGGAGACCTACGCCGGGCTGTGCACCGGCCCGCTTTCCTCTCTGCGGCTGGGCCTCACCTGGGGGGATCAGGACAGCGCCGAAAAGGAAAGGGTGCTTTCCGCCTTCCAGAAGGGCGATATCGATGTGCTGGTATCCACAACGGTGGTGGAGGTGGGCGTGAATGTGCCGGGCGCCACCGTGATGGTGATCGAAAACGCCGATCGCTTCGGCCTTTCCCAGCTGCATCAGCTGCGCGGCCGCGTGGGCCGCGGGGCGGAAAAAAGCTGGTGCTTCCTGATGGCGGAAAAGAATGCCCGCCTGAAGACCCTCTGCGAGACCAATGACGGCTTTGAGGTGGCGAGAAAGGATCTGGAGATGCGCGGGCCGGGAGATTTTCTGGGCACGCGCCAGCACGGGGCGGCGCTGATCCCGGGCATGAAATACGCCGCGGACGCGCGATTGATCGATGAGACCGCCTCCTGTGTAAGGCTGCTGCGCGGCAGGGGCTATGAGGAGGAATGGGAGCAGGTGAAAAAGAACGCGGCGGCGCTCTTCAGGGAAACGGTGGAGGAGATCGCGCTGAACTGACGGACGCGGCAGGCCGGGATGACGGTAAATGCCTGACCGATATATTTCCGCATAAAAAGATACCGCTGCGGATCAGTTATAATATGGCTTACCTGATATAACGCGGCGGATCTGTTTCTGTGTATGTCATTTCCCGGGAGAAATCCGGTGTTTCCTGCACATAAAAACCTTGGACGCACAAAATACCATTGTCGTCATGGCGTGATAAACGGCTGTTTTCCGGTGTATGAGTGGTGATCGGTGTGCTGTTTATCAAAATGAAAAGGGGCAGCTCTTTATTGAACTGCCCCTTTTGAATCATTCTGTCTCTTTCGCCGGCTTGCAGAAGGTACAATGTGTGACTTATGACCTGCCTGCCGGAAGAAGCTCCGATGTCTGCCTGATCGCTTCCGGCGCGGAGATTTTGCCGGACATCGACGATGCAGGGACGGACGCGTTCGCTTTTCCGATAAGCCGCGCGCTTATACCTTTCTTTCTCCCTTTAAGGTATGTTGTCCGCATTTCGGGCAGTCAAACACATCGCCCACAAAATAGCCGTACCAATCTTTAGAATAGCCGCAGGGACAGACCATCTTTGTTACATAGTCATCATGTCTGCCGTCTGTGTTCTGACCGCCCGTGATCTGAGCATTTTCTTCCTCGCTGAGCGCACGGGTATTCCTGTTCAGGATCTCAGCATCCTTTTTGACGGTGTTCATCGCGTCATTTGTTTTCATACCGGTTTCTCCCTTCAGTATATTTGCGCGGGGACCGCATACCGGAAGGCCCTGTTCATTGCCGCGGTTCCGTTTATATATACGGTGGTACGGTAAGGAAGGCTACTGCTGAGACAAAGACGGGAAAGCCTGATCACGTGTGTTTACGATCTGAAATTTCGAAGCTTTGTTCGTCAACCGTTCGGCATCAGGGCCGAGCGTTTTTTCGTTCGGGGCACAAGGCAACTCCGGATCAATACGCCGCCGGGCAGTTCATCCGCGGCGACGTCTTTTTGTTTTCAGCCTCAGTAACAGGATGGATCAGTTTACCTTTTGCGGGCGGGGGAAGTCTTCTTTTTTACCGGCAGCTCTTCATCCTCGGCGGCAACACAGCCCGCGATCAGGAAGAACATGCCGCCGCAGAAGTAGAAATACGCGGTGAGATAGCTTTCGGCCAGGTTGGATACCACCAGCAGCAGCACCGCCGCCGGCAGCGCGTAGCAGGCCTTTTTTAGCCCTACGCGCACGCAGCGCACGGCTGTTTTATACAGCCACACGCAAAAGATCGCCAGCCCGGGCAGGCCGAAGGCGAGCAGCACCTGCAAAAACTGGTTGTGCGCGTAAAGCACATTATCCGGGTTATTGCGCACGATGCCGATGGCATGCTCCACAAAGCCCGGTGTAACGCCGAACACGGCGTTGGAGGCGTTCGCGAAGGTGGCCTGCAGGCAGTTGCCCCACAGGCGGAGGCGTCCGCTCAAGCCGGCCGCCTTATCGGAAACAAAGCTGAAGCCCGTCACGGCAACATAGAGATCGCGTATCAGATCTCTTGAAAGCAGCACAAGCCCGGCCGCGAGAAGGCCCGCGGGCACGGAAATGAGCAGACGGCGCGAAAGCGTCTTATCCTGCAGCTTCTTCATGCCGTATACCGCGCGGAACGCGATCACGCCCGCGGCGCAGGCGGAGGCCAAAAGCGAAGCGCGGCTGCCCGAAAGGCCGAGCGCGGCCAGCTGGATCACGGCGGAAACGGCGTAAAGCACGCGCACCGGCAGCGCGCGGGGAGAGGTGACGAAATACAGGCTGAGGATCAGGAACAGGGCGGAAAACGCGCCTGTGGTGTTGGAATTGCAGGCGATCACCATATTGCCCTTGGTGTTCACGCCGATCTGCCCGCCCGGAGCGTTCACGACGCGGCCGCCAAAATAGGGGATGAGTACGGTGATCATGAACAGCGCGCACCCGGCCGTGAACAGGTGGAGGATCCCTTCGCACACGGCCTTGCGGTATTTTCCGAGCAGTGCGGGCAGCGGGAAGAGGATCAGCGCGCATACGGCAAGGTCCATCAGGAATTTGTCGTTGATCGGAAAGGCGTTTTCGGTAAGGTAGCGGCGGGCCTGGCCATCCCTCATGAAGGTGAAAAAGTCATCCGTGCGCCCCTTCATCGCGATGCAGCCGATGACCGCCCAGAGCAGCAGCAGCACCGGCCACAGCCGGTCGCCGCCGAAGGCGTTTTTGAAAAAGCGGGAAAGCTCTTTTCTTCTCTCCGGAAAGGCGAAGGCCTTGACCGGGATATAAAGAAGGGCCAGAACGAAAAACACGAGCACCGTGTACCGGTCGGCCGCCAGCCAGGGGGAGGCCGACTTTGTGCTGTCGAACACATAGGCGCACAGCATGACGGCAAGATGGTATACCCCGGTCAGCACGGCCAGCGCCGTGAGCCCGGCTTCACAGATTTTTTCAAAACGCGTTTTTTCCGAGATCCGCTTCTTCATGGCTTCCTCCCGTTTATTCGGAAAGTATGTGCCTATTATAGGTAAAAACGCGCGCGCTGTCAATGAAACGGGGAAAATACAAAAATTGAAAGCACTTACATCACATAATGATTGCCTGAGCAGGGGGAGTATGGTATAATACCCTCAACAAACAACAAGGAGGCTGCTTTATGGATATTCGCTATTCCTGCAACCAGCGCGATTTCAAACGCTATACTACCGAAGAGACCCGCAGAGAGTTTTTGATCGAAAACCTGTTTACCCCGGATACGGTGACGGCCGTATACAGCCATGTGGACCGGATGGTCACCCTCGGCGTGATGCCCGTCAGCGAAAAGGTGCCGCTGGATAAGGGCATCGATATCTGGAAAAATTTCGGAACGCACTATTTCCTCGAGCGCCGCGAGTTGGGCATGTTCAATGTGGGCGGCGCGGGCAAGGTGTATGCCGATGATACCGTGTACGAGCTGGGCTATAAGGACTGCCTGTATATCACTAAGGGCGTGAAGAACGTGGTGTTTGAAAGCTCAGACCCCGCCGCTCCCGCCAAGTTCTACATCGTGTCCGCTCCCGCGCATACGAGCTATGAAAGCCGTCTGATCCGCATCGCGGACGCCGCCAAGAAGCCCTGCGGCGCGGCCGAGACCAGCAACAAGCGCGTGATCAACCAGTTCATCCACCCCGATGTACTCAAGACCTGCCAGCTTTCCATGGGCATGACGGTGCTGGAGCCCGGTTCTGTGTGGAACACCATGCCCGCGCATACCCATGAGCGCCGCATGGAGGTGTATTTCTACTTTGAGGTGCCCGAGAACAATGTGGTGTTCCACATGATGGGCGAGGGCAATGAGACCCGTCACATCGTGATGCAGAACGAGCAGGCCGTGATCAGCCCCTCCTGGTCCATCCATGCCGGTGCCGGCACCAGCAATTACACCTTCATCTGGGCCATGGGCGGTGAAAACCAGGCGTTTGACGATATGGATACCATCCCCACTACCGAGCTGCGCTGACAGGCGAAAAAGGAGAAACAGCGATGGATATGAATGATTTTTCCCTGAAGGGTAAAATTGCCTGGATCACCGGTGCCTCCTACGGCATCGGCTTCGCGATCGCCGAGGCGTTCCATGCCGCCGGCGCCGCGATCGTGTTCAACGACATCAATCAGGAGCTGGTGGATAAGGGCCTTGCCGCCTATGCCGAAAAGGGCATCCCCGCGAAGGGCTATGTGTGCGATGTGACCAATGAGGAGGCCGTGAAGGCCCTTGTTGAGCGCATCGAAAACGAGGTGGGCGTTGTGGATATTCTGGTGAACAACGCCGGTATCATCCGCCGCATCCCGATGACCGAGATGAGCGCCGCCGAATGGCGCAAGGTGGTGGATGTGGACCTGACCGCGCCCTTCATCTGCTCCAAGGCCGTGATCCCCGCCATGATCAAAAAGGGCCATGGCAAGATCATCAATATCTGCTCCATGATGAGCGAGCTGGGCAGAGAGACCGTTTCCGCCTATGCCGCCGCCAAGGGCGGACTGAAGATGCTCACCCGCAATATCTGCTCCGAATACGGCGCGTATAACATCCAGTGCAACGGCATCGGGCCTGGCTACATCGCCACACCGCAGACCGCGCCGCTGCGCGAGCGTCAGGCAGACGGCAGCCGCCATCCCTTTGACCAGTTCATCGTAAGCAAAACGCCCGCCGGCCGCTGGGGAGACACGAGCGACCTGCAGGGCCCCGCTGTGTTCCTTGCCAGCGACGCCTCCAACTTTGTGAACGGCCATGTGCTGTATGTGGACGGCGGTATTCTGGCGTATATCGGGAAACAACCCTAAAGGGGCCTTGCGGCCCTCGAAAGCAAGCGGGGCAGGGGCGCGCTTGCTTTCGCTGCGAATGAAAGCAGGGCGTTACCTGCTTTCACGCGATCACATCGGTTTCCTGCAAAATGGCATTTTTGTATATTACAAAAACGCTCATTTTACGGCCGGAAATGGATAGCGGAAGCGGCTTTCAGCCGCTCCTCGGCGACGCGCATGTCG
>CALGBY010000126.1 GCA_937886445.1 uncultured Clostridia bacterium | reverse complement strand
CTGTTTTCTTGACTGTGCTTGTTTGCCTACCGCATTTTTAAATGAGATGACCCTGCCCCGCGCGGGGTGAGACGATAGCGCTTCCGCCGATGCCGTCAGCCGGGTAAAAATTTCAATCCACTCACCCCGCGCGGGGTGAGACCCATCTGATTCACGTCCTTTCTTATTCATTCAGATTTCAATCCACTCACCCCGCGCGGGGTGAGACTCATTCCACGTTCCGGCAAATGCTGTCGAACGTAATTTCAATCCACTCACCCCGCGCGGGGTGAGACGTGATGGCCGGCGCGAGCATATACAACGCGATCCTATTTCAATCCACTCACCCCGCGCGGGGTGAGACAGAGGCAGCAGCAGATCGCTGCTGAGGCGAAGGAATTTCAATCCACTCACCCCGCGCGGGGTGAGACGGACGAAGAAGACGAGGATGACAATGATGCCGAGTATTTCAATCCACTCACCCCGCGCGGGGTGAGACCAACGATTGCAAGGCGGTAGATACCGCTATCAGAATTTCAATCCACTCACCCCGCGCGGGGTGAGACAACTTACTTCTACCGGGTCGCCTACGCCTTTTGTATTTCAATCCACTCACCCCGCGCGGGGTGAGACGCTTGGCGTGGGTGCATTCAACCGCGATGAATGATTTCAATCCACTCACCCCGCGCGGGGTGAGACCGTGTTCGCGTTGCCGTTGTTGTTGACATTGTTATTTCAATCCACTCACCCCGCGCGGGGTGAGACCACCACGGCGAAACCGGCAGCCTTCATGCCGATATTTCAATCCACTCACCCCGCGCGGGGTGAGACTGAACAGAAACCCGATGAGGACAAAGACCGTATTATTTCAATCCACTCACCCCGCGCGGGGTGAGACGGTTATTGAGGATGGCATAAAGTTCGCCAGCATATTTCAATCCACTCACCCCGCGCGGGGTGAGACAACAATGAAAAAAACCGACTTTGAATTATTCAAGATTTCAATCCACTCACCCCGCGCGGGGTGAGACCATCTGGTGCAGCGCGATTTTCCGCGCATTGTCATTTCAATCCACTCACCCCGCGCGGGGTGAGACCTGCCTCGGGCTGTACAGCCACACGCTCACGGTATTTCAATCCACTCACCCCGCGCGGGGTGAGACGGGCTTTACCGTTTCTACGGGGTCTTTCACGTAATTTCAATCCACTCACCCCGCGCGGGGTGAGACGAAGCCGTGTTGGAACTGGCAGAAATCATCGGAGGTATTTCAATCCACTCACCCCGCGCGGGGTGAGACCCTCGTGACGGATAATGTAGCGCTGATGAAAGAATTTCAATCCACTCACCCCGCGCGGGGTGAGACTGAGACCATCAGACAGCAGATAGAGGCGATGAACGATTTCAATCCACTCACCCCGCGCGGGGTGAGACGAGCATTGATCTGCTGGACCATGCCATGGTGATATTTCAATCCACTCACCCCGCGCGGGGTGAGACACGGCCTGATCGCCGGGCTGACCTACACGGAGATATTTCAATCCACTCACCCCGCGCGGGGTGAGACTGGCCAGAGCATGGCGGTACAAACAGGGGGACGAATTTCAATCCACTCACCCCGCGCGGGGTGAGACGAAATGGGCAGGAAAGGGCGCGTACTGCATCGTATTTCAATCCACTCACCCCGCGCGGGGTGAGACCCAAAGGTTCCTTTTGGATTGCCTATCGGGATATTTCAATCCACTCACCCCGCGCGGGGTGAGACAAAAAATTCATTGCCAACTTGATAAAGCACGGCCATATTTCAATCCACTCACCCCGCGCGGGGTGAGACGTCATCTATCGCGATCGGCATGTCCTTCACATAATTTCAATCCACTCACCCCGCGCGGGGTGAGACCATATTTTTTGCCCGGTTGTCGCGCAGCAGGAAATTTCAATCCACTCACCCCGCGCGGGGTGAGACCGCCGCAGTTCGGGCAGTATTTTGATTTATACTATTTCAATCCACTCACCCCGCGCGGGGTGAGACAGGATCGCCTACTGGGAGGACCGGAAGGCGATGAAATTTCAATCCACTCACCCCGCGCGGGGTGAGACGTGCAGACCGCGGTGAATGAAATCATGGGCCTGATATTTCAATCCACTCACCCCGCGCGGGGTGAGACGTTGTTGCGGCACAGGCCGGTATCATTGTCCCAGTTATTTCAATCCACTCACCCCGCGCGGGGTGAGACGCTTCCCTGATCTCCATACGGTGCCTCACTTATATTTCAATCCACTCACCCCGCGCGGGGTGAGACAAAGCCTTTATTTCGGTTCGCATCAGAAAAAGTATTTCAATCCACTCACCCCGCGCGGGGTGAGACCTCCATCTCACGGCGTTCAATTTCAAAGTCTTTATTTCAATCCACTCACCCCGCGCGGGGTGAGACAGCAAAAGTAAACAAAAATTCAGAATACTTTCTGCCTACTTTTGTATAAAAGAGTAAACCCATAGTACATTGGCAAATCACCAATTGCTCCATTTTTAACAAAACAGACAGTTTTCCGGGTGCGAACCTTCCAAAGAAATGATGTATTCATTCGGTTCGCACTTCATCAAATCAACAAAACCCCTTCTGCATCATAGGCTGGTTTTGCTCCAAAATGAATGATATGATTTTTGTAGTTGTTCCCCAGCACATAGAAACGCAAGCTATCTGTTTTCGGGTCAATCATAGCTTTTAATTCATTCTGTAATAGTAGATACTGTGCCTGATCCAGAATGCATTCAAATACAGAATTCTGTACTCGCTGGCCGTGTGCTTTGCATTTTTTTGCCACATGTGCCAGTCGACTCCTTCCGGCAGGCGATTCTGTATTCACATCGTATGTGATCAAAACCATCATATAGTATTCCTTACTTCCATAAAAACGGAGGATATGCTTCCAAGTCTCCGCGAATGGTTCTTGCAAGCAATAAAGCCTGAACATACGGAACCAATCCCCAGGCAATCTTTTCCTTCAGATATGGATGTGTAATCGTTTCCTTCTTCCTTTCCTGCCATTTTTTCAAAAACAAGCTGCGTCCATCAGAATTCAATAACACAGCGCCATCCGATTGGAAATCAAAATGGCTGTTATTGATCATCCGGTTATTGATGAGCGAAAGTGCAAAACGATCTGCCACCGCAGGACGAAGCTCCTCCTCAAGATCAAGAGCCAGTGATGCACGTCCGGGTCTGTCCTTATGCATGAAACCTACATAAGAATCCAAGCCTGTGCTTTCCAAAGCAGCCCCGCAATCGTTTGCCAGAAGCGTATAGCCAAAGGAAAGCAAGGCGTTCACAGGATCCTCTGGTGGTCTTCTGTTACGATTTTTGAAGATAAAGTTATCTTTTTGCTGTAGTATCAATTCATTGAAAACATGATAATAATATACAGCTGCTTTACCCTCAATACCTCTGAGCTCCTCCGTTCCGTTTGAAGAAAGAGCTGCTTGCTGCTGTTGCTTCAGTTGTCGTGACGCCTCCTCAAGCAAGGAACAATCCACCTGAAGAGAGTGATCTCGCAGCGCGCGTTCTAAGACCCATCTGCCATTGAAAATTTTCCCCAGTATCATATGCCGTGCAATTCCGCAGCTTCTCACATCATCATCTGCAATACGATACTGCTCCCTGCGCAAAAGGACATTGCCATTTTCAGCACCGCACACTCTTGCCAGAAAGTGTCCGTTTGGTTTCAGAAAACAAAATGAGATTTTGCGCTCGGCGCACGCACCCATCAAAGCCGGACTGGCCCCACGATAGGAGAACGATACGATTCCCTCCAGTGTATGAAGAGGGAATTCGGCTACTTTGTCCTTCCCGGCATAGACAGCCACATTTTCGTTTTCCAAGGCAAGATATTTATCTTCTGAGGTGACAAACAGGGTATTCAGCAGTTTCCTCATGCTTCATCCTCGAGTCTTTTCTGAATATAGCCTGCAACTGTATTCAGCTTCGCAATTTCCGGAAGGCATTCATTCACCAATGAACAGGATCTGCATTCTTTTCGGAACACAGGTGGAGGGGTGCTTCCTTTCTTGTAAAGCCGGTGCATTTCTTCCACAGTCGAAGTCAATTCCTTCCGTAGTGCGGTATCAAAAGATACCTTCTCCCTGCGATGGATTTCTCCGTAATATAAGCTTCCTTCCGGAATAGCACAGCCAAACATCTCCTCAAGACAAACCGCTTGTGCACATAACTGCAGCCGGTCACAGTTGTTTACCTTTTCGTCCCCATGCTTATACTCCACCGGATAAGGCAGCCACAGCCCTTTATCACTATGCAGCGGTATCCCGTCTTCTGAACGATGAAATTCTACCACATCACAAGTACCGGTAATGCAAAGTATATCAGACTTGACGCGTAGCCCACGGATAATCAATGTATCTTTCCGCAATTCGCGTTCGGGGCCGTTATGCGCCACCTGATGGAGTATCCTACCATCTGCAGTTTTTCCGTTTTCATTCCATTGCTGTTCAATGTGGATCATACTCCACTGCCTTGGGCAATATGCAAAATGCTGGATCCCAGAAAGAAGCAAGACTTCATTTTCCATCACATACCGTCGATCACTTCAGGCTTTAAACCCGGAAGTTCATCCAGCACAATTTCATAATCATCGGCACAGGCAGGGAATTCGACTTCCGGCTTGAGTTGTGCCCGCACACTGCGGTGAACTTTGGCAGAGGAATATTGACCGTCTTTGCAGTTATGCTCCCACCAGAACAATTGGACCACTTCCATAGATCCATCCGGTCTGGCTGAGGAGGCATCATTAATGAACAGCGTGCGAAGGCACTCCTTGATCACCCCGGCATCTTCTTCTGTAAAGCCGGTCTTTTCGGCAAGCTGTACATTGATGGAACCCATCAACTTATACAAACCGAAACGAACAAAGTGCTTTTGACCCATTGTATCGGAAGACCGCGCTGTCCCGCTGGATTCGCCGTTCACGCTCTTTGTGATCTGCATAGAAACCACTTCCACAGGAGAAACGCTTACCGCCTGATGGATGGAAACAGGTCCGCGGATACCGGTCGATACGCCCTCGCCTTTCTTAGCACCCTTGATTGCGAAGAGCTGACCAAAGGAGCGTACATCAAGCCAGGTACCACAGGCAACTTTTACATAGTCAGCTTCCTTCTTACAGCCGACAAGCGTTTTGGTAGCACGCGCGTTTAAGCTGTCAAAGCCGTCATCTGCCCGATCGGCAGACTGGACAAAAACCTTGTACCCAAGGTCCTGCATACGATTCCTTATTTTTCTCTTGATACATACATCAGAAATCTCTCCGAAACCATTATAGTCAGTACGGGGGCGATTGCCGTTCAAAGGATCACCATTGGAATTAGCATTTGTTACGGAGATGAAAGCCACAAAATCGATCTTATTCTTCAGAGCCATTTTCTTCTTCCTCCATTTTCTTATCACTGTGGGATTTGTAGAGTTCGTTCTTTTGCAGGTAGTAACCTATCAGGTACAAGTCTTTCAGCGGACGGTTCAACTCATTATCCGAAAATGCGGAGATCTGTTCATAAATTTCACCCATGAGCTTCTCATAGAACGCTCTTGTTCCCGGTTTCAGTCTGGGAAGATAAGCCCGCTTCAGCTGTTCCAAAATTCGGCTGGATGCATACTGCGGCTTCTGACAGAAAACCGCCTGCATACGAATCGCGTTTGGTTCCCGACTATCGTCCCCTGTACCATAGGTATCGGTTTCGATCTTCTCCAGCACAGCCAGAAGCCGACCATACTGATATGAAAGATCTGGCTTATTGGGTTCAAGCGCCATTTCAAAATCCTCTCCTTTTCTATCGAAATAATGTTTTCGTAACACCGCGCAGGCGGTGCTCAAAATCTGTGCACGATAACCGGAAGAGAACGCCTGCGGAGATGACGCCCTTTGCACCAGCACATTCCTGATATCCATCGGAATCGGCATCTTCTCAACGCGGCAGGCAACCAGCCTTTGCATCTCTCTGGCCATCAGTTCATCATCCGTAACAAACCCTTTCCCCTCCTGTTCGTGTCCGAAAGCACAGTTTACGATTTGCCGAAGGGATGGAGATCGAATTTCTCCGTGGGTTCCATACCAGCAGCAATGCTCATCCCATTCATACAAGCGCTGCAGAAAATCAGATGCGGTCAGTTCGCTGTAAAACGCGATGGATAAGCGGCCGGGAGTTGCTGCTTCAAATGAAGCGATCTCAACACCTGCTTCATCAGGAAGACCGGTTCGATATCCATTCAATGAATCACGAAGCTGCTTTTTATACGCCGAAGGCTCTTTAGGGCCTTCCTCCGCAGTAAAACCAAACGGATCCGTCAGTGCCGGTAATACAAGCCCCGACGGGTTCCAACAAATAAACGCTTTTCCTCCGTAGTATGCTTTCTGTTCGGAAATGATCCATCTCAAGGCATTGTGCGCTTTCTGTGATGCCTCATAACTGATAGTTGCAGCTTGTTCCGGTGCAGTGAATCGACCCCGATAGGTATATCCGGAATTATCATTTGCCGAGATCAGCTTGGCATTTCCCGCAAAGCTGAATACTCCCTTGGAATGTTGCTTCGCAGAAATATCATTACGCCCTGTAATCATGCAGAAATCCGTTTGCGTCCCGGCTAGTTTATCAAAATAGTATCTACGATATTTCTCAAACAATGCCTGATTCTTCCAGCATGCTTCTTCTTCATTTAGAATTCCAAGCACACGCCAGCATACCAGATCCTTATCTTCAAAAGAGATACCTGACCGGTCAAGATCGTACCGGATCGTTCCGGATCTGGCATAGGTAAGAATCGCAGTAAGCATAGGATGAGTGTATGATGAGCCCTCCCACGCAGAAAGCTCAGACAGATACAGTTGATGTTTCTGTTCATTGTCCGGTGAGATATATTCTATCGTGTCACACAAAGGATGCGCACAGGGAGATGAAGTCCTCCCTCCGGATTCCTGCGTAACAGGAAAGATCACTTTAGGTTCATCTTTTGCAACGCTTCTTGCTGTTACAAATGCACCTTTTTCATTCAAAGTAATTTCGATCTTGGCAGAAGAAAGATTGTGTCCTATCGGCAGCAGCGGCTCATGCCCTTCACGATATACTCCCGCCAGCGAAGCGTGAAGATCATATGTTTCGCAGGCTTTCTGAAGCAGTCCCATTACTCATCCTCCTTTTCCGCAAACAGTATATCCTCCTGCCCAAATGGTTTCATTTCCATATCCCGAACCATTCTGTGAACAGGACAAGCTTGTGGTTTACAGAATGCAATCACACCGTTCTTCATTACCGGATACCAAAAATTTGCTGTCATTTTCCCGGAAGTAGCATCATCATATGCTTCATCAGGGTAGGTGATCCCATGATACATTACCCCGAATGTCATTTCGGGGATTTGGTCATAAGCACCGTCGCCTTCGCCGAAGACACAAGGTTCCACATATCCCTGACATTCCCGTGTCCCCAGAAAAATGTCCCTTCGACCGCCCTTAACGATCATTCGTCTGGCAACTTCATGATGTTTGTTTTCATTTCTGTCATCTTCCAGTTCAGGGCGATTCATATTCCATTCAAAATGGGCACGAACCTGATAGGCGCAATCTTTCAAATAAGTATAAAACGAGAGATCATTCTTAGAACCGTTGTAGTCTATCGGCCGCATTCCCTTGACTTCCGTCCGAATCGGATTCAGAACCCGAACGGCATCAATATACCAAATCAAAGTAGGCTTCCAATATACACTCATCAGGATACCTTTCAACGCCTCATAGGTCGGAACCTGATAAGTGCATTTTTCTCCACCCACACGGGTAATTGGGTCAGAAAACAATGCATAGTCACCACTGACCAAAAATTCTACAATGTTCGGATACTGCATTCTATACCTCCAAAAAATCAGACTGTGGCAACACCAAACCAAGCAAATCACTGTAACATGATGGTGAAGCAATTTGAACAGCACCATCCAATAAACTAATGATCAAGCCATGCTCTTTCAACTTTTGCAGCTGATACTGATAAACAGAGACAGAATATGCTTTAGCTTTCTTCAGAAATGTTGAAATCTGTAAATCATCTAATTTCTCACACGCCTCCGTCAGACCGGCGATCAATTCCGCACCGTCTTCCCAGGGAACAAGGATCGTTTCGGATTGGTCATCAAACACTTCAAATAATTCACCGGCTGTTTTAAACGCCTGGTTGAGGTAATATCTTTTGTTTACTTCATTATTAAGCGCTGTGCTATTCTCATTGCCGGAAAGAAGCGAATATAAGGAACCATGATCAGTATAATAATCCTGTGCCCCGATATTTATAGAATGATACAAACGCTGATAATACGACAGAATGGCACTATCTGAAGCAAGATCGTTTTGATACTTCTCAGGATTTTGCATGAAGGAAGCGATCAGAGATAGTGTTGCGTTCTTCCCCTCTTGAATTTCTTTCAGTTTTCCAAGTTTTTCGTCTGAACAAAGAACAAGATGGACTTTTGACGGGGTATCTGATTCTCCATTCCGGTTGCAGCGGCCTGCCGCCTGAACCACACTATCCATCCCCGCGCACAGGCGAATAACTGACCCGAAAGAAATATCTACACCCGCTTCGATCACTTGTGTAGAATAACAAATGAATTTTTCACCCAACCGAAGCATCTGCTTCATTTCGTTCAACACTTTCCTGCGATGTGCAGGGCACATGGATGCTGACAGATGAAAACATGTTATTTCCATCTTTATCGTGAACATAACCAATTCCGCAGCTTCGTCTTTTCGATTGCATACAACAAGAACACTGCTGCTTTCAGAAAGAAGCCCGGCAGCCAGCGGGACGATCTCCGCCAGTGGAATGCTGCCATCAAAAACAAGCTCCGTCCGATGAAAAGGTTTCCAAAGTGCTTCATCGCGCGGTATCAGATCCTGTATTTTCATCAAGGCAGGTCTTTCCGCATGCTCAAGTGCCGGTTGGGTAGCAGAACAAAGAACAAAAGTGGTATTGCAGTATTTGGACAGAAAAGAAATGGCGGAATTGAACATGGAAAGCATTTTGCGAGGAACAGTTTGCACCTCATCAATTACAATAACGCTGTTGCAGAGCGAATGGAATCGTCTGATAGACGAAGTTTTTCCATCAAACATGGTGTTCAGTAATTGAACGAGCGTGGTAATGATGATGGGAGCAGACCAGGTCTCCATCAACAGCTCATGATTTTCTGCAACATCATCAGATTCATCCTCCCGGACCACATTGGAATGATGCTCCAGAACAATGTTATCATCCCGGATATACTGTCTGATTACATCGGCATTCTGTTCAAGGATAGAAAGCAGAGGCGTAGTAATAATGATCCGCTCTTTTTGATATGCAACCACATGATTGAGTGCATATCGAAGAGAACTGAGCGTTTTTCCCGCTCCTGTCGGAACATTCAAACGATAGATCCCCGGAGAAAGCTCTGCCGCTTTCGCACATTGAGCGGATATGACAGAACGGCTATGATTGATCGGTGTTTCGGCTGTACCGGCGTTCATACTGCAAATTTCTTTTTCAACCCGATCTCGGACATCCCTCCATTGTCCTTCACTTAATGGATCTGAGAAACAAGCTCCGTTCATAAACTCTGCCGTATCTCTCCGGTCTCCCTCAATCAGAAAAGAGCATAATAATCTGGTCAGCATGCCGGTCATGAACTGACATGTTTCTTTAGTTTTTCCGAACATACGGAATGTATTCAGTATTCCTATCAATTCACTTTTGGCCAGTTCATAAAGCTGAATGAAATCCGTTTGAGTAATACAATATGAAAAGAAAGCCTTCTCACAATCCGCTTCTCGAATACTATGATCCAGCAGGCGTCGATCAAATCCATTTTCACCGTTTTCATTCGTACAATCAAATAACCCATGATGTGCCCCGCAGGCATAAGCCATCATCTCTGCTGCCACCGAGTTGAAATCAAGTACGCCAGAAGCATGGAAGTGTTTGAGCAGAAACTGTACTCCGGAAAAAGTATGATTGACTGAACCACGGATAACTTTCTCATGATTAGCTGCTTTTGTAATATATTGCATAAACTCCGGCGTATATTTTCCAATATCGTGAACCAAGCCAAGAACCCGCATCGTTGCTTCAAGTCCGATACTTTCAGCCAACTTTGACGACCACTTAGCTGTATTCACCAAATGTTCAGATACGCTTTGAATAATATGCTGTCCTGATGCATCCTCGCGAATATGAGCTGGAAACAGACCGGTTTCCATATCCTTTCCCCCGTGACAACTATCTTTTGTCTTTTCCAAATTCATTATATCACTGTTTCGACTATGTTTCAATAGTGAAACAGGACAACTTTGTCGAGTTTACCCCGATAGGTGCAATTATTGTTACTATCGATCTCATACAAAGCAGAACGGTATATCAGTAAACGGCAAGAATAATACATCATCAATGCAGAACGATCGGTTCTGTCATTCATATTCCATATGTTTATGCTTTCCGGCCTGCTGCCGATCATCTTCATTCTGAAAACACACAGTCAAGATAACTGCTGAAGGCAGCTTGATTTTTGTGTTGCGAAGAGTTCCCGGAATCCGTAACGCTTATCCCTGCCCATCAAAAAAGAACAGGCATCCCGTCTGTTCTTTTTTGATGTTTGCTGTAAAGGCACTTTCCCTCAGCGTCGCGACGCCATGATCTCCGGTCACCCGTTGTTTCAGACCCGCGGAGGAAGTGCTGCCGGATCATTGTTTTCCAAGGGCGTCCCACAGCTTTTTGACGGTCTCCAGCGTTTCCCTCGCCGTGTTTTCATCCGTCCTGTCCAGGAAGATCATGCTGTTTTCATCCGGCGTGCCGGGTTCGGTGCGGCGGAAGGTGTTGCCCGTAAAGGTCAGCTCCGCGCGGGCGCCGTTTTCGCTTTCCAGCCCGGCGGTCAGTTCAAGGGTGAGGGGCGCCGTCGCCTTCGCGCCGCTGGAAAGAAGCACCATGGCCGAGGCCGTCTGCGTTTTTCCGTCCGCGCTCACCGAAACACGCGCGCGCAGCTCCTGCACGGCCAGATCCTTCACCCGGTCATAGCTCACAGCGCCGATGCTGTACTCCGCCTGCCAGTCAAACGCGCGCGAAACGCCCTCCGCGTCCGCGGTGCCGAAGCTGCCGCGCCAGGCGTTCTGACCGGTTTTTTCAAAGGAGAAGGCAGCCTCTCCCTTATCTCCCGAAAGCGTGATCTCCGTATGAAGCCCCGCTTCCCCGGGCGTGAGGCGTATCCGGCAGGCACTGTACCCGTTCTCGCCGGTAAAGGGGATATACATTTCCGTTTCCTGCATCACGGCCTGCCGGTCGTAAACGCGGGTGATCTCAAAATCATCAGACGGTGTGACGCGGCCAAGCAGGGCAGGCAGCGCCTCCGCTTCTCCCGCTGCAAAGGGATCGATCAGAGGACGGACATTCTTGTCCTCCAGCATGGCGCTCACCTCATCGGCAAGGCTTTTCATCATCACGGCGGCGGGCACCCTGTAGGTCAGGCGCGTGCCGCTCGCATCCTCCGTATGATCGCAAAAAGCGGAAAGCCGCATGCCCAGATCGCTCACATAGGGCTCCAGCGCCGGAGCGCTGTCTGCAAAAAGCGTGACCAGCCTGTAGATCAGCACCGCGTCCCGGTCCGCAAGGCCGGTATTTTCCAGCGCGCGCAGCAGCGCTCCGCGGCCGAACGCGGGGATCTTCCCCTCAAAAACAGGAGAGGAGAACGCGAAGGTGTCGTTATCCGTATATACGCGCAGCTCAGGCAGCACCTTTTCCTCACGGGCAAGCGTGACGAGCGTATCGGTCTCCCATACCGGCTGTTTAACATACCCGTCATTCACTTTGATCCTTTTGTCACGGGAAAAGCCGGTGCCGGCCACCGTCAGCGTGTACCCGTCCAGCGTCTTCAAAAGGGAAAACGCCCCATCAAACGGAAAAGCCATGCTTTCCCCGCTCGCGCGGATCTCGCCGCTGCCGGAATAACCGCTGGCCTTGGGCTGCATACGCAGCTTTTCCACCAGGTCGATCTCCGATCCGCCCACCGCCTGCGCCGGGCTCAGCGCAAGCATCAGCGCGGACAGGCACAGCATGGCAAGCACCCGTATCACGATCCGTTTCATTCCCATATTTCCTCCTTCGGATGAGCTGTCAGCGGCAGTTCTCCGTATCGTTATTCCACCGCCCAGTCCTGAGGTGTTATCGCACGCCCGGAAAAGAGCTCCGTCCATTCCTCCGTACGCGCTTCATGAGTGAAAAGAAGAAAATCCTCCTCAGGCAGCGAGGCCATATAGCGCGACAATCCCTTCAGCAGTTCCCCTTCCGCGAGCAGAAGGGCGGTCTCCGGATCCCGCACCGTTTCCGTGCTGCCGCCGTCTGGCAAAAAAGGCGGCCGGTCGCCTATTGAAAAGGCGAGCAGCGTGAGGGTGCCCGACAGGTCAACGGTCTGATCCGCTTTATGTGAAAAGGTCACCGTGCCGCTGCCGCTTTCACCCGAAACGGTCAGCTTCGGTGTGACGGTCCAATTCATCGTTTTGCCGTTTTCCGTTGTCTTTACCGTCAGGGTGATCGAAAGATCGGAGGTCTCCGCCTTCAGTTTCTCGGAAAGGCTGAGCACGATTTCGGTGTTCTTCTTTTTCCCGTTGACCGTTTCAGTCGTTTTCACGGTGAGCTTGCGGGAAAGCGCGGCATCCTTCCGCTCCCCGCTCATATCCAGCGAGAAGGAGCACAGCTCCTTTTTATCCGCCCCGGTGAGGGAACAGAAAAGCGCCGTTCCGCTCTCCCCGGTATCCGCCCGGAAGGAAAGAGTATAGGTCTTTTCCTCCGCTGCCACCGTACCGCTTACCGTTACCGCCAGACAGGAGCCATCCTGCGTGCGATAGACAGAAAACACCGCGTCATCCGTAAAGGCAAGGCCCCGCGGCAGACAGGAAAGCACGCCGCGCGGGCAAGCCGCGAGGAACGCCTCCGCGTACGGTTCAAAGGCTGTACGGGCAAGGGCCGGGCTGCAGGAGCGGTCCATCCTCGTTCTGCTTCTGCCTCCGCGGGAAAAGCGGGTCCGGTCCGCCATCTCCGTGCATTCCTCCGCCTCATACAGCGCGTCATACGCGCCCTCCACGAGGCGCGCGGTCTCACGGGCCGCGTCCGCGCAGGCTGAAAAGGAAAGGAAGTCATCCAAGCCGGCTTCAAAAAGCCCTTCCTCTGTGCACAGGGAGTAACCGTTCACCGCGGTCACACAGCCCGCGTCCGTTTCGGCCTCCTCAAGGCGCAGATATTCCTCGCCGCCGGACAAAAGAGAAAGGGAATAGGCGGAGGAGGAAAAGGACAGGGCAAAGGACGCGCTTTCAAGCAGCCGGTCCGCAAGCGATTTTGCGGCATCGGTAAGCTTCAACGCCTTTTTGATGCTCAACGTGCCCGAAAGGGAAACCGTTTTTCCCGTGTCATAGCCCCCGGCCAGCGCGTCCGTTAAAAACTCGCGCGGCGCCGGCTCCTCTGTCGTTTCCTCCGCCCGCACAGGCAGGGCGGAGAGCGCGATGCTGAGGCACAGCAGCACGCACCCCACTCGTCTCATGTTCATTTTTCCGTTTTTCCTTTGCTGTCGCCGTGCCCGCGGATCTGCTCATTGAGCAGGTTGATATCGCCGCAGCCCATGGTGATCACCAGATCGCCCTCCTGCCAGATATCGCGCAGATACTTTTCCGTATCGTCAAAGGTGGGGGTATATACGGCGTTCACGCCGTGCTTTTTCATGCCCTCCACCACCATAAGGCTGTTGATATCCCCGGGATCCTTCTCGCGGGCGGCACAGATATCGGTCACCAGCGTGATATCCGCCTCCTCGGTGCAGGTGAGATACCCTTCAAACAGCGTTTTTACACGGCTGTAGGTGTGCGGCTGCATCACGGCGATCACACGGCGGGGATGGCGCATCACCGCTACATGCACGGCGGCGCGCATTTCCGGCGGGTTGTGGCCGTAATCGGTATACAAGCTCACGCCGTCGGTCACACTTGTCAGTTCAAACCGCCTGTGCACGCCGGCAAAATCGGAAAGCGAGCGGCACAGCGCCTCCGCCGGAGCCCCGGCAACATAGGACGCGGCAAAGGCCGCCAGCGCGTTGATCACGGCAAACTCCCCGGCGGTGGTCAGGGTGACATGGCCCAGCATCTTCCCACCGAAAACGATGTCAAAATCTCCCCGCCCGTCCTCTGTATAGCAAAGGGAGGAAGCGAAGCAGTCACAATCCGGCGTGAGGCCGAAGGTGACCTTCCGCCTGTTCAGGCGGGAAAAGATCCTCATGATCCGCTCATCGCCGCCCCAGCCGACAGCCGTGCCGTCTTCAGGCAGCAGGTTCAGAAACTGCTCGAACGCCTGTTCGATGTGCTCGATATCGCCGTAATAATCCAGATGGTCCTCATCAATGTTGAGCACCACCGCCACGGTGGGATGCATAAAGAGAAAGCTGCCGTGAAACTCGCAGGCCTCGGCCACAAACGCTTTGCCGCTGCCCACGCGGCTGCCGCTGCCCAGCGTGATGGGACGCCCGCCGATGGAGACAGCCGGATCCATCCCCGCGTCGATCAGCGCCTCCGCGATCATGGAGGAGGTGCTGGTCTTGCCGTGAGCTCCGCTCACGCAGATATTGATCTCATGCCCCAGCATAAGCTGCCCCAGCAGCTCCGCGCGTTCCATTTCGGGAATGCCCAGGCGCTTCGCCTCCAGCCGTTCCGGGTTATCCGCGGCGATGGCGGCGGAATACACCAGCAGGTCCGCTCCCTGCACATTTTGGGCGTCGTGGCCGATATACACCTTTACGCCCTTTTCGATCAGCCCCTCCACAGCGTGGGAAAGCGTACGGTCACTGCCCGTCACCGTATACCCTTCCTTTACCAGCATATCCGCCAGCCCGCTCATAGAGGACCCGCCGATGCCGATCATATGTACTGTTTTGCCTTTATAATCCGTTATGGAAACCATATGGCGCTCCTTGCTCCCGCCGGAGGGCGGGATCGATGTTCTTATCAAAAAAGCAGCATTCCGAAAAGGATACTGGATCCCTTCAGGTAATACCGCGCAAATGAGTCTGTGCGATGGCGAGTGAATTTTTCAGCAGATCCGCTTGCGGAAACCGAAGGTTTACCGGAGGTAAATCGAGATTTCCGCGAGATGGAGATGGTGGAAAAGGCGTCGCTCAGCGTGCTGACGAATTGTGCGGTATTGCCTGTACAGTATAGCATAAAAACCGTCTTTCTGCACAGCCCCGACTGTAAAAAAGGAGGGCCATATCGGATAAATATCGCAAAGCCCTGCCGAACGGAACTGTCATAAATGAATATTGAACCCCGTCCATGATCCCGGCATTCTCTTTGCCGCCGAAACCGGGCTTTTCGTTACTATACACAGCATCCGGATCCGCTTTACCGTGTTATCTGAAAAACAGGCGGAACCGCCGCATCTGGGCATGATCACATTCATGTCATCTGTCGACAACTGAATTTTTATATGCTATAATTCCATGAGCATGGTGATATCATATATTGTGATAAGGGGGATCCGATGCAGAAAACTTCTATCCGGTTCTTTGAGAATATACCAGTTCGCGCGGTATGGGATGAGGAAGGCGCCAAATGGTGGTTCTGCGCCATGGACATTGCCGAAGCGCTGACAGGAAGCAAAAACCCGCGCTCCTACTGGAACGCCGTCAAACGGCGCAAAGATGAGTTGTCGACAATCTGTCGACAACTGAAACTCCGTGCTAAAGACGGAAAAAGCTATATGACGGATGTGGTGGATGAAGCAGGACTGAATACGGTCATAGCCGTCATTCCCGGCAAAAAAGGAGAGATCTTCTCCAGATGGATAAAGAATCTTGAAACTTCACTGGATGAAAAAAGCAGGCAAAAGGCCTATGAATTGTTTGACACCGGCTTCATCCAGCAGATCGAGGTCGGCACAGTGAAAGGGCTGCAGCAGATCCACAGCTATATCTTCGGCGGGTTGTACGATTTTGCCGGCAGCATTCGCACCATGAACATTGCCAAGGGCGGCTTTGCATTCGCGCCGGCCATGTTCCTGCATGAAAGCCTAGCCCGGATTGAGCGGATGCCGGAGAACACCTTTGAAGAGATCATTTCAAAATATGTTGAAATGAATATCGCGCATCCATTCATGGAGGGCAACGGCCGCAGCACCCGTATCTGGCTGGACATGATGCTGAAAAAGAATCTGGCGCTCTGTGTGGACTGGAGCCTGATCGATAAAAAGGAATATCTGGATACCATGCGGATCAGCGTGACGAACGCGGAACCGCTGCGGCATCTGCTGGAGCCTGCTCTGACCCGCCGTGTGAATGATCGTGCCATCGTCATCAAAGGCATCGATTATTCGTATTATTACGAAGAGATCGATGATTGACCGTGCCGGGATATTCCCCGGGAAGTACAAATTTCCGAAGCCGGCGCGAAGCAGAGGGACGTCGGCTGCTCTTTACCAAGGCAATACCGCCGGGACACATAAAGAATATTTGCATTCGGGAGGCAAAGTCATGAGAAAACAATTATCCGCGGAGGAAGAGCTTCGTATCCGGGCCAAAGCCGATGGCTATTCAGATAATGAAGCACTCAACCTCGTTTTGAGATTCGGATATTGGAAAAAACCGCTTGCGGCATGGGATGAAAAGATCGTAGCAGACGTCCGTGAAGACCTGAAAACGGCACTGCGGCGCGTCCCCTTCAGCCGCCGGTACGATGTTTTTACTCTGATCAACGATTTTCTCTGCAAATCGTGCAGTGAAAAAGGGTATCAAAAATTGGTGTGGGAGGATATGCATGACAAAACGGAAATACAGATCGAGATCCTGAAGCTGACTCAGGGCGGCACAGATCCCGGTCCAAACAGGAGAACCAAGGAAGAACTGGCGGATATACTGCATAAATCCCGCAAAGGTATACACCCGTATCTGATCGAATTGCAGGACGGCACGAATGTGCTGGGAAGCGAAGTACAGATATCGCTGGCAAATAAATCAAATGTTTATGACTCAACGATCCATCCGGTCTTTATGGCCTTGAATCTTTCCGAGGTCAACTTCCTTGTAAATCAACTGAGATTTCATTTCAAAGGTACCGAGTATGAGCGTATGGTAACTGAAATATCCGCCGATGTCTACCGGCAATTATCCGGGTATGCTCAGCAGCGAATGAGGGCTGTTGCGCGCAACAACGGAAGAGACCCGGAAATGGATTACTATTGGCAGCATCCGCGAAGCGGCTACCGAAAAGAAATGGATCAGCAGGAAATACCCTATCTGGCGAAATGCGGATGCTGCTCGATCAGCAAAAAGGAAGCTCCCGATGATAAAAAATTCGGACATGTGATTTATGAAGACGGCAGGTTCATCTTTGTCTGTAAAGACAGGACGAAAATCGTTCTTGATGAACATGTGCTCGGCGAATACGACATAAAGCAATGTGACGGAAATTTGGTAACCTGAGCTTCCGTCCGGCAGCCTTCTTCAATGATACAATACAGCCATTCAGGGCAGCACGCCCGGTATTGAAGGAGGTCATCCCATGAAGTACACTTTTTCCCGTCATGAACACAAGATCGACACCTGGTCGAGCATCACCCGCTCCCTTGAGGAGACCCTCGAAGAGATCCGCTCCGCGGAATGCTCCTATGCCGATCTGCACGACTTCTGCCTGAAGGCGGCCGCCGATGCACAGACTGCGGGCAATAAACGGAGCATGGTTTTCTGGGGCTACGCCGATCCGGCCGAAATGCCCCGTGATACCTTCTGTGAGTTCTTTCTCCTGCCGACCTATGTGATGATCCGGTGCCTGATCGCCGCCGTTCTTCGCGAACCTGCGCTGATGCTTGAGGCAAATGTGAAGGATACACTGGAGCAAGGTTTGAACGGATGCACGGTAAATGGCCTTCTGGGTCACGGATATGAAGCAGAAGAGATCCTGTATTATAACCTCCGGTGTTTTCTGAAGGCAGGATATGCCGATTTCGTTATGCGGTATCCTTCCGTAAGCCCCGCGTTCCGGGCAATGTTTACCAACGCGCTCCGGACGGTCAGGAAGGATCACGATGAAGGAAGGCATATCTTCGGCTGGGCGTGTGATCTCAAAAACGAGCAGGAAATGATCATCGCCGAGACGCCTGCCCGGCTTCTCGGGGATTATTCCTGCAGGGAGAACGAGCGCCTCTATATTGCTTACGGATCCAACATGGATGAGGCACAGATGGCAGTACGATGCCCCGGTGCCGAATTGGTCGGCATCGGAACGATCCGCCGCGCGCAGCTTGATTTCTATCTTCATGCTACCGTAACAGATATTGAGGATCCCGCGGCAACAGTGCCCGCTGCCGTTTGGAAGATCTCCGGTCAACATGAGCGCTCTCTGGACCGTTACGAGGGGGTACGCGGGCATTACTACTATAAGGATACCGCGAAGGTCCTCCTCAACAACGGAATAGAAGTCGAAGGTCTGATCTACTTGATGGAAAACTTCCGTCAGCAGCCTTGTGATCCCGTCTACTTTGACAGGATCGCCGCCGCCTATGACCGTCTTGGCTTGCATGACAGGATCAGCGATGTTCTTGAGCCCGCGTGGGACAGGAGCATGGACCGATAACGCAAGCAGGCTTTTCACGGAAAGACAGTCTGCGGATATTCGGGAACTGCTTTGAGAGCATCGCGGCACCGTCACGAACGAAGCAGAAACAGCGAAAAAAATCAATGGCTGTGCAGCCGGCTCTCCTGTGCAGCATGATCCGGCAGCTCATCCACAGTACTTTTTGAGCGATCCGCTTCCCGCGGATTCCCGGTTCACCTCCGGTCGACCCCCTGATTTTTACTGTCACTTCCTGTACAGGATCTACCTTATCCTATATACTTTGCACCCCAATGACATTCCGAAAAACAGATCAAAAGGGGACGGCGCCCGTCTTTTTCATCCGCCGTCCCCTTTGATCTGTTTTTTCACGCGCCGCATCACGGCTGCAGCAGCCGCTCGCGCACCTTGTCCGGCACCGACCGGCACACGGGAAAGCCGTATGCCTTCACCTGCTCCGGCGCGTTTTCCATCAGGTACGGCTCCCCGGCGGCCTGCAGCATGGCCACATCGTTCTGCTGGTCCCCAAAGGCCATCACATCGGAAAGCGGGATGCCTTCCCTGCGGCACAGCGCTTTCAGCCCGTCCGCCTTGTCGCGCGGAGTCAGGTCCAGCCAGTCGCGTCCGCCCGTGTCGGCATGCAGGATGCCCTTCCACTTTTCACGCATGGGCTCCACATCACCGTACACCCCGTCCGCGCGGAAACCCGATATCTTGATATAATCCCCGGCAAAAAGATACGGATCCTCCACAACGGCCATGTTGTTTCTCAGGCGGTAGAACATATCATCGGTAAACGCCCTGCAGCCGGGCAGGCAGTAGGTGCACTCCGGTGTGGAAAGCAGCAGCTGCATGCCCAGCGAAAGCAGATCCCGGATAGCCTCCCGCGCGTTTTCCTCCCCGATATACGCCGCCTCAGGCACTTCCTCGCCCCAGCACAGCAGGCTGCCGTTTTCGCAGATGAAATAGATATCCTTCCTTACGGGGTAAAACAGCCGCCGCATATTGGCGTACTGCCTTCCGGAGGCCGCCGCGAAGGCGATGCCCTTCTCCTTCAGCTCCCGTATCATATCAAAGGTGCCCTCGGGCAGCCTGCCATCCTTTGTCAGCAGCGTACCGTCCAGATCAGATGCCACAAGCATATGATTGATTCTCCATTCCCGGCCGTCACAGGCCCGTTACTCAGCGATCCATACGCGCGGTCCCCGGCGGAAACCGTCCCCGCAGCGCAAAAACGGGGCTGTCCGGCAGCCCCCGGCGCGCGTATCGCCGCCCGCGTATCCCTACCGGAAGGCCGCGGTCATTTTCCGCCCTTCCGGTGCCGCGGCCGCTTATTCCAGACAGTTGGTGGTGATATAATCCACGCCATAGTCGATCATGCGCTCCGCCAGCTCCTCCGTATCCACCGTCCACACATTCACTTCGATGCCCAGCTCATGCAGCCGGCTCACCCGCTCCTTCGTGATCGCCACATGCTTGATATCAAGATCCAACCTGTATTTCTGCAGGGTCTCTTCAAGGTCATCGGTATATACCTTGGTAAGGAACTGCAGCTTTGCCTCCGGCAGCTTTTCACGCAGGCAGATCATGTTGGGCAGGTCAAACGAGATGAATACCATCCGGTCCATATAATCCATGCTGCGGATCAGCTCGATCACGCGGTCCGTATCCTCCGGAGAAAAATGGTTTTTGAATTCCAGCACGGCGGTTTTGCCGTACCGTTTGCAGATGGACAGATATTCGGCGAGCACGGGCATCATCAGGTCCTTCCTGCCCTTTTTGCCGTCCTTGTCCAGCAGACGGATGCCGCGCAGCGTTTCCAGACAGGTCTCCTCAACGCACAGGTCATCTCCCGCCACGCGTCCGGTACGGTCATCGTGGATGATCACAAATTCCCCGTCCTTTGTAACATGGATATCGGTCTCGATGCCGAAGTGGCTTCTGTTGCCCGCCGCCACAAAGGCTGCGCAGGTATTTTCGGTCTCATACAGGTTGAACCCGCGGTGCGCGACCATTTTAACTCTTTCACCCAGCATACTGTTATTTCTCCTTTATCATGATATCGGAACGAGCCTTCCGGTGTTTCCAGCATTCCCGTTCCGGCCGTATCAGAAGCCGCTCAGGCAGAACACCCTGTCCATGGGGTTTTCAGACGCGTTGTCATAGCGGCGGTAGGTGTTGGCGGCCGATTCAAACAGCACCGTCATCCTTCCGTTCACGCAGCAGAGACCCTCCGTCATCGGCGGGGCCACGATGATCGCGCTGCGGTTCACCTTGTCCAGATACCACACCGGGATCTCCTTCCCGCCGTACTCCGCGCTCGTATCCGCTTTGCGCTCAAGCAGGCCGTCAAAGCGCATCAGGGCGGAGGACGCCCTGCGCCCGTAGCTGCGGCTCACATAGATATTGCCGTTCATCATGGCAACACTCTGGATCTTTTCGGGCGTGGACAGAATGATATCGGGAATGATATTCCCGTTGCAGGTCTCTCTGCCGGAAATCCCGCCCTCCTCATCAAGGCGATAGCCGCAGGTCCAGGCACGGAAAAAGCCCTCTCCTGTTTTGATCTTGTGAGAGGCGTCCGTTTTATAATCGGTGGAATACTCAAACTCTCCCACCCACAGGATGCCCTCCGAGCAGCTGCAGTAGCTGGAATTGACCGGTACGCCGATCTCCTCCTCAAACGCGCACACGGCTCTCTCCGGCAGCTTCAGCAGCGTGTCGAGCGATATGCGGTACAGCCTGTTCGCGTTGGATACATACAGATCCTTTTGGGTCACGCATACCCCGCCGGCATGCCCGGTATAGGACTCTCCCGACACGGTCTCAAGCAGCACCTGTCTTGTAATCTCCCCGGTTTCGGCATCGGTAAAGATGAGCGCGCTGTGTTCCCCCTTCCCGGAGGAATAGCCGGCAAAGATCAGCTGGTTTTCGCTTTCAAGATACGCGATGCCCTGCGGCACCAGATCCTCCGCGAGGCCGGGGATCAGCACGCCGCAGCTGCCGGCGGCATAAAACGCGTCATAGCTTTTCGATGTGTTTTCGCAGCCCGTCCTCTCCTGCACGGTAAACACCCTGTCCTTCCCCGCTGCGCAGGCGGGAACGGCAGCAAGCATCAGCAGCACACACAGAAGGCAGATCCATTTTTCCGGCTTACTCATTTTTTTCATATTTCCTCCGGTACGGGCAGCGGCCCGCGGTACGATCCTGTATCCATAATACCCGCATATACGGCAAAACACGCTCCGCGCGCAGGCCGAAAGTGATACGGCCACGGCAATCACCGGCAGCGCCAAGAACAGCGCGATCATACAGAACGCGGCGCTTTTGGGCCTCGTCCTCCGGATAAAGCACCGGCGGGCCGTTTGCCTGTACCCATGTTTTTGCCGTATCAAGTATACCACAGAAGCCGCCGGCATTCAAGCGCTTACATCAGGCGAAATGCCGCCGACCTGTCCGTATCTACAACATAATATGCCATATAGAACATTTTTCAGTTGACATAAGCGTGAAAATCCGTTATAGTGGAAACAGATATGGTGAGAGCAATTTCACATCCGCCGTGCTTCAAACCGGCATGATGCCTCCAAAGGGGATAGCCGGTTGAAATAAACGCCGAAAGGCAAAAAGGAGAGGTAACCTATGAAGAAAATCGTATCCCTGCTTCTGGCCGTCATGATGCTGATGGGCCTGGCCGGCAGCGCGCTGGCCGCCACAGAATATGACGTGACCGAACCGATCACGATCGAATGGTGGCATGCCCATGAGAGCCAGTTCGATGAGTACATCAACTACATGGTGACCAAGTTCAACACCGAAAACGAATACGGCATCACCGTGGTGCCCGTATACAAGGGAAGCTACACCGAGATCAAGGAGCAGTTCGTCGCTGCCGACGCCGCCGCCCGTGAAGGCGCCGGCACCGTGCCCGCCATCTGCTGCTGCAACACCTCCGACCCCGCCGGTTTCGGCGCTGCCGGTCTGTGCGAAGTGCTGGACCCCTACATGGAAGCCTTTGACTATGATGTGGAAGACTTCGGCGAGGGCCTCGTGCTGTCCACCAGCTATGATGAAGAGCAGATCTGCCTGCCCTATCTGATCAGCACCCAGTGCATGTATTACAACAAGACCGCCGCGGAAGCCGAAGGCATCGAAATGCCCAAGACGCTGGACGAAATGGAAGCCTTCCTCGAAAAGGCCACCATCTTCAACGAGGACGGCACCACCGCCCGTTACGGCACCGTGTTCGGCGGCTGGGACTACTGGTATCATGAGATGCTGTTCAAGAACAACGGCGTCAAGATCGTTACCGAAGACGGCAAGACCGATGTAAACAGCGAGCAGAGCATCGCCATCAACACCAAGATCAAGGAATGGATCGACAAGGGCTATGCCTACTATGCCTACGGTACCGGCGCTTCCTCCAACATGCGCGACCTGTTCGTGGCCGGCGGCGCCTTCTCCGTGTTCCACACCTCCTCTCTCTACACTACCTACACCGGCAAGGTCGCCGATAAGTACGCCGAAGAACCGGAAAAGGCCTTCGAAGTGGGTATGGCCTGGCTGCCCGGCGGCTATGACCATGAGAGCTTCATGAGCGAAGTGGGCGGCAGCGCCATCTTCATCCCCGCCAGCGCCACTCAGGCTGAAAAGAATGCCGCCTGGCAGTTCATGATGTTCATGACCGGTGCCGAGATCAACCTGTACTGGGCTGACAAGACCGGCTACTTCCCCACCCGCGCTTCCGTAAAGGCTCTGCCTGAATATCAGGAGTATCTGGAGCGCAAGCCCGCCATGGCCGACATCATCAACAATGCCGCCTGGATCAACCCCCGCAACCAGAACCCCGCCTATGATACCTGCGCCAACCTCTGGCGTCACGCGCTGGCCACCATCTACAACGAGGGTGCCGATGTGACCGAGACCCTGAACGCTCTGGCGATCGAGATCCAGGAAACGCTGGACAGCGCCAACTGATCTTTAAGGCAATACCGCACAATTCGTCAGCACACTGAACGGTGTCTTTTTTACCATCTTCATCTTGCAGAAATTTCGATACATGGCCCGCCCTCCGGATGAGGCAC
>CALGBY010000125.1 GCA_937886445.1 uncultured Clostridia bacterium | reverse complement strand
TTATTTACATGAAAAAATCAGTTCATGTTTCAGAACTGACTTTTTCAGTGCCCTTGATTTACAAGGCTTTTCGGGGTTCCTGACCTCTAAAAATGGCCGGGGAATTACTCCCACTCGATAGTGGCGATGGGCTTGGGGGTGATATCGTACAGTACGCGGTTCACACCGGGCACCTCGTTCACGATGCGGTCGCAGATCTTTCCGAGCAGCTCGTAGGGGATGGGCTCGATGGAGGCGGTGATGGCGTCCTGCGTGTTCACGGCACGCAGCACCACAGGGCGCTCGAAGCAGCGCTTCTGATCCCGGATGCCGGTGGAACGCACATCGGGCACGATGGTGAAGTACTGCCATACCTTGCCCACCAGACCGGCTTTCTCAAACTCCTCGCGCAGGATGGCGTCGCTTTCACGCACCTGCTCAAGACGATCCCTCGTGATGGCGCCGATGCAGCGTACGCCCAGGCCGGGGCCGGGGAAGGGCTGACGGTATACCATGCCGTGAGGCAGGCCCAGTTCCTCGCCTACCACGCGCACCTCATCCTTGAACAGCTGTGCCAGAGGCTCTACCAGCTCAAACTGCAGGTCATCAGGCAGTCCGCCCACGTTGTGGTGGCTCTTGATATTGCTCTGCGTTTTGGTGCCGCTTTCAAGGATATCGGGGTAAATGGTGCCCTGACCCAGGAAGGCGATGCCGTCCAGCTTGCGGGCTTCTTCCTCAAACACGCGGATGAACTCGCTGCCGATGATGTGACGCTTTTTCTCGGGATCCGCCACGCCTTCCAGCTTGGTAAGGAAGCGCTCGGTGGCGTCCACATACACAAGATTGGCCTTCAGCTCTTCACGGAACACCTTTACGACCTGTTCGGGCTCTCCCTTGCGCAGCAGGCCGTGATTGACATGCACGCAGGTAAGCTGGCTGCCGATCGCGCGGATGAGCAGGGCGGCCACAACAGAGGAATCCACGCCGCCGGACAGGGCCAGCAGCACTTTCTTATCTCCTACCTGGGCACGGATCTTTTCGATCTGCTCGGCGATGAAATTCTGAGCGTTCCAGTCCTTCACGCAGCCGCATTTGTCGGCAAAGCCGGCGATCTGCTCATCCCCGGCGTCATCCACACGGATCACGGGCAGGTCACAGGTGAGCACGTCCTCATTCATATCCAGCGTCTGGCCTTCGAAGGCGCGGTTGGGGCCCACGGAAAGCACAAGACCCTTCGCGTTCATATTTTTCAGTTCTTCCAGCGTTACATCGTAGGGAACGATCTCGCTGTATACGCCGCCCTGACGGATCTTACGGGCAATAAAGCTGTTTTCCTTGCCGCCGAGGTCCACGACGGCGATCATGTTTCTGGCCATAAACCACACCTCCGTAATATCGGGAATGATCATATTATATACTCATCATGAAGCTGTATCAAGTGAAAAACCGCGGCGTTTTACCTGAAAAATGCAAAAAACCGCCGGATTTCCGAACAAAAACGAGAATTTGCAAAATGATGTTCGTAAAAATAACTAAACGAATGCCCGGCGAAATGCTTCGCCGGGCGGGATGAACGGGTTTTCCGTGCTTCGTGGCCGCGGAGGATCAAAGCTTCCAGATCTCCTCCGCGTACTGCTTCACAGTACGGTCTGAGGAGAAGGGGCCGGCCCCCGCAGTGTTGTACAGGCATTTTTTCGCGAAAGCGATGCTGTCACGCGTGTCACGGATGGCAAGCAGCTTGGTATCAAGATAGCTTTCAAAATCAAGGAACAGGAAGTAATGATCCGGCTTGTGCCAGGAAGCGCCCTCAAGCAGGCTGGTGTACAGCTCCAGCAGCCCGCCGTCCTCGTCCTTAATCGTGCCGTCTGTCAGCCAGTCCACAGCCTTTTTCAGCACGGGATCCTTTTTGTAGATCGCTTTGCTGCTGTAGACGGGGCGGATCTTATTGATCTCTTCCAGCGTGGCGCCGAAGATATAGTTGTTTTCTCTGCCGCTGTTTTCCACGATCTCGATATTGGCGCCGTCAAAGGTGCCCAGCGTGACCGCGCCGTTCAGCATGAATTTCATGTTGCCGGTGCCGCTGGCTTCGGTGCCGGCGGGAGAGATCTGCTCGGAAATATCGGCGGCGGGAATGATCTTTTCGGCGTAGGAGCAGTTATAATTGCGTACGAACACCACACGCAGTCTGTCCTTCATATCGGGATCGGAATTGATGATCTGAGCAACGCGGTTGATAAAGCAGATCACCGATTTCGCGCGGACATAGCCGGGCGCGCTCTTGGCGCCGAAGATGAACGCGACAGGGGGAAGATCGCTGATGCTGCCGTCCTTGAGGCCGTTATAGATCGCGATGATCGACAGGATATTGAGCAGCTGGCGCTTGTATTCATGCAGGCGCTTGACCTGTACATCAAACACGAAATGCTCCGGGATATCCACGCCCTCATGCTCCCGGATATAGGCCGCCAGCTGGCGCTTTTTTTCTTTCTTGACTTCAATAAAGTCTTTTGCCAGCTGATCGTCTATAAAGGGACGCAGCTGTGCCAGCCGGGAGGCATCCTTGATGAAGCCTTCTCCGATCCGGGAGGAGATCAGCGCGGTCAGCTCCGGGTTGCACAGGCCCAGCCAGCGGCGCGGGGTGATGCCGTTGGTCTTGTTGGAAAACATGGCGGGGTACAGGTCATGCCATTCCTTCAGTACATCTGTTTCAAGAATGCCGGTGTGGATCTTTGCCACGCCGTTGACCGCCTTTCCGCCGTACATGGCAAGGTAGGCCATATGCACGGTGTTTTTCTGCAAAAGCAGCAGACGATCGGCATGCTCCGCCGCGCCCAGCGCTTTCAGCTCCTTCTTCTGGCGCTCCGCGAGATACTTGATCACGGCGCACATATCGGGCGATACGGACATCAGCAGGTGCATGTCCCATTTTTCAAGCGCTTCCGCCATCACGGTGTGGTTGGTATAGGCAAAGGTCTCCTTTGCCGCGGCATAAGCCTGATCAAAGGAAAGGCCTTTTTCCCGGAGCAGCAGGATGAGCAGCGGCACACACATTGCCGGGTGGGTATCATTGAGCTGTACGGTGTTGAAACGGGCAAAGCCGGTAAGATCATTCCCGTGGCGCTTTTCGTAGTTTCTGATCAGGTCCGTCAGCGTGGCGTAGCACATGACGAACTGCTGCCTTACGCGCAGCTGCCTGCCCTCGCGGCGGCTGTCATTGGGGTAGAGCAGCTTTACGATGTCCTCGGCGGCGTTTACACCGGCGGCGGCCTTCGCGTAATGCTGCTCGTTGAACTGCTCAAAATCAATGGGACATACGCTTTCCGTCTGCCACAGGCGCAATGTGCCTGTCACGCTGCCTTCACCGTAGCCGATCACAGGCATATCGTAGGGCACGGCGCGCACCGTGAGCCCCTTCATGGGCACGATCACGGCCTCATCATCGCGCCGGATGCTCCAGGGATCTCCCCATTTCTGCCAGTCATCCGGGTATTCCTTTTGCCGTCCGTCCTCAAAATCCTGCTTGAAAAGGCCGTAGCGGTATCTGAGTCCGTAGCCGCGCAGCGGCAGGCCGCAGGTGGCGGCACTGTCCAGAAAACACGCGGCCAGACGGCCCAGACCGCCGTTGCCGAGCGCCGCGTCCTCGACATCCTCAAGCGAGGCCAGGTCCGCTCCCTTTTCGGCGAGTGCTTTTTGGGTCTCTTCCAGCATTCCTGCGTTGTACAGGTTGCTGTATACGGCGCGGCCGATCAGGAATTCCGCGCTGATATAGGAGGCAAAGCGGCCGGAAAGCTGGCTTTCCTCATCCTTTACCCACTTCGGAGCCTCCTTTTCCATCACGGCGGTGCTTACGGCATCGTGCAGCTGGCGCGGCAGCGCCGCGGAAAGCGTGGTATGATAACGGGCGGTCAGGATCTCCTGCGCCCGGGAAACGATCTTATCCCCTGTGGTGCTCATGCCCTTCCGGCTCCTTTCAGCAGTGTTTTCAGCAGCTCCGCCTTGCCCTTCAGACCGGCGAATTCCTCCTCCGTCATACGCCACAGCCAGTTGCCGCCCAGCGTTCCGGGCAGGTTCATGCGGCTTTCGATGCCCAGCCCCAGCAGATCCTGAGCGGGCACCACGGCCAGCGCCGCCTTGCTTTCCATCACGGTTTTTACAAACACGGCAGGCGCTTCCTCATCGGAAAATTCGCCCAGCTTTTTGTGCACCCATGCCTTCTCCTTTTCGGAGGCCTTTTCCCAGTAGGCGGCAATGGGGTCATTATCGTGCGTGCCGGTATAGTAGGCGCAGTTCTCGGGGATGTTGTCCGGCAGATGCATATTGTCTTCTTCTCCGCCGAAGGCAAACTGCAGCACCTTCATGCCGGGGAAAGCGCAGTCCTCCAGCAGATCCTTCACACGCTGGCTTACCTCGCCCAGATCCTCCGCGATGATGTTCAGCTCCGGCAGCTGCTTGCGCACGCGCTTGAACAGCTTGGTGCCCGGCGCCTTGATCCATTTGCCCTCGCGGGCATTGGGCGCGCCTGCGTCTACGGAGTAATAATTGGCAAAGCCGATGAAGTGATCGATCCTCAGCAGGTCGTAGCGCGCGGCGGCGCCCGCGAGCCGGTCGATCCACCAGGCAAACTTCTTGCGCTTCAGCTTTTTCCAGTTGTACAGCGGGTTGCCCCACAGCTGTCCGTCCTCCTGAAAATAATCAGGCGGCACACCGGCTACCTTGATGGGACGCAGATCCTTGTCAAACTGGAAGATCTCGGGATGACTCCACGCGTCCGCGCTGTCCTCCGCCACATAGATGGGGATGTCGCCGAACAGGCGGATGCCTTTTTTGTTGGCGTACTGCTTCAGCGCGTTCCACTGCATATCAAAAAGATACTGCAGGAAGCACTGATAGTTGAATTCATCCTGAAGCTTCTTTTTCCATACAAGCATGGCTTCCTTTTCGCGGCGGCGAAGCTCGTCGGGCCAGGTCATCCAGCTTTTCAGCTCAAAATGGCTTTTCAGCGCGGCGTAGAAGGCATAGTCCTCCAGCCAGGGCGTGCGGGCCAGATAATCGGCCACCTGTGTTTTCACCTTCGTGTAGCTTTTTTCAAAGCAGGCGCGCAGGGCCTGTTCCTTTTTCTGCTTTACGGTCTCAAAATCCACCTTGCTTTCGCAGGGCATGGAAAAAATGGCTTTTCCGTCCAGCAGGCCCTGATCCCACAGGGTCTCCAGATCGATCAGCAGGGGATTGCCCGCGAAGGTCGAGCCGCTCTGATAGGGGCTTTCTCCGTAGCCGGTAGGGCCGATGGGCAGCACCTGCCATACCTTTACACCGCTTTTTTCAAGAAAATCGACAAATTCATAGGCCTCTCTGCCCAGAGTGCCGATCCCTCCCCGCCCGGGCAGGGAAGTGATATGCATCAGTATTCCGCTTTCACGCATAGGATCCTCTCCTCTGTTTCTTTATGCATTGCCGCCCCGCTCACGCGAAGCCGGGAAAAACGCCGCAGCGCCGCGCGGGAGCATGCAGTTTTTTCCTGTATAAGTATATCATAGT
Source organism: uncultured Clostridia bacterium (assembly GCA_937886445.1). Taxonomy (GTDB): domain Bacteria; phylum Bacillota; class Clostridia; order Christensenellales; family Aristaeellaceae; genus ZC3RG03. The sequence continues at coordinate 4,771 of CALGBY010000125.1, read as the reverse complement.
TTGCGTAAGATGAAAAGCGGAAACAATGAGAAAACGAATCACCCGCAGCGGCGTGAAAACGGCTGTGAACGGATAGAACGCCCCGGCGCGCGGAGAGGACTGAAAACCGAGTCAGACAGGTTTACGGTCTCGGCCCGTTTTCAAACAGCCCATCGGTGCTTCTTCCGGAGGCAAATCACATAAGTTTGAGGATCGTGCCGTCTGGTTTTACCTCCCCATCGGTGCCTCACCTGAAGAACGGATCATAAGGTTGCGTTTTGCCGCGCTAAAGGGTAAAATAGGATACGGAACACGGTGAAAGGATGTACGGTATGAGGGTGATCGTGATCGGGGCCGGCGCCTCCGGCCTGGCGGCCGCTGTTGCGGCGGCGGAACACGGCGCGAAGGTGACCGTGCTGGAAAGCGCGGCCCGCCCGGGCAGAAAGCTGCTGGCTGCCGGAAACGGGCGCTGCAATGTGATGAATACGGGTGCTCCGGCCTATTTCGGCGGGCGTGATTTCGCGGAAACACTTTTCGCGTCCCGTCCCGGCGCGGTACAGCGTTTTCTTGAGCATGCCGGTATTTTGCTTGCCGAGGAGGAAGCGGGCAGGGTCTACCCGGCCTGCGCTCAGAGTCAGGCGGTGCTGGAGGCCCTGATGAACGCCGTGCGGCGCTGCGGCGCGCGGGTGCTTTACGGGCACACCGTGACGGAGATCCGAAGAACGGATAACGGCTTTGATGTTTTTTCGGGAGAGGAACGGTTCACGGCGGAGCGCGTGATCTGCTGCTGCGGAGGAATGGCGGGGATCAATCTGGGCCATGACGGTTCCTCCTACCGCCTGATGACGGAAATGGGGCATGCGCTTGTGCCGCCGCGCCCCGCGCTTTGCGGTATCGAGACGGATCAGCGCGATGTGAGCGGGCTTTCCGGGCTGAGATGCCCCGCCGGGCTTACGCTGTGCCTGGGTGAGAAAGCGCTGGACGCTGCTGTGGGGGAGGCGCTGTTCGCCAGGGACGGGATCAGCGGTGTGTGCGCGATGCAGCTGGCGAGGAAGGCCGGGGAATATGCCGGCCGGGAACTGATACTGTATGTGGATTTCGCGCCCATGCTGTTTGCGGATCTCAGACAATACAGGCATTTTGAACCGTCTCCGCATCAGATGTCCGTCTCGACCGAACGCGTTCGCGCGCTGCTCAGCGAGCGCAGGGCGTGCTTCGGAGATGATCTGCTTGTGGGCCTGCTGCCTGCTTTGCTACGTGAAAGGTTGAAAAATGTGCCGCTTGGCAGGCTGGCGGAGCAGCTGACGGCTTTTCCGCTGCGGGTAAAGGGAACGCGTTCCTTTGACCATGCCCAGGTAACGGCCGGCGGGCTGCGCACGGACGCGTTTGACCCCTTTACAATGGAAAGCAAAAGCGTGCCCGGGCTGTACGCCTGCGGGGAAATGCTGGATGTGGACGGGGATTGCGGCGGCTTCAACCTGCAGTTCGCCTTCCTGAGCGGGCTGGCCGCGGGAGAAAATGCCGCGCGTCCGTGATAAATATCGGGCCCGGCTCTTGCAAAAACGGAAAAGAAAAAGTATAATATATCCATAAATGAAAGCGCGCCGTACCGGGCGCGCGCCGGAGACAGTCTGTATGAAAAAGAAAGCGTCTGTGCCTATGCTGCTGCTTGCCGTTTTCGTGATCGCGGCCATCGGGCTTTTGATCATCCGAACACAGAACAGAAGCGCCGATCCGCTTGAAAAGGAACTGGAAGCAGCCAGAAATGAATATGTGGAGGAGCAGGCGATCAACAGTGACCGCTATGAAGAGCTTTTCAACGCGAAAACCAAGCAGTATATCATCAACCGCGCCAAGGAGTTCGGCTATCAGAACAAGGGCGATATCCGCTATGTGATTGTGAACAAAGAGATCCTCTATGACGACCCGGCTATGATGCAGGAGGGAACACCATGAAAAAGGCTGTGATTGCGATCGGGAGCAACTCTACCAGGCTGCTGGTGGCAGATTGCGGGATAACTCTGGAAAACCGTTACATGGGCCGCTCGGAAACGCGCCTGTTCATGGCGCTGGGAGAGGACGGCGCGCTGGACACGGAGGCGATGGAACGCACCGTTCGTGCCCTGAGCGCGATGAAGCTGGAGGCGGAAAGCCGCGGGGCGGATGAGATAACTCTGCTGGCTACCTCGGCTACCAGAGACGCGAAAAACGCGGATGAGTTTGAACGGATGATCCGGGAACGCACGGGGCTTAACCTGCGCGTGATATCGGGCGAGGAGGAAGCGACCTGCTCCTTCTTTGCTGCTGCCGGGAAAAATGACCGGGCTGTGATGGATATCGGCGGAGGCTCTACAGAATACACACGGGGCGTGAACGGGGAGATCCTGTATGTGAAAAGCACGCAGATGGGGGCTTCCCGGCTGCTGAAGAGCACCGGCATCAACAGCGCGCGGGACGCGGAAAAAGCACTGGCCATCGCGAAGGAAACGCTGACGCCCGCGGCGGAGGAAATGCTCCGTTTTCCGAAGGCGGAAAAGATGATCGGCCTGGGAGGCACCTGCACCACCGCCGCGGCGATCATGCACGGATATTATCCGGCCTTTGAGGATGCGGAGGGCATGACGGTATCGCTGGATACCGCGCGTGAGCAGCTGGATATGCTTGCCGGTATGTCGGAGGAGGAACGCGCTTCGGTGCCCGGCCTGCCTGTGACCAGGGTAAAGCATATGCCGCACGGGCTGTGCATACTGATCGCGTCCATGGAATTGCTGGGCTTTGACAGCGTGACGGTATCGGACAGGACCATTCTGGACGGCTATCTGCTGAAGCAGGCACCGGAAATCTGATTTTTTAGGGGAGCCGCGATGCAGCGCGGGATCCCCTTTGTTATATCGGAAACGGAATGAAGACGAAGCAAAGGAGAAAAGCTATGAAGGAATATATCCGCGGAGCCAACCCCTATATGCCGCTGTGGGAGCATGTGCCGGACGGGGAACCGCGTGTATTCGAGTACAACGGTGAAAAAAGGGTATATGTTTACGGCAGCCATGATACCCTGCGCGATGAATACTGCGGGCGTGATTACACGGTGTGGTCCGCCCCCGTCAGCGATCTTACGCAATGGACCTGTCACGGCATCGCCTATGAAACACACTATGACAGTGTGCTTTATGCTCCGGATGTCGTCAGGAAGGGGGATACCTTCTATCTGTACGCGGCGGAAAGAAAGGGCTCTCTGATCGTTGTGGCAAGCTCTCCTACCCCGTGGGGCCCGTTTTGCGATCCCGTGCCCACAAAGCTGGGCTTTGACCCCGGCATCCTGGTGGATGATGACGGAAGGGTGTACGCGTATTGGGGCGGCTGCGCCGCTCCCTGCCATATCGCGGAGCTCTGCGATGATATGGCGACCATAAAGGAGGAAACACAGGTGGATCATCCGATGGGACATTCCACCTGCCCGTGGAACCCTGTGGATGACGGGCATATTTCTCTGCTGGATGCCTTCTTTGAGGCTTCCAGCCCGCGTAAGGTACTGGGGAAATATGTATACCTGTATTCCAAACGCTATGAAAAGCCGATCCCGGAGCTGGGCGTGTATACGCCGAACAACGGCTTTCTTTCCTATAAATATTCAGATTCTCCCTTTGGACCCTTCCTGGACGGCGGAGATATCTCCTTCAACGGCGGTGAGATACTGAAGGACGCGGAAGGCCACGGCAGGATGACCTATCAGTGGGGCAACAATCACGGGTCTCTTGCCTGCGTGAACGGGCAGTGGTACATTTTTTATCACCGCCAGACAGGCCTGAACGAATTTTCGCGTCAGGCCATGCTGGAGCCGGTGGACGCGGCGCTCGGAAGCGACGGCAGGCTCTATATCGGAAAGATCCGTTATCTGGACGGCGAGCCGGTTTCTCAGACGGTGGTCGAAATGACTTCTCAGGGCGCGCATGTGAACGGGCTGGATGCCTTCAAGTGGATCTCCGCCGGCTATGCCTGTCATATTTCCGGAAGTACCACCCGCGCTTATGTGGTGCCCGGCTATGAAAAAAGAGAGGATATCTCTACCCCGGTGGCGGGGCTGTCGGGCGGCAGTACGGTGGGCTTCCGTTATCTGCAGTTCGGCGCGAACACGCCCGTGAGCGTAACGGCTGTGCTGGGGCGGCATAAAGCGCTGAGGATGAATGTGAGAGCGGATTCCCGGCGGGGCAGAGTGATCGCCTCCGCGGAGCTTTTGCCGGATGAATATGAAAAAACGGTACCGGTCACCTGCGGTATCGTGGGCAAGCATGCCGTGTATTTTGAATTTCTTTCCGATGAGGAAGGGGAGGTATGCGTATTTGACCGCTTTACCTTTAATGGGGAAGCGGAGGCAGACGGAGAACAGTAAAGATCGTGCGGCGTGACACCGATATTATCGGAATACTTGCAAAAAGCAGCCGGGACGGGGCGGCAGCCCCCCCTTCCGGCTGCTTTTTTGCGCGGGATCTGCCCGCGGCTCATGCCGTATGATGCACCCCGGAAAGCAAAAAAATGGCACGGAAAAGGCGGAGCGGTACGGCAAACAGAGCGGATAAAGCAGAAAACCGCAAGGGCAATTGTGAACATAACACAATGCCAAACAAGTAAATGTTCGTATAATTGCGTACAGAATGAGCTCTTGCGAAAAATAAGTTTGTGTATTCAAAAGAAATTTTAAAAATGTGAAAATCCGCGAAAAAAAGTGTTGACAGGAGTGGGGAGAAGTGTTATTATATTCAAGCGCTCGCGAGAAGCGGGCGGGGCAGGACCT
>CALGBY010000124.1 GCA_937886445.1 uncultured Clostridia bacterium | reverse complement strand
GAAGGTAGTCCATGGCGTTGTCATTCATCCTGACAATGCTCATCACGAGCGGCGTGATGCCGAACATCACCAGGGACGTCAGGATCCCGCACACGAAGGAAATCCTGACGATCCGCTGACCGTACAGCTTCCCTTTTTCCAGATTGCCGGCGCCCAGGGCGTTTCCGACCAGGATCCCGCCGCCGGTGGCAAGACCGTTGCACATGCAGCAGACCAGCTCAATAACCGAGGAAGCCACGGAATTGGCCGCCGGCGCATCCTGATCGATGTGTCCCATAAACGCGCTGTAGGCGGTGAATCCGACACCCCACAGCAGTCCCGCGCCCAGCAGTGGCCACATGGTTTTCATGAAATCCCTGTTCAGGACCGGATCCTGACGGATCAGCTGACCGTATTCGGGACGCACATAGTCTTTTCCGAAGGAGAGAAGCACCGCCCAGACAAGTTCGATCACGCGGGCGATCAGGGTCGCCAGAGCCGCGCCGCGTACGCCCATGGCGGGTATCCCGGCCAGGCCGAAAATAAACACGGCGTTCAGCAGGATATTGCAGATCACGGCGGTCGTGCTGATGGCCGCGGTGTTCGCGGCGTGGTCGCTGGTCTTCAGCAGGGCAAGATAGTTCTGGCTGAAGCCCGTCAGCAGATAGGACCAGGCCGCGATCCTCAGATACTCCGACGCGATCCGGATCAGCTCCGGATCATCGGTGAAAAGGAGCATCAGATACTGCGGAAAGAATTCGCAGCCGATAAAGAAGAGGACCGAGGTCGCGCCGCACAGTCTCATACTGATGCCGAACAGGCGGTTCAGGGACCGGACATCGCGCTTTCCCCAGTACTGCGCCGCGAGTGCCACAAAGGCCGCGATCACGCTGGAAATTATGATGTTCTGAATAAACTGGATCTTTGTCGCCAGGGATACCGCGGACATGGCATTCTGCTCCACACCGCCGAGCATCAGCGTATCCGCCACACCCACCGCGGACAGCATCAGGCTCTGCGCGGCAATGGGCAGCGCGAGCTTCACCAGTTCACGGCGGAAATTCCTGTCCCGAAGCATGTTGTCTTTCATCGTCTCACTCAATTCCGTACCGGAGTCTGTTTGGACTTCAGTCTGTTTTCAGCAGTTTTTGCAGTGTTTCCGGTAAATCGGCGTGAATTTCCAGAAGTTTGCCGGTCACCGGATGGATCAGCCGCAGTTCGGAGGAATGCAGCGCGAACCGCCCGGGCAGTTCCGGCAGTTCACTGCCGTACAGGAAATCCCCGCAGACCGGACAGCCGATATGACTCAGATGCACCCGGATCTGATGGGTCCTTCCCGTTTCAAGTGTGAGGGAAACCAGTGCCCTTTCCCCGTCGGAGCGCAGGACCCGGTAGTGAGTCACGGAAGGCTTTCCTTCCGGAGTCACCGTTCTCCGGATCGTGGCACCCGGTGCTTTGCCGATCGGGAAATCAAGGATCCCCTCTCCGGGCTCCGGCACACCTTCCGTCACGGCAAGATAGCTCCGGACAAACCGGTCCGTATGCAGCATCTGCTGCAGAAGGTGCTGCACATGCGCGTCCGCGGCCACGACCATGATCCCGCTGGTTCCTTTGTCCAGACGGTTGACAGGCCGGTAGACAAATCCCTCCGGGCATCCCAGGAAGGAATATACGGCATTCTCCAGGGAATCGTCCGGATGTCCCGCGCCGGACTGACTGGCCAGCGGCGCGGGTTTATTGACGATCATCAGATATTCATCCTCATACAGGATATCCAGCGGGATCTCATACGGTCTGGGAATATAGACAGGGGTCTCCTCCGCCGGCAGGACCGTGATCACATCCCCGGCTTTCACCTTCAGGTCCACCTTTTCCGAAACTCCGTTCACCCGGATCCTGTCGCTCCACTTCGCGCTCTTCACGGCGGTATAGCTCATTGCCATCGGTCCCCTGAGCACATCCCTCAGCGCGCGTCCGTCATCCGCCGCCGTCACGGTATATTCCATGCCTGTGTTATCCTTCCGTTTTCCCTGTCATGTTATTTCCGAGGCTTTCGCGCAGCCACGCGAGGCCGTTTTCTCTCAGACGGGCCAGTGCGTCCGCCAGCCGTTCCGGATCGGGTACCGTCTCCGGAGTCAGGTCCAGAGAACGGTAAAGCTGATCGATCCGGCTGTTCTTGGATTCCGGATCATCCTCCCTGTACCGGCGGAAAACACGCGGCATTTTGCCGAAGATCAGCGTGAACAGCGTGCAGTGGAAGGAATCGGTGCAGACCGCTCCGGCATTCATCACATAGCCCAGAAACGCCTCCGGACCGGCTCCGTCCGCCAGGATATACTGCTCCTTCCGGTAGGATTCCTCCGTCACCGGCAGTACGACAACATCCATTCCGGTCTCCGCGCGAAGTTTTTCCACTTCAGTCCAATAGGTACCGGATTCCCCGATAAAGTAGCATAAAATGTAGGGTTTCTCCCTCGCAGGCAGCTCCGCCGCGGCTTTCCAGTCAGGCAGCTTTTCGCCGAGGAACGCGTGGAATACCGTTCCGGAGGTGTACAGCGTCTGCAGGTCATCCTGAATATCCAGAGCGGAGAAGATGTCCTCCGTGTAGGTGACGGGAAGATGGCTGGAATTGGTGTAGTAGGGCTTGCCGTTCATGTTGGCGCAGATGATATCGGGATACTGCTCTCTGTCATGCTTGGCAAAACGGTAGGTGGTGCTTTCGGCGGGAGTGGCTTCCAGGTTGTACAGATCGCCGTACTTCTCCTGATAATCACTCAGCCGTTCACGCATATGGTTGAGCACATCTTTGGTGAAGCGCTGTGCTTTCTCATCGGCCAGGCTCTTTGCGATCCACTTCGCGTTCAGGCAGGCCTCATTCATGCCCACAAGGCCGATCGTGGAGAAATGGTTTTCAAAGGTGCCGAGATACCGCCTGGTGTAGGGGTAGAGACCGGCATCCAGCAGCTTGGTGATGACTGTGCGCTTGGTTTTCAGGCTGCGGGCGGCGATATCCATCAGCTTGTCAAGATTCTCGTAGAATTCCTGCTCGGTGGCGGATTCGTAGGCCAGACGGGGCATGTTGATCGTAACAACGCCCACGGAACCGGTGGATTCGCCGCTGCCGAAGAAGCCGCCGCTCTTTTTCCGAAGCTCACGCAGGTCCAGCCTCAGCCTGCAGCACATGCTGCGCACATCGCTGGGTTCCATATCGGAGTTGATGTAGTTGGAAAAATAGGGTGTTCCGTACTTGGCGGTCATTTCAAACAGCAGCTTGTTGTTTTCGGTTTCAGACCAGTCAAAATCACGGGTGATGGAGTAGGTGGGAATGGGATACTGGAAACCGCGGCCGTTGGCGTCGCCTTCGATCATGATCTCGATGAAGGCCTTGTTGACCATGTCCATTTCCTTTTTGCAGTCGCCGTAGGTGAAGTCCATCTCCCTGCCGCCTACGATGGCCGGCATGTTTTCCAGATCACGCGGAACAGTCCAGTCCAGCGTGATATTGGAGAAGGGAGCCTGTGTGCCCCAGCGGCTGGGCGTGTTCACACCGTAGATGAAGCTCTGCACGCACTGCTTGACTTCCTTCTGTGAAAGGTTGTCCACCTTTACAAAGGGAGCAAGATAGGTGTCAAAGGAAGAGAATGCCTGCGCGCCGGCCCACTCGTTCTGCATGATGCCGAGGAAATTGACCATCTGGTTGCAGAGCGTGGAAAGGTGAGAGGCGGGGGCGGAGGTGATCTTTCCGGGTACGCCGCCGAGGCCTTCCTTGATCAATTGCTTCAGGCTCCAGCCGGCGCAGTAGCCGGTGAGCATGGAAAGGTCGTGAATGTGGATGCGCGCGGAGCGGTGGGCTTCGGAGATCTCATTGTCATAGATCTCACTCAGCCAGTAATTGGCGGTGATGGCGCCGGAGTTGGAAAGGATGAGACCGCCTACCGAATAGGTAACGGTGCTGTTTTCCTTGACGCGCCAGTCATTGATCTGCAGATAATTGTCCACAAGATCCTTGTAGTTGAGCAGGGCGGAATTGACATTGCGCACCTTTTCACGCTGCTTGCGGTACAGAATGTAGGCCTTGGCCACATCCGCGTAGCCGGCTTCCGAAAGCACGCTTTCAACAGAATCCTGAATATCCTCGACTGTTACCTTATCATTGCGGATCTTCTCTTCAAAGGAAGAGGTGACGCGCAGGGCAAGCATATCGATCACACTGGGATGATACTGCTTTTTAAGCGCTTCAAAGGCTTTTGTGATGGCCTTGCTGATCTTGTTGATATTAAAATCGGTGACAGTTCCGTCACGCTTGATCACGCTGTACATGTGTTTTCCTCCGTATAAGATCATGCTGTTTTTTGCTTTGGCGGATCGCTCCGCAAACGACTATACTGTACCATGCTTTACAACCGATGTCAATATACAGTACATAAAAAAGTTTTCTGAACACAATATATAGTATATAGCACAAAAAACGGCTTTCCCGGCGCCGTAAACGGAACATTGCCGGAAGAGCGGAAAAAGTGTATTTTTTGTATAGGATACGGCCGGATACGGCAGTATCATATATACCGCAGCGCGGTATGTTCGTGTGATCGGGTATGAGCTGTTTTCAGACAGACAGCGGTGTTTCTTCCTACGGGGGATACAAGAAAGCTTCTTTCAATCCATGCCGCGGATATGCGCCTCATGAACGGAGGGACTTACGATCGAAAGGTATTTTTCCATCCTTTCCTTTGAGGGGGATGAAAAGCCGGAAAACCTCACGGTGTCCCTGTCGGTAAAGGGCTGAAGGAAATACCTGCGCGCACCGGAGATCATTTCACCGATATCTTCAAAGGAGCTTTCATTGTGCAGCTCGTTTACAACTGTGGTGCGGAATTCGTAATCTGTTTTTCCTTCTTTCAACAGGGCAATGCTTTCAAGCACCGGAGAAAGATCCATTTTTTCTCTGCCGCAGGTGCGCGCGTAGAGCGCCCGGCTGTTTTTGACATCCATCGCGATGTATTGAATATTGCCGCCGGTGATCATCCTTCGGAGCGCCTCGGGGTGGTTCCCGTTGGTATCCAGCTTGACCTGATACCCCAGATCACCGATCCTTCCGACAAAGGCATCGATGTCCCTGCGCAGCAGCGGCTCTCCTCCTGTAACGGCGACACCGTCCAGCAGGCCTCTGCGCTTTTTCAGAAAGGAAAACAGTTCCTCATCTGTCATAACGGTCTCCGCCTGACACTGACCGATCAGCTCGCTGTTATGGCAGAAGGGACAGCACAGGTCGCACCCGGCGAGAAAGACCGTACAGGCTACACGCCCCGGAAAATCCAGCAGCGTCATTTTCTGAATTCCCTGAATATCCATGATGACCCTTTCATAAATCAGCGTACATGCTGTATCAGCAGCGCAATACGGCGGTGAATACCGGTTTTGTTCATTATATGCATGCGGGGCAGGACGGGATAATGATCCCGGCCGGAATGGCCATCGCGTATTCTTCGCATGCCGTCCAGATCCGGAATGACGGATGAAGACAGAACGCTTTGTATTATACATTCCATCCGTGCCGTTTTCAAGACATGACCGTGCCCGGAAATGATATGTGAGGGTTTTGTAATGATTTGTAACAATTGTGCCCGGTCCTGTTCAGTATATTCCTGTTTCTGTTGTGTTTATGGCTTGAAAAGCAAGGGGGGCAAGCGTATAATAAACAAGGCTGACAGGCCTAAATGTATGATTCGGAGGACGGGTTGATGATTTCCTGGAAGAATACCGATACCCTTGAAAGCTTTGCGAAGCTTTGCGGATGCAATGATAAAGTGACACTCAGAGAAGTGCTTTCCGGTGAAAACGGGGCAAAGCGCGTAGGCGAGTATGCCGTGCCCATGGCTGCCGGGATGAGCTTCAACTATGCCGCCAAAAGCGTGAATGATACCGTGCTTAAGCTGCTTGCCGGGCTGGCTGAGGAAGCGCAGCTCAGCGAAAAGTACGAGGCGCTTTACAATGGCGAAGTGATCAATACCGGAGAAAAGCGCAAGGTATTGCACCATCTTACCAGAGGCCAGCTCGGCGGGGATGTCACGGCGGACGGTGTGAATAAAAGAGAATTCTATCTGGAGCAGCAGAAACGCATCGCCGATTTTGCAAACAAGGTACATCTTGGCGAGATCACCAATGAAAAGGGTGAAAAATTCACCACCGCTGTGCAGATCGGGATCGGCGGAAGCGATCTGGGCCCGCGGGCGATGTATATCGCTCTTGAAAACTGGGCGAAGAAAAACGGCTGCTTCAAGATGGATGCCCGCTTTATTTCCAATGTGGATCCCGATGACGCGTCCGCGGTGCTGAACAGCGTTGATGTGAGCCGCTGTGTATTCATTCTTGTTTCCAAGAGCGGAACGACGCTTGAAACGCTTACAAATGAGAGCTTTGTGAAGGATGCCCTGAAAAAGCAGGGTCTTGATCCCGCGAAACATATGATCGCCGTGACCAGCGAGACCAGCCCGCTCGCGAAGAGCAGCGATTATCTGGCCGCGTTCTTTATGGATGATTATATCGGCGGCCGCTATTCTTCTACAAGCGCGGTGGGCGGGGCTGTACTCAGCCTGGCTTTCGGGCCTGAGGTGTTTGAACGCTTCCTCGCCGGTGCCGCGGAAGAGGACCGTCTCGCGAAGAACCGTGACCTTTTGAATAACCCCGATATGCTGGACGCGCTGATCGGCGTCTATGAGCGCAATGTGCTGGGCTACCCTGCTACTGCCGTGCTGCCTTATTCTCAGGCGCTCAGCCGCTTCCCCGCGCATCTGCAGCAGCTGGATATGGAAAGCAACGGCAAGAGCGTGAACCGCTTTGGTGAAAAGGTGAACTATGTGACCGGTCCTGTCATTTTCGGAGAACCGGGCACCAACGGACAGCACTCCTTCTATCAGCTGCTGCATCAGGGCACGGATATCATTCCGCTGCAGTTCATCGCGTTCAGGCAGAGCCAGATCGGAAGAGATGTGGATATCCAGGGAAGCACCAGCCAGAAGAAGCTGTGCGCCAATGTGGCGGCGCAGATCATGGCCTTTGCCTGCGGCAAGGAAAGTGAAGACAAAAACAAGAATTTCGAAGGCGAAAGACCGTCCTCCATCATCATCGCGGATCAGCTTACGCCCGAGGCGCTGGGCGCGCTGCTGGCTCACTTTGAAAACAAGGTGATGTTCCAGGGCTTTGTATGGAATGTGAACAGCTTTGACCAGGAGGGCGTGCAGCTTGGAAAGGTGCTGGCCAAACGGGTGCTGGCACACGATACCGAGGGCGCTCTGAAAAAGTACAGCGAGCTGCTGGATATCTGATGGATGAAGGCACCGGAGGAGGTTTCTTCCGGTGCCGTTTTAAGGCAGAAGGGAATGGCGTATGGAGGATCTTTTCTTTTCGGTTTTTCCGCAGCTGACATTCGAGATCGGTGACGATACCTGCGAGAGCGATAAGTATTACCGTTATTTCGCGTACAATATCCGCCCTGATACGCAAAGCTACCGCCCTTTTGCAGGAATGACGAAAGGAGAGATCCTTACGCCGTTTGAGGGTACGAGGGTGTACTGTCTCACATTTTCCCTGCGGGAGGATTTTGAGCGCGCCGTGCATGCCGTGTGCCATAAATGCCGCAGCACGCCTGCTGTGCCGGCAACGACCGGGGCGATGACGGTGTTCGGCGTAAGAAACGCGGAAGAAACGGAAAAAGCGCTTGAGAAACTTGCAAAGAACGGCACACCCGAAGATCGCTTTGCGGGGCTGAAACTGTTGAGAGAGAACGGGGAATATAAACGGAAATGCACGGACGCGCTGTTTTTCATCAGCTCCGGCCCGTACAGTGACATCCCGTATACCGAAACGCCGTACGGGGAAGAGGAATGGAACAGGGTGTCCGCGAAGATTCGGCTGTATCATGAGCTGACTCATGTGTTTTCACGGCGTTTCTTTCCGGAGCATCAGGACGCGGTACGCGATGAGATCCTGGCGGACGCGATCGGACTGCTTTGTGCCACAGGGAAATATGATCCCGTCTTCGGAAAAAGGCTTATCGGTATCGGTGCGGACGGATATATGCCCGGAGGAAGGCTGGAAAACTACATCGAAAAAGAAGATGTTTTCCGGGAATCCCGGCGGGCGGCGCTGATCGCCGGGCAGGCATGGGCTTTCATAGCCTCCCGCGGAGGGGAGGAACCGTTTGAGCTGCTGCGCGAAATGGAGGAACAGAAGATCGGAACAGAGTAACGCGCGGGGAGGCCGGTGCGTCTTCCCGCGAAGGAGAACGCGGTTTTTTTGCTTGAAATCATTCCGGACACGGAGTATAATATTGATGATGCCGCTGTGGTGGAATAGGCAGACACAAGGGACTTAAAATCCCTCGGCGTAAAAACCGTACCGGTTCGACCCCGGTCAGCGGCACCACTCTGCCTGACGCTTATGTGTCAGGTTTTTCTGTTTATATAGGAGAATGATATGGTGAGATCCGGAATGGCTGTAAAGGACATGACAGAGGGAAAACCGGCGGGGCTGATCTTTGCTTTTGCGCTGCCTGTTTTTCTCAGTCAGCTTTTTCAGCAATTATATAATACCGCGGATTCTTTGATCGTAGGCAATTATCTCGGTACTGCCGCTCTGGCGGCTGTTTCTTCATCGGGAACGCTGATTTTTTTGCTCATCAGTTTCTTTACCGGTCTTACGATGGGAGCGGGCGTGGTGATCGGCAAATACTTCGGGGCCGGTGACAGCGACAAAGTAAGCCGTGCGATCCATACCAATATCTGTCTTGGCTTTCTGAGCGGCATATTTCTGACCGTGGCAGGGGTTTTGCTTACGCCTTCTCTGCTGAGGCTGATGAATACCGACGAAAGCTATATGAAGGAAGCCGTAGAGTATTTTCGCTATTATTTCATGGGTGCTTTGGCATTCGTGATGTACAATACATTCAAAAGTGTGATGAATGCTCTCGGAGATTCCAAAAATCCGCTGTTTTACCTTATCTTTTCCTCTTTGCTCAATGTTGCGTTGGATCTGCTTTTTGTGGGCGCGTTTTCCTGGGGAGTCTGGAGCGCCGCGGTGGCTACGGTGATCTCCCAGCTGGCCAGCTGCGTGCTGTGCTGTATCAAAATGTTTTCCGGATCCTATCCGTTTCCGCTCAGCATGAAAAAGATGCGCCTCAGCAGGGATATGTTGAGAGAGATCATTCGTATCGGCGTGCCGAGCGGAGTACAGAACAGCGTGATCGGCCTTGCGAATGTGATCGTACAGAGCCAGATTAACACCTTCGGCGAGGTGGCAACTGCCGCGTACGGTGTACACAGCAAAATAGAAGGCTTTGCGTTTTTACCGATCACCAGCTTCAATATGGCGATCACCACCTTTGTCAGCCAGAATCTGGGCGCCGGAAAGAAGGATCGTGCCAGACAGGGCGCCCGCTTCGGCATCCTTGCCGGCGTGCTTGCGGCGGAAGTGATAGGTGTTCTTTACTACGCTCTTTCACCGCAGCTGGTCTCGCTGTTTGATAAAACGGAGCAGGTGATCGTTTACGGTACGGAGCAGGCGAGAACAGCTTCACTGTTTTACTTCCTTCTGGCGTACTCTCATTCGGTAGCATCTGTATGCCGGGGCGCGGGAAAAGCGATCGTGCCGATGATCGTGATGCTGGGCGTCTGGTGCGTGCTGCGTGTCGGCTATATCTGGACTGTGATGAAGCTGTATAATGATATCAGGTATATCTATTGGGCTTATCCGATCACATGGGCGATCTCCTCGGTCATTTATATGATATACTATTACTGCTCCCACTGGGAATGCGGGTTTGAAGGGAGAAGGCGCTGAGATGGGTGAGAACACAGCGGCCTTTGAGATCACCGGCCTTGATGATGAAAGGATCTCCTGCTTTTTCCGCCTGACGGAAAGCGAGCTTGCAAATCAAAGAAACGCGGAGAACGGTCTGTTCATCGCCGAGGGCGAAAAAGTGATTGGTCACGCGATCGAGGCGGGGATAGAGTCGGTATCCTTTCTTACGGACAAACGGCATCTTGAAAAAGCACTGAAGCTTGCGGAAAAGTGCCCGGGCAGCATTGTTTACACGGGGGAGAGCGCGCTGCTTGATGAGATCACGGGCTTCAGAATGAACAGAGGGTTTCTCGCGGCAATGAAACGGCCGCCGGAAAAGAAGGTATCGGCGCTGATCGCTTCAGGCGGCCGTCTTTGTGTGCTGGAGGATCTGCGCGATCCCGCGAATGTGGGCGCTGTAATGCGCAGCGCTTCAGCGCTGGGGATGGATGGTGTGCTCATTTCTCCCTCATGCACGGATCCGCTTCATCGCAGAGCTGTGAAATCCAGCATGGGCTGCGTCTTTTCGGTACCGTGGGCCAGATGCACAGATATACGGGAAACCACGGAGGAACTGAAGAAAAACGGTTATCTCTGCGTGGCACTGGCGCTGGATAAAAACAGCGTGAGCATTACAGACACGCGGCTGAAGGAAGCGGAGAGGCTTGCTCTTTATGTGGGCACAGAAGGAGACGGGCTGAAAAGAGAGACGGTGGCGCTGTGCGACTTCAGCGCGATCATTCCGATGCACAACGGCGCGGACAGCCTGAATGCCGCTGCCGCCGCCGCTGTCGCATTTTGGGAAACGGGAAAGAAACTGTAGAAAACGGGGAAGTGAGAGAATGAGAAAAAAGGTATTGTGCGCTTTGCTTTGCCTGCTGACGCTGTTGACGGGAAGCATATATGCCGAAGAAACTGAGGACAGCTATTGGAGCTTTTTGATTACGGAAGATACCGTATTATACGAGATCACGGACGGAATGGCTGTCGAATCCGGTATGCTGCCCGCGGGAACGCTCTGCGCGGATCTGGGCATTGCGGCAGGGCTTCGCGCTGTTCAGTATCGCGACGGTGACATCGTGAAGCTCGGCTGGATCAGGGAAACAGACGGCAAAAATGTGAAAAAGAATATGCCGAGCTCTACCCCCGCACCGAGAAAGCTGACGATGGATGAACAGCTGCAGCAATACGGCATTCCTTCCGTGAACGCGATGAAGCTGCTGTACCCCGGCACCTCCGAGTGTGTTGTTTTGACAGCGGAGGGAACCGTTTATCTGCCTGTATCGATCGTTTTTTATGAAAGCCTTGTGGATAAAGAGCAGCGTGTGGCGACCGTGTTTGCCGAAAAGACCGGGAAGGCCACATTGCGTACGGAGCCCAAAGACAACGGAAAGGCTGTTGCCACCTTGATGCACGGTACAGTGCTGGAGGTAACGGAGCTGCTGGATGGCTGGGCGAAGGTGCGTGTGGGTGAAAACGAAGGATATATGAAAAACAATGTTCTGAAGTATTGGGGAGAACGGGAAAACCTGGGGCACGCTGTTGTGTGCGTAAAGGATAACACAGACGGCAGTAAAGTGGTGACCGTGCGGGCAAAGGCGGCCTCCGGGGCGAAGAAAACAGGCGAATGGAAAACCGGAACAGTGATCACCGTGCTTTCGGAAAAGGGAAAATGGGTGGAAGCCGAGGCGGAAGGCCTGTGCGGCTTTATACCGGCGGAAAATGTGATGCTCCCGTAAGCCTGCCGTTTACGCGAAGAACGGGATAACGGAAAAACTGTGTTCTTCATATAGCAAATGCACAAAAACAGCACAGCCGCGGATGCCATGCTTTTCATGACATTCGCGGCTGTGTTGTTTTTGAAAATATACCCGGATAGAGCAATGCTCAGGGAAAATACGGCCTCTCTGGTCTTTTTTGATCAGGATCGCATGCAGGCCCCCGTTTCATGAGAGGAACGGGCAGCAACAGAAGAAGAAAAGCAACATATCGCAGCCGGGCGCGTTACGGAAACAAAAAAACGGGGGACGGTATGCTTGACCGTCCCCGCGTGCCGTCAGTTCTTTTTTGCACCTTTGGCGGGAGCTTCTTCCTCAGCGTACTCCAGTTCCCCGGCACCGGCGTCCTTGCGGGCGGGTGCCTTTTTCATGACCAGTGTCGGCGCGACGCCGTTTTCAATGCAGTCCTTCGTGATGATGCATTTTTCAACATCTTTGCGCCCGGGCAGGGAGAACATGGTGTCCAGCATGGCTTTTTCAATGATGGAACGCAGGCCTCTCGCGCCGCATCTTAAAACAACTGCCTTGTGCGCGATGGCGGTAAGCGCGTCAGGTTCAAACTCGAGGGTGATGTGGTCCAGACCGAGCAGACGGGCATACTGCTTTGTAAGCGCGTTTTTGGGCTCGCTGAGAATGCGCACCAGCGCGTTTTCGTCAAGGCCGGTCAGCGTTGCCGTGATGGGAAGGCGGCCGATAAACTCGGGGATCAAACCGAATTTGATCAGATCCTCCGGTTGGATACGGCTGAGCAGTTCATTGCTGCGCGCTTCGCCGGTGAGCGTGAGGGTGCCGAAGCCCATGGTTTTCTGACCTACACGGTTCGCGATGATGGATTCAAGCCCGTCAAACGCGCCACCGCAGATGAAGAGGATATTGGTGGTGTCGATCTTGATGCATTCCTGCATGGGATGCTTTCTGCCGCCCTGGGGAGGCACGCTGGCTACCGTGCCTTCCAGGATCTTCAGCAGGCTCTGCTGCACGCCTTCACCGCTTACATCTCTCGTGATGGACATGTTTTCACCCTTGCGGGCGATCTTGTCTATTTCATCAATGTAGATGATGCCGTGCTCGGCGGCCGCGATATCGTTATCGGCAGCCTGGATCAGGCGAAGAAGAATGTTTTCAACATCCTCTCCCACATAGCCCGCTTCGGTAAGCGTGGTGGCATCGGCGATCGCGAAGGGCACCTTCAGCAGCCGGGCGAGCGTTTGGGCAAGATAGGTTTTGCCGCTGCCGGTAGGGCCGAGGATCAGGATGTTGCTTTTCTGCAGCTCGGTATCATCCTTTTTTTTCGGTGCGGTGATCCGCTTATAATGGTTGTATACAGCCACACACAGTACGCGCTTTGCGGTTTCCTGGCCGATGACATAATCATCCAGCACCTGCTTCATTTCGGCAGGGGTGGGGATCTCCAGGGAACGGCTGCCCTTGCGGGGACGCGTAGATTCGACCGTGTCATTCAGAATATGGTTGCACAGGTCCACACATTCATCGCAGATCCATACCCCGGGGCCGGCGATCAGCTTGATGCCGTCCTCTGTGCTTTTTCCGCAGAAAGAACAGCGCTGCTTTTTCGTTTCGTCTTTACTCATACTGATTTCTTTCCTTTTTCACGCGGTTGATAGATCTCATCGATGATGCCGTATGCCAGCGCTTCCTGCGCGCTCATGAAATGATCGCGTTCCACATCGCGCTCGATCACTTCCAGCGGCTGTCCGGTCATTTCCGCCATCATCCTGTTCATCTTCTGCTTGGTTTTCAGCAGCCATTCCGCGTGGATGGTCACATCGGTGGCCTGACCGCTGGCACCGCCGGAGGGCTGATGAATCATGATCTCGCTGTTGGGCAGGGCAAGGCGTTTGCCCTTTGTGCCGGCCATCAGCAGGAAAGCACCCATGCTTGCGCCGAGGCCCAGGCATACGGTGCGAACATCACAGTGCACATATTTCATTGTGTCGAAAATGGCCATACCGGCGGTGATGGAGCCGCCGGGGCTGTTGATGTACAGGTTGATATCTGCATCAGGGTTGTCACTGTCCAGAAACAGCATTTGCGCCACGATGGAATTGGCGCTCTGGTCATTCACTTCTCCGCCCAGAAAAACGATCCTGTCCTTGAGCAGACGGGAATAAATATCCATCGCGCGTTCGCCGTTTTGCGTACGATCGATCACATAGGGGATAAGGGACATTTTCTATACCTCCTGATTTTCTCAAAAAACGCCTGCAGAACAGATATACCCCGTTACTGCAGGCGCTATGGCAACAAGCTTGTTACTCTTCGTCTTCGATGCCGGCTTCTTCGGCAGCCTGACGGATGGCTTCAGCCGCTTCGTTGACATTTACTTCGGGCTTTTCTTCTTCCTCGGTCACAGCAGCGGAAGAAACGATCAGATCCACCACCTTGCGGATCGCGGCATTCTCACGAAGATATTCCTTCTGACGGTCGTTCAGGGTCGCCTTGAATTCCTCGGTTTCCTTGCCGGCACGCTTGGCTTCTTCTTCATACTGCTTTTCGGTATCCTCGTCGGTCACCTCAATGCCCTCGGCGTTCTTGATCGCTTCAAGCACCAGCTGCATCTTTACACGGTTCTGGGCTTCGCTGCGATACATTTCGCGCACCTGCTCATCTGTCTGGCCGGTGTACTTGATATAATCCTCATAACGGATGCCCTGATACATCATGCGCATTTTCAGCTCGCGGATCATGGTCTCGATCTCATCGTCAATCATGGCGGCGGGAATGTCGCAGTCTGCGGCGTCGGTAGCGGCCTGCACCAGATCGTTTTCAAGGGAGATGTCGGCGTTCTTCGCGGCTTTTTCTTCCAGCTTCTTCACGATGTCGGCCTTGTACTCGTCAAAGGTGCTGAATTCGGACACATCAGCCGCAAATTCATCGTTCAGCTCGGGCTTTACCTTTACCTGCGCGCTGTTTGCCTTTACATGGAACACGGCATCCTTACCGGCCAGGTTTTCAGCCTGATACTGCTCGGGGAATTTTACATTCAGGTCCTTTTCCTCGCCGATATTCATGCCCACCATCTGCTCTTCAAAGCCGGGGATGAACTGATGGCTGCCCAGCTCAAGCGTCTGCGCCTTGGCGGTGCCGCCCTCAAAGGCAACGCCGTCTACGGTGCCGGCATAATCAAGATTGACGATATCGCCGTTTTCAAGCGCGCGGCCTTCCACATCAGCCAGCGTAGTTTCCTTTTCCACATCGCGCTCGATCTCACGGTTGATCTCTTCTTCTGTTACCTTGTGGAGACGCTTTACACCCTTCAGCCCCTTGTATTCACCGAGGGTGATCTCGGGCTTGACAAATACCTTAACGCTGAATTTCAGATCCTTGCCGCTGCCGATCTGTTCCACATTGTCCATTTCGGGACGGTCTACCACCTGCAGGTTGTTTTCGGTCACGGCGGCTTCATAGGCGTCGGGGAAGATTACGTCAAGAGCTTCATCATAGAAAACGCCTTCACCGTAATAATTCTCGATGACCTTGCGGGGGGCTTTTCCCTTGCGGAAACCGGGGATATTCACACGGCCGCGGGTCTTCAGATAGGCTTTTTCCATTGCCTTGTCAAATTCTTCGGCGGCGATCTCAAAAGAGATCTTCACCTGATTGCCGGAAAGCTTTTCAACTTTGTTGCTCATGATCCAGGTTCTCCTCCCAGTTACTTTAACTTCAATCGGTGCTGACTGCGCACCACTTTTTATGATACCATAAATCGCGCCGCAGTGCAAGCAAAAAGCGATCGTTTTCACATCAAAATGTAAAAAATAAGCGTTGATCCGGTATGATTTTCTTTATATATATTATGCTATATTATGCTGTGTGCAAAATGAGCCACGAAAAAACGGACCTTTCGGTCCGTTTGATCAATTTCAGGCTTTCTTCGCGATCTCGGCCAGCTGAGCAAAGGCAGCGGCGTCATTCACGGCCAGGTCGGCCAGCATCTTGCGGTTGACTTCGATGCCGTTCTTCTTGAGACCGTTGATAAACACGGAGTAGCTCAGGCCGTTGATACGGGCAGCGGCATTGATACGGGCGATCCACAGAGCGCGGAAGTCACGCTTGCGCATTTTACGGCCGGCATAGGCGTAGCGCAGGGAACGGCGCACCTGTTCACTGGCGGTGCGGTACTGCTTGGACTTGGAACCAAAGTAACCTTTGGCCAGCTTAAACACCTTACGGCGCTTTTTATGGGCGGTTACAGCCCTCTTAATACGTGCCATTGTTTATTTTCCTCCTTGAGACCGGCTTATTTGTAGGGGATCAGCGTGCGGATGGTAGCCGCTTCGGCATTGTTCTGAAGCTGGCCGCCGTGACGCAGATGACGGATACGCTTGGTGGTTTTCTTGTTCAGGATGTGGTTGGCGTTCATCTTCTTATGCTTTACCTTACCGGTTTTGGTGAGGGAAAAGCGCTTGGCGGCGCCGCGGTGAGTTTTCTGTTTGGGCATGGTAGTTCCTCCTTCCGGGAATAGTGAGTTATGGTTCAGCCTGCCTGGGAGCAGCTTTGGGAGCCGTTGCCTTGGCGGCTTTCTCCGTCTTGGGTACCAGGATCATTGTCATGTTCCTGCCTTCAATGGTGGGACGGCGGTCAACAACGGCATATTCCTTGACGCGTTCAACAAAGTCGTTCATGACCTGAATGCCGATCTCGGGATGCGCAGCCTGACGTCCGCGGAAACGGATGGATACCTTTACCTTATCGCCGTTCTGCAGGAATTTGACAGCGGCCTTTGCCTTGACATTCACATCGTTTTCTTCGATCGTAGCGGAAAGCTGCACTTCCTTCAGGGCGATCACCTTCTGGTTCTTGCGCATTTCCCGTTCCTTTTTGCTCTGCTCAAAACGGTGCTTGTCATAGTCCATCAGTTTACATACGGGGGGCTGAGCGGTGGGGACGATCTTTACCAGATCAAGCCCTGCTTCCTCTGCCAGTTCGATAGCTTTCTGCGTGGGAAGAACACCCAGCTGATTGCCTTCCGCGTCGATCACACGCACTTCGCGGTCGCGAATTTCTTCATTGATCAAGAGTTCCGTTGCGATGTCGATGCACCTCCATAATCATTTACATAAAAAGCGGCGGGCATAGATACCCGCCGCGCAATTCCTTTGGATTGCCTGCACACCGGAAAAACAGAATTCGCCGGGTGAGAGGCGGGCAGCCTCTGCTTCATGCGGAAGATATATTACCATTGTTCTGCCGGTGTGTCAAGCGTTTTTTTCGTGATTTTTATTTTGATATGCTGCCCGAACACATGCTGCCCCGAAGGAGTGGATACTTTCGCTTGACGTTATGTACAGATGTGGTATGATAGCTTCGCGCGGAGGCGCGGGGCGGGTCTGCATGCGTTCCGTTCCTTCAGAGGATGACAGACAGATCCCGGATCAGGCGGCCGGGGACGGCAGCGTGAACACGAAAAGGAGAAACGGCGGTTACGCCTCATGCCGGTACCGGGCGTATCGTGCGGAAAGGGAAAGAAGCAATGAAAAAGGACTGCTGCTTTACAAACGATCAACATTGGTTTCGCTACAGGGCGGCCGGCCTTGTCATTGAAAACGGAAAGGCGCTGTTTGTTACGGACAGCACGCTGGATTATTGCTATACCGCCGGCGGCGGGGTGCACATGGGGGAAAAAGCGGAGGACTGTGTGCGCCGCGAGTTAAAGGAAGAGACCGGCGTTGATTATGAGATCGATCATCTCGCGGTGATCTGCGAAAATTTCTTTGACGGACACGGCGGATCACTGGAGGGAATGGACTGCCATTGTCTGGAACTGTATTTTCTGATGAAGAGTACAGGCATAATGAATACGGGTTCCGTGTCGGTCAATGCCGACGGCAACAGGGAGAAGCTTGTCTGGATCCCGATAGATGATATTGAACAGTATAATATCAAGCCCTCGTTTTTGAAGAACAGGATGCGGGAGATCGCCGGGGGAACGGGAATACTGCATATCGTGACCGAGGCGGACAGGAACCCTGCCCGCAAAGAGGAATGAAGGACGGGCGCTTTGCTCATCCGCCGCAGTATACCGCGGGATGCTCATCATGATACGGTAATGTAAGAAACTGCCGTTGACGCTTTGAAGGAGAACAGACAGAAATGGAATTTCTTGCAACAGCAGCCTTCGGGCTGGAGGGGCTCGTTAAGAGAGAGCTTCAGGAAATGGGGCTTGACGCGCGGGCTGATAACGGATGCGTGCGCTTTTCGGGCAGCCTTGAGGACGCGATGCGTGCCAATCTGCGCCTGCGCTGCGCGGACAGGGTGCTCCTGCTGGTATCAGAAAAGAAGGTAACGACCTTCGAGGAACTTTTTCAGCAGGTAAAAAGCATCCCGTGGGAGGACCTTCTGCCTGAAAACGCGCGGATCCCGGTAACGGGAAAGTGCGCCCGCAGTACACTGATGAGCGTGAGAGACTGTCAGGCGGTAGGAAAAAAGGCCATCGTGGAACGCATGAAGAAAGCATACCGCAGAGATCTTTTGCCTGAAAACGGCAGGGAGTACAAGGTGGATATCGCCCTGCACGGAGATATCTGCCGGGTAACGCTGGATACCTCAGGGGACGCGCTGAACCGCCGCGGCTACCGTACCTGGAACGGTGAGGCTCCGCTGCGTGAAACACTGGCGGCGGCGCTGGTGATGCTGTCTCCCTGGTATTCCTCTTTAAGACGCGCTGAAAAAGCCGGCAGCGCGCTGCCGCTTCTGCACGACCCCTGCTGCGGGACCGGCACATTGCTGATAGAAGCCGCCTTTATCATGTCTCACAGGGCACCGGGTCTTTCACGGCATTTTGCCATGGAGGACTGGCAGCAGACAGATCCCGCGGCGATGCGAAGGCTTCGCAGCGAGGCTGAAAACGAGTACCGCCCTGAGAACATCCGGGGGATCAGCGGCGGGGATATCGATCCCGAAGCGCTGAAGCTGTGCAAAAAGCACATTGTTCAGGCCGGGTTGGGGGGCAGGATCACTGTAAGCCTGCAGGACCTGAGAGAAGGAACGGTGCCTGTGCTCTTTGCGGAGGCGGAGGAGGAAGCGATCCGCTGTCTTCTCTGCAACCCGCCCTACGGAGAGAGAATGAGCGACAGAAGGAACTGTGAAAAGCTGTACAGAGATCTCGGAAAGCTGCGTACGGCATGCGGACAGGGAACAAGACTGTGCATGATCACTGCCTATACAGGCGCGGAAAAGCATGTTCAGGCGCGCCCGGCCTACAAAAGAAGGCTGTATAACGGAAGACTGGAATGCGAATATACCGTATTCTGATATCGCCGCGAACGGTAAAGAAAACGCGACCGGGATCAGATAATACGAAAAAATCATAAAATCCGGTATGTTTATGAAAAAGCACGGAAGGAACGATCCCTCCCGTGCTTTTTCATCACCGCTTCCCGGACTGCTTACTGCTGTTTTTCGGCGGCGTCATGATCGCTGCTTGCGGTGTTTCTTTTTTCTGTGCGGTTTTTTACGGTTTTGCCTATCAGGATCAGCGAAATGCCGACGGCGATGCAGAGCAGCTCGCGTACGCGGTACAGAAGCCCGCCCATAAAGCCGCTTCCGTCACTCAGACCGAGCCAGTTGACGCCGATGGTCATACCGCTTTCGCGGGTGCCTGCCTGCATGGGGATCATAAAGAACACATTGCCGATCAGGCTGGCCATGCTCATGATCACAAGACCGCCCGGATAGTTTATGTTTTCCCCCAGCATTTTAAATATGAAGAAATATTCACCGGCTTCAAGAAGACGGGTGAGATATTCAAGCAGCAGCACACGGCGGAATACACGGCGGTCGTGACTGAACTCCGAGATCTCACGGTCAATGTTGGTGTACTGCTCACCGTGTTTTTCAAGCAGCTTGTTTGTGAGCCGGGAGATCAGGGGAAGCTTTCCGAAAAAACGGAAGAGAGGCATGATGAAGCCGTGGTTGCGGCTTCTGATGAAGGCAAAGCAGGCAAAGCCCAGCACGATGCCGCTGATGGCAAGCAGGATACTGGTGCTGATCTCACCGGGAGCACCGAGCAGAAAATAGAAAACTGTACCGGTCACCCACAGCAGAACATGCCCCATCGTGTAGAATACGGTAAAGGTAAGCGTGGAGGATGTCGCCTTTTCCGTTCCGCAGAAGGGCTTCAGCTCCATGATGCGGTAAGGCTCGCCGCCCACAAGACCGGCCGGAGTAACATTGTTGAGGGCAAAGCCGGTAAGGCAGATGCGTGTCATGCGCGCCCATCCGACTTCTTTGAAATACTCTTTCCCGAGGATATCCTTGTAGACGACAACATGGATGAAATAAATCACGGCCCAGATGACGAGCTGACCCAAAAGGATCAGAAACAGATCTCTGGAAAGGATCTCCTGCCAGTTATACTGGGTAGGATCGGACTGGATGATCAGCACAGCCAGCCCGGCGAGACCCAGAATGAAGAAAATGATACGCCATTTTTTCATTTTCCGCTCTCCTCCGGGCTGCTGTAGTACTTTTTCAAAAGAGAATCGGCGATCCTTTCATAGCGGTTGATCATAAAATAGTTGACCAGCTGCATGATGAGCAGGAAGGGAATGAAATAGAAGGCGTGCATTTCCACTTCGAAAAACGGATTGAGCAGCACGAGAATGAAGAAAGCGTACGCGCGGATGTTGAGCGTGAGAAGATTTGTGAGCTGGATGTATTTTCTGCTTTCTCTGAGGAAATCCTCACGCACCTCATCGGGATATTTTCCGTCATCGCCGGCTGTTTTCAGAAAACGCTGCAGGCGGGGGGTGTATTTTTCCTGCATGCGGGTGTATGCTGTGTAAATACGCAGATAAGCGCGGTTCAGGCCGGGCTTTTCGGCAAGATATCTTTCCCGCAGCTTTTCGCTGCGGTCAAATTCGCTGTTCTCGCCGCGTGTGTGGAAAAGAAGATGAAGATTGCGGAAGTAATCGGCCATTCTGTCCTGCCCCGCGTGAAAGATCAGCGTGCAGGGTACGATCATCAGCCATACCCATCCGCCCCACAGCGTATCGGTGAAGGGAATCTTTTCGTTCATCATTCTCAGACCCAGTGCAAGATATATCGCGGTATAGGACGCGATCGTGGCTATACCGTCCAACAGCCGGCCCAGTTCACTTGTGCGGTGTGTGAGCCTCGCGAGCTGACCGTCTGTACAGTCCAGAATGATCGACAGCATGACAAACAATACGCCGATCAGATTCAGTACAAAGGAATCCCAGTAGAAAAATACGCCGCCTGCGATACCGGCCGCCATGCTCAGCAGAGATACCTGATTGGGCGAAAGCCCCAGTTTGTTTGCCAGCTGACAAAAAATGAGTCCTGCCGGTTCGGTGAACACGCGGTCGATCGGGTCGTCCGTTTCCTCGGATTTTCTGGATTCCTGCAAATATCTGCGAATCATTTCCTTGGTGATTTTTTCGCGGGCCATGATATCCGTCCTTTCAGCGGGGTTGGAAGCGTTTTCTGTGCGGTCATTTGTCAAAAACGCGGTTTTGACAAAATAACCATATAACTATACCATATCCGAAACAATAAAGCCAGCATTATTTTTTGAGCATGATAACAAACATATTTTTTGAGCATGATAACAAACGAACCCAAAGTGTGATAACAGACAGTATTTCGCGCCCTGCCGGGAAACAAGGGATATCCAGCCCGCCTGTTTTCGATTCCGCTGTGAATTTTTCAGCGGATCTTCGCTGGATTTTATGTAAATTTACATATAACGGCATAGGTTTGAAAATGTATACGGATCATTTTCAAACAGCCAATCGGTGCTTCTTCCGGAGGGCGGACCATAAGTTTGGAAATGGTCTCGGTCCATTTCCAAACAGCCCATCGGTGTCATTCCGGAGGGCGGACCATAAGTTTGAAAATGTGTTTGGCCATTTTTCAAACACCCCATCGGTGCCTTTCCGGAGGGCGGGCCATAAGTTTACATATGACGGCACCAGGGTCATCTCATTTAAAAATGCGGTAGGCAAACAAGCACAGTCAAGAAAACAAGCAAGAGGTTATTTCAG
>CALGBY010000123.1 GCA_937886445.1 uncultured Clostridia bacterium | reverse complement strand
ATGGGATTGTAATTGCTGTTTATCACAGAACAAACGATGTTGAAGACAAATGGATTGTTGCAAAGGAAGGCTCCGATTTTTCTGATGAGGAGATCATGAAAAACATTCATTTCGTTGAACAGTTTTTTGAGGGGTACTTGTGCAGATAATGTACTCTTTAGCGCAGTAGACAAATTCTAATTTGTGGAGGAAATCGTATGACATATTGTGGTATGGATTGCTGCAAAGATTGCAGCAAAGCAGCGCAGTGCGGTGGGTGCGAAAAGTGTAATGGTCATCCATTTGGAGGAAGCTGTATTGCAGAAAGAAACAAGAACTTCGCTGCGCTGAAAAATAGCCTGATTGACGAGATAAATGCCCTATGCATTGAAGGATTGACAATAAGCGAACTGTTTTTGCTGAATGGAGCCTATGTGAATCTGGAATACCCATTGTCAAACGGAACGACAGTAAAGTTCCTGAATGATAAAGATGTATATCTGGGTAATCAGATTGAAAGAACAAACTCAGAGCGTTGCTATGGTGTTGTTGCAAATGAAGATTTTATTCTTGTGTGTGAGTATGGGTGTAATGGTGCTGACCCAGAAATCGTGATGTATAAACACAGATAAATCCCAGTATGTCGAGCAGATGAGTTAGTTAGGAAAATTGGAAATTCACAATTTTTTTATCAGCGGATATTTATCAGCATATGTACCATCTAAGTGTGTCTTTATATTAATATGGTGGCAGAAGTTAAGAGGTTTTTATGGAAATGTATAAAGTACTTATGGAAATAAATAGAAGGATGTTATTGGGTGAAGAAATATCATCTGATGAAAAAGAGGAAGTAGAATCTGTTTTTTTAAACGGAGTATATAGTGAAGAAGATATAATGAAATATAAAAAGCGTATGAGAGTAAATGCCGAAACAAGCAATATGTATCCTAATTACTACATTCCTCCGTACAACGGAAATAAGAAACATAGGCTTGTTCAAGGCTATTTGCCTAAAACAAATATATTATATGCGAATCATTATGAATTAGAAATAATTAGGTTGCTATATTTGTTTTCACCTGAGAATGAAGTAGTTAACGATATGGTAAAAAACACATTGGAAAGATTAAAGAAAGCTTGTTTTGGAAATTCATGCACACAAGGCGAATGTTTGATAACGGGAATAAGTGTGTTAAGATTACTTGCAGTTGTATATCCAAATAATGAAGAATGGATAAATAAATTAGTAAATCCATTGGGAGAAATATTTCTTACGTTTGGAAGGGGACAAGCAGCAATTCAACAAGGTATTCCAGTGTCTTATTTGTTGATGGCTTTTACAGATATAAAAAGTGAAAAAACCATAGAATTGATTATGCATAAACGAGAATGGTTGTTGGATTTATTGCGAAGAGGATGGATAACAGGAAAATTGTCAAATGGTAAGATATCAGAAGGAGATACATTTAACTTGTTAGGAAAATATATTATTAGAAATGCGATTAGCATTTTGCCAGGTGACGAGGAAGTGTCTAAATGTGAAATATATGTAAGTGAAAAAGATGGACGCTGCTACTGTAAAATCTAATTTGGATAGTTAAATCCCAGTTTATCGCTCTGTACTTACTCCGCTATATCCATCCTTACCGCACCAGAACTATCTGTCTCTGGATCATCGAATGCCACAATCCGGACGATCGAAAGGCCTGAGATCATGAATACTGATTATAACATCAATGCAATTGGAATTCTTCTGGATGAGGGGTGTCTGGCAGAAAGGTATTTTCCTTTGCTTCAATAATCTGGTTCTTCACGGAAACTTAGGCTAAGATCCTCTCAATACTGAACAGATCTGCTTGTTACAGGTATAAATCGTCTGAGGCCTTTCAAAGAACCGGAAGCTCTGTTGTGGAGGATATTGCACTTCAAAGAATATTGTTGTCTAACACTACTGGCAAAGGAAAGTAAATTGTGATACTTTATCGTTGAAAACCTAATTGGTTTCGAAACCGCCTTCAGCGGATAGGGACGATCATTCTTCTATTGGCGCCTCTCTGCCGGTACCGGCTGCATCATTTACGGTGTAGCCGGTGCTTTTTTCTTTTCCAAAGCTTAATGACAATGTGATCCTATCAGTTTCTGCTTTCCGCTCTCTATAAAGTCTTTAAAATTGACCCCCATTTGACCCCCGGCAGACCCCAAAACCAGTCGCTTTTGTCGTTTTTTGTCGCAGATTTCGCGATAAATTCATAAACATAGAAGACATTGAAAACGCCCTGAACCCCTTATTTTTCAAGGGATTCAAGGCGTTTCTTTGTGGCGAACCCGGCGCGATTCGAACGCGCGGCCTTCAGAGTCGGAGTCTGACACTCTATCCAGCTGAGCTACGGGTCCACGAACATGTGTATTTTATCAAACCGGCGGCAATCTGTCAATAGTGAAACAGAAGCCGATTCATGTCAAGTTGTCAGTTGTCAAGCTGTTACGTCCTTTGATAAAGTTTGACAAAACGAGGAAACCGTAACAGTCAACAAATGTATATCACTATGATGGCAGATATGAACATCGGCCGCGCTGATATATCAAATATTTTTCGTATTCATACTTGAGCAGAAAACTGAATTAAGATATAATCTGATTGATAAATATTTAGTGCACTTTTATTGGCTTATTACGTTGTCGGGAGGGGAAAGTATATGAAAGAGATTGAGATTTTCGGAGCAAATCGATTCCCATCCTTCTCAAAAACCCGTTCCGGCTGCAGAGCGTTGATATTACGTGACAGAGATATCTTGCTTGTTCATGAAACCCAAACCGGCTGGTGGCTTATTCCCGGAGGAGGCATGGAAAGCGGAGAAACACCGGAAGCATGCTGTATTCGTGAGGCAGAAGAGGAAACCGGGATGATCATAAAGCCGGTACAACATTTTCTGACTTTGTTCGAATACTATGAGGAGTATCGCTATATCAGTCATTACTTCATCGGCGCGGTAACAGGGCGCGGACAAATGCACCTTACTGACGCGGAAGCAAAGCGCGGGCTTGAACCCGTTTGGATTCCTGTCAGCGATGCGTTTGAAATCTTCGCGAAGCATCAGTCCTATGCTGATACCAATGAAGAAAAACGCGGATCGTATTTGAGGGAGTACACCGCTCTGAAGGAATTTCTTTGCTGTTATTCACTTACGGATAACAAATGACCGGTAGATTTATTGATATTTAGCACATATTGTTCTATAATATGAATGCGTTCTTAATATATCAAAAGGAGACATAAAATGGTTCGCAAAATCGTAAAGCTCGGTGATGACGCACTCAGAAAAACATGCAAAAAAATGGAGAAGTTCGATCTTCGTCTCTGGCTTCTCCTGCGTGATATGAAGGAGACCATGTATGAAGCGGACGGAGTGGGACTTGCCGCACCGCAGGTAGGCATTTTGCGCCGTGTGGTTGTGATCGATGTAGGGGACGGCCTTATTGAACTGGTAAACCCGGAGATCATCTCCGCCGAAGGAGAGCAGGCCGGCAGCGAAGGCTGCCTGAGTCTTCCCGGAAGAAGCGGTTTTGTGCGCCGCCCTGCCAAAGTGACCGTACGCGCTCAGAACAGAAACGGAAAGCATTTTGAGATAACCGGTGAAGGGCTGCTTGCAAGAGCTCTCTGCCACGAAATAGATCATCTGGATGGGAAGCTGTATATCGATATCATGGATCATGAGATTTTTGACAAGGACGGAGAAAACTGATGCGAGTAGTATTTATGGGCACGCCCGAATTCGGCGCAGTCTCTCTGAGAAAGCTGATCAGCAGTGGTTATGAAGTTGCGGCGGTTTTTACCCAGCCGGACAGACAAGCCGGAAGGGGAAACAAGACGGTAGCAAGCCCTGTAAAGCAAGCCGCAATTGAACACGGTATTCCTGTATATCAGCCTGAAAAAATCAGTAGGGAATGCGCAGAGATCTTGCGTTCAATCGCTCCTGATGTGTGTGTTACGGCTGCTTTCGGACAGTTTCTTTCTGAAGAGCTTCTTGCTGTGCCTAAATACGGTACCGTAAATGTGCACGCTTCTCTTTTACCCAAGCACCGCGGAAGCGCCCCGATCAACTGGAGCGTGATAAAAGGCGAAAAAGAGACCGGCGTGACCACGATGTTCACGGTACGAAAAATGGATGCCGGTGATATCCTTTTGAGCGAAAAAACAGCGATCGGCAACGATGAAACAGCAGGTGAACTGACAGAACGGCTTGCTCAAATCGGTGCCGGGCTGCTGATAAAAACCCTTAAGCTGATCGAACTCGGTGAATGCCCGAGAACACCGCAGGATGAATCGCAGATGACTTATGAGCCGATGCTTGAAAAGCAAAACGGTCTGATCAACTGGAATGATTCCGCTGAAAGCATTCACTGCCTGATTCGGGGTGTTTCACCCTGGCCCGGAGCCTACACAAGCATCGGGAATGAAACAGTGAAGATCTGGTCTGCTTCTGTTGCTGAACAAAGCGGCAAGCCCGGTGAACTGCTGTATGCTGATGCCAGAAACGGTCTTGTGATCTCCTGCGGGAAAGGCTCACTTGAAATAGGAGAAATACAGGTACCCGGCGGGAAACGCATGAAGGCAAAAGACTATCTGAGAGGGCATAGCTTTAGCGCTCAATATGCCGGAGGCGATGTAAATGACTGAAAAGAGAACAGGCAAAGGATTATCTGAAAGCAAAAATACACCAAACAGAAATCCGCATCAAAATCACAATAACGTCGGTAAATTTGCGCAACATGACAAAAGCGGAAATAAGTTTGAAGATCGTGTACGGCATGGTTTCAAACAACCCGGTAATGCTTCATCCGATGGCACAAGACATCCGTTTGAAAAACATGATCGGCCCGGTTTCAAACAGCCTGCCGTCGCTTCATCCAAAGGCGGGAATACTAAATTTTCAAGACCCGCGTTCCGCTCACAGGGTGCCGTTCCTGCTGTAAAGAAAATCAGCATTGCCGATACACCGCGTTTTGTAGCGCTGCTCACACTTGAGGATGTTCTTTTCAAGGACAGCTATGCTTCCGCGGCACTGGACGCAAGATTGCAAAGCGTAAATATGATACAGGCAGATAAACGTCTGACCGGCAGGCTGGTGTATACTACCCTTGAGAACATGCTTTTTATTGACCGGATACTGGATATGTTCCTTAAGGAAAAAGATAACCTGCCTTCCGCGATCACAAATGATCTGCGGCTTGGTGTCGCGCAGATCTTCTTCCATGACAGGATACCGGAAAACGCGATCGTTGATGAAGCTGTAAAGATCGCCCGTTTTCTGAAGCTCGAAAAGCTATGCGCTCTTGTGAATGCCACGCTGCGTGAGATACTTCGCAAAAAAGAAAGTATTGCTTATCCTGATGAAGAGAAAGCTCCTATAGAGTACCTTTCTTTTATGTACAGCATGCCTGAATGGATCTGCAAAAGGCTTTGCGAAGCTTACGGCTATGAAACAGCAAAAGCGATATGTGCTTTCAGAAAAGACAGACACTACATCACGCTCAGAAAAAACGGCTTGTTGTACCCGTCGGATGATTTGTTTGAAAAAAACGTTCTCGGAAAAAAAGTATGGGAAAAGGAGAAAAGTATTCTGCCGGGCGTTTGGCGCGTATACGGAATTTCGGAACTGGCCCGCGATAACGATTATCTTTCCGGTAACTTTTCCGTGCAGGGTGAATCAAGCATTGTCTGTGCACGCGCGATGAATGTAAAGCCGGGAATGAAAGTACTGGATTGCTGTGCCGCTCCGGGCGGTAAAACAGCCTGTATGGCTGAAATGATGCAGGGGACAGGCAGAATCTATGCCTGGGATATGCATGAGCACCGTGTAGCCCTTATTCACGCCATGAAAAACAGGCTGCATCTTGAAAATGTTCGGCCCGCACTGCACGATGCCGCTATATTGAAAGAAGATCTTGTTGACAGCATGGATGCTGTACTTCTTGATGCGCCCTGCAGCGGACTTGGTGTAATGGATGATAAACCCGACATCAAACTGAGGATAAGTGAAGAATCCGTTGCGGAGCTGTGCGGTATTCAGGAAAAGCTGCTGGATGTATGCTCATCATATGTAAGAAAGGGCGGAACATTCGTTTATTCCACCTGTTCTGTGCTTTCTCAGGAAAACAGTGAGCAGATCAGGCATTTCCTTGAAAAGCATCAGGATTTCGTTATCGCATCTCTTCCTGAAAGCATACCTGAAAAATACAGACAGCACTGCACCCCGCTCGGGCTGCAGCTTCTCCCGTTCAGAGATGATACGGAAGGCTTCTTTATCGCCGTTATGAAGCGTGAAAGGTAATAAGCAAATGGCTCAGCTGCTGGAATTGTTTCCCGAAGAACTTACTGAACTGATCATCGCAATGGGCGAAAAGAAATTTCGCGCGAATCAGATCTATGAGTGGCTTCAAAGAGGAACAGATTTTGATGAAATGAATAATCTGCCTCAATCTTTGAGGGACAGGCTGAAACAGGAGCATGTAGCATGTCCGGTATCAATACGGGAGTGCGTCAGTTCAGTTCATGATGATACCCGAAAGATATTGTTTGAACTGAAGGACGGAAACTGTATTGAAGGGGTGCTGATGCACTATCATTACGGCTATTCCCTGTGTATTTCTACCCAGGTCGGATGCCGAATGGGATGCCGCTTCTGCGCCAGTACATTGGAAGGGAAAGTAAGGGATCTCACAGCAGCCGAAATGCTGGGGGAATACATAACAGCCGGAAAGCTTTTGCCCGAAGGAGAGCGCATCGGCCATATCGTGCTGATGGGCAGCGGAGAGCCTCTGGATAATTATGACGAAACAGTTCGCTTTATCAGGCTGATAACCGGTGAAAAAGGTCAAAACCTTTCGGCAAGGCATATTTCGCTCTCCACCTGCGGGCTGGTCGAGAATATGTACAGGCTTGCTGATGAAAAGCTTCCCGTCACGCTTTCTGTATCTCTTCACGCACCGGATGACACCATTCGTAAACAGATCATGCCAATCGCTTTGAAATACAGTATTGATGAGATCATTAAGGCATGTGAATACTATATAGAGAAAACCGGGAGAAGAGTGATCTTTGAATATGCCCTGATCCGCAATATCAACGCTTCACCGGCCCATGCGAAAAAGCTGGCTTCGCGGCTGAGAGGAATGCAATGTCATGTCAACCTGATACCTTTGAATACCGTTAAGGAAAGAAACCTGATCGGTGTAAATGAAAAGGAGATAGCGGAATTTTTGACCGAGCTGGAAAGCGCCGGGATATCAGCAACCAGAAGACGTGAAATGGGAGATGACATAGAAGGCGCATGCGGTCAATTGAGAAAACACCGCATAGAAGAAAGGGAAAAAGCCCATGAAAGCAGTATTTCGTACACATAAAGGAAATATTCGCGCAAGCAATCAGGATGCTGTTCTTTTTGCGCCGCAGAACACTCTTTTTGCCGTGGCAGATGGTATGGGCGGGCATAACGCCGGTGATATCGCCAGCAGAATGACCGTTGAATCTGTTGAGGCATCTCTTTCGACGGCTGACTTCAATGATAAAAACATCATTGATGCTGTACGCAAGGCAAACAAAGAAGTATATGAAAGGCAGTTATCCGATACTTCACTTTCCGGAATGGGCACGACCCTGGCATTGATCTGGGCACAGGATAGTAAGCTTCTGTGTGCAAATATCGGAGACAGCAGAGTTTATCTTTTCCGAAACAATATGTTGAAAAGGATCACAAGAGATCATTCGATCGTGCAGGAAATGATCGAAAGCGGCGTACTTTCTGAAGAAAAAGCAAGGATCAGTCCCTACAGAAGCTGTATCACGCGTGCGATCGGTACCGATGAAACAGTAGAAACAGATATTTTTTCCATTGACTGTTCTGCAGGCGACCGTTATCTGATTTGCTCAGACGGCCTTACAGAGCATATCAGCGAAGCAAGAATATCCGAGATCATGAAATATGAGCAAATTGAAATAGCCGCAGATGCCTTTCTGAATGAAACGCTTGCCGCAGGTGGTACTGATAATGTATCCTTCGTCATTGCCGAGGTGAGCTTATGATCGGCGAATTGCTTGATAACAGATATGAAATAACAGAATTTGTCGGCAAAGGCGGAATGGCCCTTGTTTATCTTGCGCGCGATCACAGAACCGGTCATGATGTTGCAGTAAAAATCCTGAAGCCTGAATACAACGGTGACAATGAGTTCGTAGACCGTTTCAACCGCGAGGCTGTCGCCGCCAGCAAAATGAGCCATCACAATATCGTTAACCTCCTTGATGTAGGCAACAGCGGTAACTGTCACTATATCGTAATGGAGTATGTCAACGGAAAAACGCTGAAGGAGGTTATTGACGAAAAAGCTCCGCTTGCCGAGGAAGTAGCGGTTCAGATCACTGTGCGCATCCTTTCCGCCCTTCAGCACGCGCATAAGAATAATATCATTCACAGAGACATCAAGCCTCAGAATATTCTTGTCCACTCTGAAGGACATATCAAGGTAGCTGATTTCGGCATAGCACGGCTCGTTGGAAGAAATACCGTTAATGATCAGAAAAGCGTAATGGGTTCCGTGCTCTATATTTCGCCTGAACAGGCAAGCGGTCATGATGTCACCTTTGCAAGTGATATCTATTCTGCAGGCGTTGTGCTTTTTGAAATGCTCACGGGAAAAGTGCCGTTTGACGGCGATTCCACCGTTACGGTGGCAATGCAGCATATCAATGCGGAGGTTCCGTCTGTAAGAGCGATCAACAAAAATGTTTCTCTCAAAACAGAGCAGATCATTTACAAAGCGATGTCCAAGCGCCCTGAAGACAGATACCAGAGCGCCTACGAAATGGCCAAGGCCTTACAGGACGCTGTTGACCAGCCTGCGATCAGCGAGTACGATGACTCTGATACGGCAGTTCATGGTTTTCTGCTCGGTCATAATAAATCAGAAAAAAAGAACAGCCGGCTGCTCAGTCATGCAGGATCGACCGCAGCGACGCAAAACGCGAAGTATAAGCAAACCATCATCATGTTTTCAATCATTGCTCTTTCTGTTGCAGTGATCGCGGTTTCGGTGCCGCTGATAATCGATCTGATCGTCAACACAAGAACTGTGCCGAATATCCTCGGAAGAACAGAAGAAGATGCAAGATATCAGATTGAAAAGGTTGATGGTCTTGTTTACAAAGTACAGGGAATGAAAGCAAGCGAGGATTATCCCGCAGGTACTGTATGCGAAACTGTTCCCGCCTGGGGCACCTCCAAGAGAAAGGGAGAAACTGTTTTCGTATGGGTCTCAACAGGCAGCGAATATAAGCAGATGCCCGACCTTTACGGAAAAACAGTTGAGGAAGCCATCTATGAAGCAGAAAGGGCAGGGCTGACCATTACAGTATCAGCAGAAAAACAGCGAAGCACAAAAGAATACGGAACTGTGATCAGCCAATCCCCGATTGCCGGTAATCTTGTAAAAACCGGAGAAACAGCGGAAATTTATCTGAGCGGCGGATCTGTTGAAATACCGAATTTGATCGGTTCTGCGACAGAAGAGGCGATCAGCCTGCTTGAGGAGATCGGATTTTGCGGAGAACTCTGTATAAAAGAGGTACCGGGATCAAAGGCGGAAACGATCGGAACCGTATTTGAACAGTCGTTTACATGTTACGAAAAGCAACTTTTGCCCGGAGAAAGATCTGTGCTGGATGTTAATATCGATCTGTATGTCTATGTGGATGATTATTCAAATCAGGAAAGAAGAGAATAATGAAAGGCACTATTATACGCGGAAGAGGCAGTTTCTATACTGTAAGGGATGAATACGGCAACATATATACCCTGCGCGCACGCAGAAGGTTTCGTTTTGAACATATTACTCCGCTTGTAGGTGATCGTGTCGATTTCACTCCTCCCGGACAAACAGAAGAGCAGGGGTGGATTGATGAGATCCTTCCCAGAAGCAGTATATGCTTCCGTCCGCCAGTTGCGAATATATCACTTTTCTGTATTGTCATCGCTCCGAAACCGGAACCGGATTTTCTTCTTGTGGATAAGCTTCTGATATACGCGTCAAAGCAGAAGCTGAAAACCTGTTTGATCGTTAATAAGTGCGATATAGACAACAGCCTGTATGAAAAAGTATGTTTACAGTATAAAAATACCGGGACGGATATATTCAGAGTCTCTGCAGTAAATGCTGTAGGTTTTGACGCGGTACGCGATGCTCTCAAAGGGAATATTTGCTGTTTTTCCGGTCAGTCAGGCGTGGGCAAGTCAACACTTATGAACCGCATGCTCAGGCTTGAACTGAAAACAGGAGAGATCAGCGGGAAGATCGAACGCGGAAAGAATACAACGCGTCATTCGGAACTGTTTACTTTTGACGGTTTTTCCGTTGCGGATACGCCGGGTTTCAGCCTGTTTGAGGATATCGGAGAGGCAGAGGATCCGCAGGAGCTTCAGGAATATTATCCTGAGTTTGATCAGTATAAGGAACTCTGCCGTTTTCAAATGTGTTTCCATGACCATGAACCGGGCTGTGCGGTTCGTGAAGCGGTCAATGGCGGATCAATAGCATCAGAACGATACGAAAGATACCAAATACTGCTTTCTCAATATAAAGAAAGGTGGAAAAACAGATATGATTGATATTCGCCCGTCTATTCTGGCTGCAGATATGCTGAATCTTGAAAGAGATATCCAGCGTGTAGAAAAAGCTGTGAAGTGGCTTCACTTTGATGTGATGGACGCACATTTTGTGCCCAACCTTTCATTTGGCCCTTCTTTATGCAATGCAGTAAAAAAACGTTTTCCCGATCTCTTGCTTGATGTGCATCTTATGATGACAAACCCGAAAGAATATATATCTGTTTTCAAAAATGCAGGAGCAGACGCGATCACATTCCATTTGGAAGCAGAAGATGATCCG
Organism: uncultured Clostridia bacterium; assembly: GCA_937886445.1. Taxonomy (GTDB): domain Bacteria; phylum Bacillota; class Clostridia; order Christensenellales; family Aristaeellaceae; genus ZC3RG03. The sequence continues at coordinate 10,675 of CALGBY010000123.1, read as the reverse complement.
GTAAGCACTGTGAACTTGATCCATTCCTGCGGAGCTCTTGCAGGTATTTCGGTAAAGCCGGGAACTCCTGTTGAAAAGCTGTACCCATTTGTCGATAAGGCAGACCTGATTCTTATCATGACGGTCGAACCCGGCTTCGGCGGGCAAAAATTTATGCCTGAGATGCTGGAAAAAATAAGAAAATTGAGAGAATACGGCTTCGGAAAAGCAATATCCGTTGACGGGGGAGTCGGATCTGGCAACCTTGATTCGCTGTTGGCTGCCGGTGCGGATACCTTTGTGATGGGTACTTCCGTTTTCAAAAGCGATGATCCTGAGCTTACGATCAGAATGCTCGGCGGGGTATAAGAAATGAGCAGACAGTTTTCAAAAAACAATACGGGTTTTCATAACAAAAAAAGCCTCGGGCAGAACTTTATTACTGACGATGACCTGCTCGATAAGCTTGTTGATCTTGCCGGCGTTACCGAAGACGATTCTGTGCTTGAAATCGGAACAGGCGCAGGTACTCTGACAGAACATCTCGCCGGACGCTGCAAAAGAGTGGTAACGATAGAGATCGATGATACACTCATTCCGATCCTGAGAGTATCACTCGGAAAATACAGCAATGTGGAACTGATTCACACCGATATTCTGAAAACCGATATCGATTCCGTGATGAACGGCTGTTCATCCTTTCATGTTGTGGCAAACATACCGTATTATATCACAACTGATATCATAAATCATCTGTTAAAGAAAGACTGCGGTATACAAACGATCTCACTCATGGTACAGGCGGAGGCAGCCGAGAGAATCTACGCTAAGCCTGGAGAAAGTCAGTACGGAATGCTGTCGGTAAGATGCGCTTACAAGGGATATGCTGAGAAGCTTCTTGATGTACCTGCATCCGCATTTACACCGCCGCCCAAGGTAGACAGCGCATTTGTGAAAATCACGCTTGACAAAGTGAAAAAATATCCTGAAGTTGATGAGAAAATATTCATGAAAACGGCTGAAGCTGCGTTTTTGATGAGGAGAAAAACCTTTGTCAATAACCTGTGCGGAGCATTTGGCATCAGCAAGGATGAAGCAGGCTGTATACTTGAAAAGTGCGGACTGGATAGAAATATCCGCGGTGAGATGCTGGATACTGACCGGTTTGCTCAGGTCGCAACTCTTCTTTCGGAAAGAAAAAGAAAGGCTGACTGAAACAAAGGTTCAATAAGGGAACTCCGACTGCCATGTTGCCGGCTGCCGGAGTTCTGTTTATATGCAGGTGTGAGTGAGGACGCAGAAAGGCACACGGTTCTTCATTTCGCCATATGCCTTTTCAGCGATCTCCTCATTGCCAAATACCCCGTAGACCACAGAGCCGGAGCCGGTCATTTCAACCATTGCAGCCCCGTATTTCATAAGCATCTGCCTGATATTTCCGATTTCGTCACACATCAGCACAGCCGGAGGATACAATGCGTTGATCGTGTCACTGGATGTATCATAGAAAGACCCGTTTTCCATCTGACTGATAATGGCGGAAATCGGCGGATGGATCTGCGGCGAACTGCTCCAGGCCGCATATACCTCTTTTGTAGATATGCGGGCATCCGGCATGGCAATGATCACAGGGAAGGAACAGGGAACGGAAAACGGAATTATCTTTTCACCGATCCCCTGTACACGGGCGGGTGAATCCGTCAGGCAGTAGGGGATGTCCGCTCCCAACCTCAGGCCGAGAACAGACAGCTGTCTGTCTGACAGCCCGATCTGCCAATATCCATTCAGCGCTTTCAACACTGCCGCTGCGTCTGCGCTTCCTCCGCCAAGTCCCGCTCCCTGTGGTATATGCTTTTCAAGGCGGATAGCAGCCCCGTGTATACCCTCCGGATCAAGTATTCTCGCGGCGCGCATAACAAGATTGTCTTCACCTGAAGACAGTTCATCGTTCCCGTCGATCCTCAGGGACAGTTCACTGCAGGGGAGGATCTCAATAATATCAAAGAGATCAATTTTCTGCATGATCATATCCAGAAGATGATACCCGTCTTCTCTGATCCCGGTAACATCCAGTGCCCAGTTAATTTTCGCATTCGCCTTTATCAGCATTATCTTCTCCTCCATGTGCGGCGGCAAGCGTGAATTCAAATGTGCATCCGCCGTTTCCGTTGACCAGTCTGATCGTCTGTCCGTGCTTCTCTATTATTTTTTTACAGATCGCAAGGCCGAGTCCTGTTCCTTTTCCCGAGGTATGTGCTTTATCGACCATATAAAACCGTTCAAAGATAAAGGGGATATCTTCTTCGGGTATACCGATACCGTTATCAGATATCCGGAATATTACTGCAGGCTTTTCCTTTTTTACCTCCAGCGTGATTTTTCCGCCTTCGTCTGTATACTTTATAGCATTGTCAAGAAGATTGATCAGCACACGCTCGATCATGTCTTTATCCGCGGAAACAAATATTCCTTCATCCGAAAGCAACGGATCTATCTCAAGCTTCTTTCTTTCAATATCGGCAACCTTTGAAATGATCACGCGACGCACAGTTTCACACAGATCAAAGTCTGAAATTTTCAGTGTTTCTTCGGCCCTTTCAAGGCGGGAAAGGCTAAGCAGACTGTTGATCAGTTTTGTCAACCGGTGTGTTTCATCTGTAATGATCTGCAGATACTTTCTTTTTTCGCTATCATCACTGATCGTTCCGTCCAGCATTCCTTCAGCATACCCCTGTATACTGGTAACAGGGCTTTTCAGTTCATGAGAAACATTCGCCACGAAATCACTGCGGGTTTGGTCTGTATACTGGATCTGGACCGCCATATCATTAAAGGAGCGGGCAAGATCGTGTATTTCTTTACTTCCGGTGTTTATGGGAGCACGAGCGGAATAATCACCATTCTGCATTTTTACGGCTGTTGTCGCAATACTTGCCAAAGGCTTCGTTATATATTTTGCCAGAAAGAAAGCGGCAATTGCCGACAGAAGGAAAACACCGGTCATTATTGCTGCCGTTGTCGGAATCAGTCCTGAATATATGGACTGAAATACCTGTGCAGAAGTATGGATAAATACACCGCCGGCAATCTCATGCTTTATGGTGATCGGAACGCCGATCGTGAATATCGTTCCTTCTGAAGATGAGACCTGTTCGGTGATACGGTCTCCCTGCATCAGGCGAAGATGATAATTATTGTCGGTATAGAATGCGATCTGTTCCTTTACTTCATTTTCAGAAAGATCAGGCGAGGAATATATAACAGAATACAGCTTATTTGAATCCGGATCGGCATAGGCCAGGATCGTATAGGCTGAGTATTCATCGTGAATATACTGTACTTTCTTTTCGATATATTGCTGATGAATATGCGCTTCGGATGTCTCTTCATAATTATATGAAAGAGACGATCTTCCGCGGCTGTAACGGCCGCGTCTTCCGATGCCCGGTACCGTGGGAAAAAGGAAAGGAATATCATCTGTACTGACCGAGTTATCAGAAGCCGTTCTTTTATTTTTGCTCATATCAGCAAGCTCTTCCGCCTCTTTTTCCAACTGGCTCATCCTGATCCGTACCTGCGAGCGCCCAGAGGAATAGTAATAGAGAACGGAAAGCGACACAGTAAGAACAAGCGATAAGGCAAGAAGCAATATAAAAATATATGTAAACATGCTTTTCTTCATGGCATTCTCCGAAAGCTGTGCTTATCTTGCTTCAAATTTGTAGCCCACGCCCCAAACAGTTTTGATCTGCCAGCCAAGTGCTTCGGTATCAGTAAGCTTTTCCCTGAGGCGTTTTACATGCACATCCACAGTTCTGCTGTCTCCGTAAAATTCAAAGCCCCAAACCTGCTCAAGCAATTGTTCTCGTGTAAATACACTGTTCGGGTGAGAAGCCAGAAAGTAAAGGACCTCCAGCTCCTTGGGCGGCATTTCTATCAGTTTGCCCTGATAATATACCTCGTACTTTTCAATGCTCACAGTAAGCCCGGGGAAAGAGAGCATCTTTTTGTCGTTCGATGCGCTTGTACACCGCCTCAGTACGGCTTTCACACGCGCTACGAGTTCTTTTCCTTCAAAGGGTTTGGTAATATAATCATCCGCTCCCAGTTCAAGCCCGAGCACCTTGTCAAATGTCTCATCCTTAGCACTGATCATGATGATCGGAATGGAGCTTACCTGTCGAATTGAGCGGCAAACCTGCCATCCGTCCGTACCCGGGAGCATCAGATCAAGAAGAACAAGAGACGGGGGATCGGTTGCAAAATACTGCAGCGCGTCATCTCCGCGTTCCCTGATAACAACACCGTATCCCTCTTTTTCAAGATACAGTCTGATCAGATTCGATATATTAGGGTCATCATCAACAACAAGGATCGTCTGTTTATCGTTCATACTGACCTCTCCGGAATAACTTACTTCAAAGTGACAATGGAAACGCCGTCTTCTCCTTCACCGAATACACCAAGGCGGAAAGATGCTACGTGCATATGCTTTTTCAAATGCTGCTGTATACCGGTCCTCAATATCCCCATGCCCTTACCGTGAACGATCGTTACCTCGTTTAAGCCTGCCAGCACTGCTTCATCCATATAACGGTCCACTTCAGCGATCGCTTCCTCAAGGTTCATGCCCCTGAGGTCACAGCGCATGCTGACTGTTCTCTGCTGCTGACCTGTTTCCGCGTGGAAAGAAGATGTCTGTTTTTCCTTTTTTTCATGAAGAAGTGACAGATTACTGTAATGGATCTTCATTTTCATGATACCGGCCTGCACCTGGATTTCTCCTTTTGCGTCAGCAGTGGAAATTACAGACGCCTTTGTACCCAGAGAAATGATCTGAACCATATCACCGTTCTTTACTTCATCCGGAGAATTTAACGGCCGCTTTCCGGAAACACCCGCCTGATCCGCATAGGCATCCATCTGATCATTCATTTGCTTTCTGAGCGCGTTGATCTCATGATCGGGAATATTTGAGTTCTTCTTCATGCGTTTCAGTTCCGAAACGATCATATCGCTGTCGCGTTTCGCTTTTTCAATGATCCGGCGTGCTTCTTCCTTTGCTTTACGCGTACTTTCCGAACGCTTTTCTTCCATATCGCGGTATAGACGCTCAGCTTCATTTCGAAGTGAAACCGTTTCTTTTCTTGCTTCTTCTGCCAGTTTGCGCTCCCGTTCTGCGATCTGCCTGTGATACTCCGCATTCGCAATAACATCCTCAAAAGCGACTGCTTCATGTTTGAGCAGTTTTTTCGCGTCATCTATCAGGCTTTCCTCCAGCCCGAGTTTTCTGCTGATTTCAAAGGCATTGGATTTGCCGGGAACGCCGATAGACAGGCGGTAGGTAGGCCTGAGCGTAGATACGTCAAACTCCACGCTCGCGTTTTCTACGCCTTTTGCGGTGAGCGCATATACCTTCAATTCACTGTAGTGTGTCGTTGCGGCGACCCGTACACCTTTTTTGATCAGCCGGTCCAGTATCGCCTGTGCAAGTGCCGCGCCCTCAATGGGATCAGTACCCGCTCCGAGCTCGTCAAAAAGAACAAGATCCTTTTCTGTACAGGAATTCATGATGGATGTAATGTTTTTCATGTGTGATGAGAATGTGGAAAGGGATTGCTCTATACTCTGCTCATCACCGATATCGGCATATACTTCACGGAAAATGCTTAATTTCGTACCGATATCGCCGGGGATATGCATCCCGGACTGCGCCATCAAAGTCATTAAGCCGATCGTTTTCAGTGTAACGGTTTTGCCGCCAGTATTGGGTCCCGTAATGATCAGGCCGTTAAAATCCTCACCCAACCACAGATCACAGGGGACGATCTTTTCCCTGTCGATCAGGGGATGACGCACGCGTACAAGTCGAATTTGTCCTTTATCATTGATCTCCGGTTTTACGGCTTCCATTTCTCTGGCCAGCTTTGCCTTGGCAAAAATGAAATCCAGCCTTGCAAGGATCTCGGTATTCCTTGTAAGGATGCCTGCATTATCCGCCACCTCAGATGACAGTGCCTGCAGTATACGGTCGATCTCTTCCTTTTCTTTTGCTTTCCAGCTCTTCAGATCGTTTCCCAGTTCCACAACAGCAAGAGGTTCAACAAACAATGTTGCACCAGTCGAGGATGTATCATGAACCAGTCCGGGTACATTCTGACGGCATTCCGCCTTTACGGGCAAAACATATCTCCCGTTTCGAACGGTAACGATTGCCTCCATCAGGTATTTTGAATATTGTGCGCCGTGAGCCATCTGGTTCAGCCGTTCGCGGATCTTTTCGTTCGCCTGCCGGATATGTCTGCGGATATCTCCGAGAGCCGGAGAAGCGCTGTCTGCGATCTCCTCTTCAGAAAGCACAGTATCCTCGATGTCCTGTTCAAGCTGCCGCAATGTAACAAGCTGAGAAGCTATGGATGTGATGAGTGGCGTATTCTCACGCTCTGTTACCAAAGCGGCCCTGGCACATCTCGCAGCTCTCAGGCTGCCGGAAATGTTCAAAAGCATTCTGGGAGTCAAAACAGCGCCTTTTTCCGAAAGAGATACCGCATCCTCAATGCTCTCAAAGCCGATCAGCGGATCGGAACCCATATAGGTCAGGATCACGACCGCTTCATCGGTATAGTTCAGCTGTTTCTGTACTTCAGAAAATTCCGATGAGGGAATAAGCGAGGAACAGTATTCCTTGCCCTTGTCTGAAATAGCGTATTTTGAAAGCATATCACGTACTTTGACAAATTCAAGTACTCTCAGAGCACGTTCGTTCATAATGCACCTCCGCCGGAATCATAATAAACTATGAAGAAAATTGCAATCATTATCAGGATTGTTAACGGTTTATTTACACAGTTTTCATAAATAGTGAAAAATCAATCGGTCATCTGTCTGAAATGACCTGTATAGGCAGTCAAATGTGATGAAATCCGGCTGTCCATCATTTTTTTGAAAACGGATGTGATCTCAAGCTGTTCATCAACAGACTCCGTACTGAAAGCAAGCTGCGGAGAAATACCGGATTTCAGAATATCAGACAGATACTGAGAAAGATCCGTCGTTTTGGAATGCATCAGATTGATCCTGCAATAGTCGTTCAGACGTACCGGGAGCAGGGGATAGGAGGCGGAAAACATATCCGTAAAGGAAGCTGAATCCGTACCGCATCCGGCTTCACACATCGTACAGTGCTTTTTACCGCTTGACAGCTTTTCCTCTGTTCTGACAGGACAATGGCTGAGCGTCATCAATCTGGTTCTTCCGTAGCAGCGCAGCATAAGCCGGCCATTCCCTTCACGCGCAAGATCATCAATCTCACTTTGTATCAATTCGCAAGAAACAGTCGCATAATCGCATAAACCGTTCGTCAGAAAACCGGATGATAAGCTGTTGAATACCGGCAGTGATTCAAGCGCGATCCCTCCCGGAAATTCATGTGCGAATCGCAGTTGACCGATATTCTGATAAGCGGGCTGCAGTTTGTATTTGCGCACCTTATCCAGTATACTTGTGATATCACCGTCTGTACAGAAGACAGGAAGAGCAAGATACATTCCCTCTTCAGCATACTGAGAAAGGACACGATCAAGTGCTTCCCCGCGGTAATCGCGCGGCATGAATATGATCCTGTCCGCACCGGCTGCCTTCAGACCTTTAAGCGCACCCGGAGTATATGTTGAAACAAATAACTGTTTTTCAGAGGGAGCATTCCTGCATTTTCTGTAAGGGTTCTCATACTTATCGGTACGAATACTGCTTCTCTCAAATTGCCGTATTCGCTGCGCTCTCAGTCCTTCAAGCGCCTGCCTTCTCATTTCATTGATGCTTTTTACGGGAATATATACATGATCAACAGCAACGGAAAGAGAACTCAGTTCGAAAAAGGTGCCGCCGCACTTGCTTAGGCTGTCATGGATACTTTTCCGGTCGGCTTCACGTTTCAGAGCAGGCTCCGGAACATCACCGTAAACCGTAAAGGACGATATTCCGTCTGATACGCTGAGAGACATCCTCTCATTCGGAACAGCCCTGAATACCGCGTCAAACGGGATCTGACATGATGTCAGTTTATCACAGTTTTCATAGGTCTTTTGCGCATTTTCAAGCTGCCGTCCATCCTGCAGCCTGCGCACCTGCGCAGACTGTATGGGCTTTTCGTGCATTCTGAGAAGCACCTTGCTGCCTGGCAAAGCATCGGGGCCGCTGTATATGATATTTTGATCACCGATCTCAAGATAGTCTCCGTTATGAAGCTCTTTATCAGGTACGAATTCCGCAAGCAGCGCGTTTTTTGTTTTTACTGTTCTGCCGATCGTTCCGATAACTACACCTTCGCTTGTTACACGGTCTTTATAAACGATATCGGCATCTTCCTTACCAAACGCGTATCCTTCGGTAAAGCCGCCTCTGGAAAAGATCTGGCGTAATTCCTCCTGCTCGATACCGTCCGCTTTTCTGAAATGCCCCTCATAAACGCTGTCTATCGCCTTTCGGTAGGCTGCAGTCACAATGGCAACATACTCCGGACGCTTCAATCGCCCCTCAATTTTCAACGAAGAAACTCCTGCGTCGATCAATTCGGGGATCCTGTCTCTGAGACAAAGATCACGCGGAGACAGCCACGCGCCTTTTTTGCCGTTAAGGAGATAGTCCATTCTGCAGGGCTGTGCACACCTTCCTCTGTTGCCGCTTCTTGAACCGATCGACGAGGAAAAGAGACATTGACCGCTTACACATACACATAGTGCTCCGTGAACGAACACTTCTGTTTCGATACCAAGCCCGCATACAGAGCGGATCGTCCCGATATCACATTCTCTGGCGAGAACCAGCCGGTCCGCACCGATTTCTTTGGCAAATTCCGCTCCGCATCTGTTATGGAGCGTCATCTGAGTACTTAAGTGAAGCCGTATATCCGGATAACGATCCCTTATCGCATTATACAGACCGATGTCCTGAATGATCAGCGCGTCGGCATGAAGATCTCTCAGCATACCTGCCGTACGGATCACCTCATCAAGCTCTTTTTCCTTGATGAGCGTATTTACGGTTATGTATACACGGCGTTTCATAAGATGGCAGAAGGAAATCGCCTCTTCGAGTGTTTCTCTGTCAAAGCCCGCACTGCTCCGCGCACCAAAAGAAGCCGCCCCAAGATAGACAGCATCCGCACCGTTGCATACGGCTGCCCTGACGGCTTCCATATTGCCGGCAGGAGACAGCAATTCGATTCTGCCGGATGGATTATTCATATTTTTGCCTGACTTTCCGTATCCTGTGAGCGCAATTGATAAAGCTCCCGCCTGAGACGCGTATTGTCATCCTGCACGCTCAACAGTTCTTCCGCAAGCGCAAGGCAGGCAAACACCGTCGCTCTGTCTTTGGCGATAAGCCCGCCCGCTGACGCTTCATTGATCTTTCGATCCGTGTATACAGCCACACGATGGACAAGCTCGGGTGGATCATCGGTCGACAGTGTATAATCCTTGCCCGCGATCTTGATCGTGTATGTTTTTTTGGTATTGATCATAGCTTAGCGAAAGGGTACTCCTTTCCGAAAGTATCTACATGAATCGATTTGATCCTCTGATCCTGATACGGCCTGTCGTACATATCGTGGTCGCTGTTTACGATACGTTCAGCCTCATCCATACCTTCCGTAACCTTTCCGAAGGCAGCATAGCTTCCGTCAAGATGAGGGCTGTTGCTGGTCATGATGAAAAACTGACTGCCGGCGGAATCGGGATGGCTTGATCTCGCCATGCTGAGGATGCCGTAAGTGTGCTTAAGCGGATTGTTCACACCGTTTAGAACAAATTCACCGCGGATACGGTAACCGGGGCCGCCGCGCCCGGTTCCTTCAGGGCATCCGCCCTGTATCATAAATCCGGGGATCACACGGTGAAAGATTTTTCCGTCATAAAATCCGCTGTTGGCAAGAGAAATAAAGTTGCCGACAGATATGGGAGCATACTCAGGATAGAGTTCTCCTTTCATTGTGTTTCCGTCTTCCATTGTGATCACGAATACAGGATGTTCCATACAATGATCCTCCGACTATACATATTTTTTTTCGATTTCATCAACAATAGAGATAAGATTCTGTACACCGGTAAGATAACCCTTTGAATTATCAAGCCGGTAATCCGCACAGTTTCTGTAATAGCCGATCCTGCGGTTATACAGATCGATCACATCCTCATGGCTGCCGCCGGCCAGATTCGGCCTTTTTTCCATCCTGATGTCACTGATGATCTGGTCAATAGGCCTGTCGATATGCACGATCACTCCGTGGTTGCGCATGATCGCGACATTTTCAGGCAGATTGCACATGCCTCCTCCGGTGGAAACGATACAGGGAGGGCGGCTTACAAGATCGGCAAGCACGCCGGTCTCGGCGTTTCTGAACAGCTCCTCACCAAAGGAGGAAAAAATCTCGCCGATAGACATACCGAAAATTTCACTGATACGCTGATCTGTATCGACAAATTCGATCCCGAGATTCTGCGCGATCTTTTTTCCAAGACTTGTTTTTCCCGCTCCGGCCATACCAACCAGAAAAATGTGCAGCTTCAGCATGTTGCATCGCTCCGTTCATTGCTGATACTGTATTATACCATATCGTAAAACGTTCCGCAATAACGCATTTCAGGGCAATCGCTTATTGCAAAATAGTTAAAAATTTATTAAGAAAGTATTACCA
>CALGBY010000122.1 GCA_937886445.1 uncultured Clostridia bacterium | reverse complement strand
TTTTCCCCAATTTAGGGGTTGACAAAGGTCATTACATATCAGAAACACACCCTAGTGTTTTTGTGATATAATCAACAAGGATACGGCAGGGGTTGGCTGCCGCATCCTAAGGTGAGTTACGTGATTTGTATGAATGCAACAAACACGCATGCGATCATCGGGTCTACATCCAAGACGTAGATTAGAAGCCACAGCAGATTTGCTTCTTCTATACGTGTCATCGCCCTCACCTCCCTTCTTCTCAGAGAGGCTGCCCCGTCATTCCAGACGGGGCTGTTCTTTTTCCTGTGTTATAGCCACAAGAGAAACTTCGACACTGCGCAGTCGACTTCGGGATCTACGTGATTCGTTAAAATAATAAAATAAGCCCACTCAGAGAGCAGACTTTATCACCTTGAGCGCAGTTCCATTACGCACACGGTTTTTTTGTTTATTGCTGTGAATTACGGCACAGCTCAGGGGAGAGTTTTCTATACCGCGCCCCACGCGGACGATGCGGCACTGTGTATCTGTGTTACGCATATGCGCGATAGTATATGAAAGCCATAAGGTTATTTTACATGTAATCATCCGACACCTGTTATATTTGACAAAAAACGAGTGCCCGGGACAGATACGCGGACACCCGTTTTTTGCTGCTAATACAACTCATTATTCACAGTAAGCATTCTATGTCTGCAAAGGATGTAACCGCAGCGGCAACTCCGCTCCGATCGACGCCTGATTTCTCATGCCGAAGCAGTATCCCAAACCGTTTATCTCATTCAGTTGGTCAGCAATACTCTCCTTCCCTTTGCGCAGGGCTGATCCCGCGATATGCATCATCCGACGCGTGTTGTCCGGATCTATCCATTCTGCCGTTTACTTTTTTGCCCCCGCCGGACCGCGCCTGTTCAGGATGTATACGACCGTGCACACGATAACGCAAACCACGGCGATCACCATCAGTGAGCATGCCAGACAGGAAAGCGCGGTGCAGCTTTCACAATATACGGTGTGCTGCCACAGCCGGTGGTACAGATTGGTATCGCCCGTTCTTACCGTGTTCAGGATCGCTTCCACGTTACCGCTTATCAGATAGGTCAGCATGGAATGGGAGCCCAGAATGAGCGGCAGCTTCAGCCACTTTGAAGTGACCGGGCAGTTGCGGAACAGATGATCCAGCGCCGGAAGGAGGATCATAAAGCACCCGGAAAGGATAAGTACATAGGAAGCCGTCCACAGGGGCTTGGATACCGGCACAAAGGCACTGGCCAGCCAGCCGCCCAAAGCCAGCGCGCATCCGGCAAATACCGAATCCATTCTCTTTTCCTGCTTCAGCCATGCCCCTGCCGCCATGCCCAGCAGCATAGAGGCCACGGCGGTGATGTTTCCGTACAGTCCCTCCGGATCGAACACCTTTTGCAGATAGTTATGGCTGCTGCCCTGGATGGCCTGATCCATCCAGATGCTGATATTACTGCTTTCCGAAAAAGGATCGGCAAAGCGGTATATGAAGTGACCGGCTGTGGTGACCGCCATGATCACCAATGCCGACACAATGGCTTTCTTTTCGCTTTTTACAAAATGATAAATGATCACTCCGAAAATGTAAGCAAAACCGATGCGCTGCAGCACACCAAAGGGACGGAAATTGACCGTAACATCCCGGATGAACGCGTCAAAGCCATAATCCCTGTTGAAGATCAGCCCCCAAATACAGGGCAGATGATTGTACACCATGCCGATCACGATCAGCAGAATGCCGCGCTTCAGGGCTTTCTTCAGCCAGGAAGCGCCGAAGATCTTCCTCTCGGCGCAAACAGTGGCGGAAACGCCGGACAGAAACAGAAAGCAGGGAAAGAACACATCCGCAAGGGACAGGCCCGTCCACTCCGTGTGTACAAGCGCGGGAAAGGAAAGCCCCTCATCCGGATTCAGGTTCACCAGCATCATACCTAAAAGGCAAAGTCCACGCATGGCGTCAATGGCCAGTATCCTGTTTTTCTTCATGATCCACCTCTGTTGGAACAGATATTCTTTCTTCCGTAACGCGGAAAACCGCCTATGGCATCCTGTTCATGCCGCGGCATCCCTTTATGCAGATCGTAACGGAGGCATGCTGTCATTATGACCCTTTACGGAAAAAATGTCAAGACTGACCATGCAACCGCAGAAAACGTTAAGGCAATCACAGCATGCAGATAACTGAATCATTTGTCATTGATTGTTAAAACATTATAGTGTATGATATGGTATACAGGAAAAGAAAGCAAGTTCCCGGAGATATTTTCACATTTATGAGCCGGGAATATATTCTGAGGCAGGAAAAGTCTATCCGTTATCGATTTTTGGGGCTGACAGAGGTTCAAGAAGAACGGGAAGCAATGGGATCATTATGGCATCTGCTCCTCGGCAGTATGGCAGCAGCCCTCAGCACTTCATCTGAAGGAGGACACATAGAAATGATTCCGAGATACAGGATCCATATCAGTCCGCTCAAAAAACTGCTTTACCGGCAGGAGGCGGCATGTGATCAGGATCACAGCGCGGCGATCCTGTGTTCCTCTGATTTCAGCCCGATCACCGGTCATATTCCCTTCAAATATTCCATTCAGCTTGAGTTTCAGGATACGCATGACCCCTCAAACTGCAATTCATTCCGTCCCGAACAGGCTGAAGCGATAAAGCGGTTTCTTTCGGAACTTCCGGACGGGATAACCGATCTGTTTATCGCCTGCGACGCCGGTTCTTCCCGTTCTCCGGCCATTGCAGCGGCGCTGTTCCGTGCGTCGGGCAGAAGTGATAAGGCAATATGGAAAAACCCGCGGAATTATCCCAATCCGCTGGTCTACAAAACGCTGTGCAGCGCTTTTCATCTGTTCACGCCAAAGCTGCTGGTAGACTGCAAGCTTCGCGCAAACCGCAGGGCGTACCGGAAAAAGCAGCAGAGCAAAGCATAAAAAAATCAACAACTGCGTAATTGATATACCGGACAGTATTTGCTCACACACGCGTCACGGAAAAGATCGATCACGCAGGGCGTGAGCAGAATATTATGTACAGGAACATGACGGGAAGCGGATAGACAGGACGGATGCAGCAGGGAGCGGAAACCGCGTTCTGCACGTCATGAATGCCCCGTTAAACGGTAAAAGCGTCACAACGGGTATTCTTATTGTTTGTAGCCCGGCGGCCTTATGATTCGTATATCATAGTAAAAACTTGATCAGGAGGACCAATGACATGGATACAAAGAAGAATTTCGACCCCGCCGAAGCTGAAACCGGCAAGCTGTCGGAGGATAAGCTGCAGCAGGTATACGGCGGCTTTGATTCGCCCACCATTGATGATGAAACCGGAGAAGAAAAGGAACAGAAAAAGAAGCGGCCGCCGATCATTAACCCCGACAATGTTCCCTACTTTCAGCCGGATTACCGGATCAAGCTCTGACCGTACTTCCGGCAGCGAATGCCCCATACGGCAAGGGCTATAGGCAAATGATCTTCGCCGGTCATACCCGTTTTTTACCCTCCCCGGCCGGATGGTATATACCGTTCAGCACCGGGGTTTTTCCGTGTTCCGTACAGACCGCCTTTCGCGACCTGACCGGTCAGCAAACGGTATTTTCACTTATCTTTGCTGAAAAGCTCCGCAGGAAGCAGATCCGGTACACCCGTCAGGAGGCACACCGGGGAAGCCTCTGCCCTTCCGCCTCCCACGGGCATTTTTGTTTGATATGACCGGCCGCTGATCGCTGTATACGCGCCTTGAGATGTTAATAATAAAGAGAGTGATCCGCTGTTTCATCCGCAGCTTATCACTCTCTTTTTTGAATCCTGTATCGCGGCACCGTTTATGATCTCCGCTTCCTCATGACGGTCGTGGCTGTTTCCGCCACAACACCCGGCAGCTTAAAACCGCCGGAACAACACGGAAACGCTGTCCCTGTCCAGGCCGCATTTATGATAGAACGCTTCATTGTTTTCAATCGAAATGAGCTGGAGCGTACCGATTCCCTTTTCCCGCAGGAGCTGCATCAATCCATCCAGCAATGCTCTTCCGATTCCCTTCTTCTGCCATTCCGGAATAACGAAGAGCTCCGAAACGAAGAAGAAATCCTCTTCCGCGTAGGGATCAACATAGCCCAATACGCCGCCGATGATCTGTCCGTCCTCAACGGCAGCCATCCCGGCTGCCTGATAATTGCTCAAAATGGCGCGGATACGCCTTTGCGCCCTTTCATCCGACCAGTTTTCAAACCACGGAGCCTCCGCGTAGGCCATTGTCATCGCCCTTGCCAGCCCCTGCACATCCTGTTCTTCCGCCGCTTTACAGATCATTTTTCGTTCCTTTCATTATCAGCGCAGCATGCCCGCATCCGGGGAGCAGGCTCAAAAGCCGCCCTACAGTACCTCCGCCACGGAGCCCGTACGGGTCTTTTTGACCTCGATCCTCCGTTCGATGCGTTCTGACAGCTCCGGCACATGGGAGATCACGCCGATCAGCCGCTTGCCGTCCGCCAGCTGCGCCAGCAGATCCAAAGCGTTTTTCAAAGCGTTCTCATCCAGTGAGCCAAAGCCTTCATCAATGAACATGGCTTCCATGCGGATGCCGCCGCTGCCGGCCTGTGCCACATCCGAAAGCCCCAGTGCCAATGCCAGAGAGGAAAGGAAGCTTTCACCGCCGGAAAGCGTGGAAACATCCCTCCATTGACCGGTGCCCCGGTCCAGCACTTCCAGATCCAGTCCCGACTGACTGCGCCGGTTATCCGCTTCTTCCTTGCAACGCATGGTAAACATACCACCGGTGAGGGCGGTAAGGCGCTTATTGGCCGCCGCGATGATCTGTTTGAAGTAATACTGCTGCACATAGGTCTCAAAGGTGATCTTCACCTTCTGAGACAGCTGACCGGATACCGCCCGGTACAGATCATTGACCACAGTCCAGTTTTTCCAGGTGCGCTGCCTTTTCTGAAGCGCTTCTCTGATTTCCTTCAAAGCACCTTCATGCTGATAGATCTTCTTTTCCAGCGCGGACTCCGCCCGCATCCGTTCATCCCGCAGAACAGTCTTTGCTTCTCTGCGCGCTGTAAGCTCCGCAAGATCGATCCTTTTCTCATCCGCAAGCTTCTGCACGAGCGCTGTTTTCCTGTCTTCCAAAGAGCGCAGCTGTTCCCTGTATGCGCGAAGCTCATTCTCCTGATCCCTGAGCAACTTCGGCGCAAGGCGGGCAGCACGGTAATCCTGTTCGGATGCAAAGCCCAAACGCAGCAGGCTCTTTTCAAACGCCTCCCGCAGTTCCTTTGCCCTGAGGATCGTTTCCTCCAGCAGCTGTTTTTCATTGCCTGCCCCGGCGCGTACCGCCTCCGTTTCGGTCTGCTTGCGGTGAAGGCTGTCATCCGCCCGCTTTGCGGCCTCCAGCAGCGCGTCCGCCTGTTCCTCCAACTGTTTCCTTTGGGCATCCAGCGTCTTTTCATCCGTTTCCCCGCTGAGTCCCAGCGTCTTCAGCTGCTCTGCCGAAGCCTCCAGTGCTGTGCAAAGCTTTTCCCGCTCAAGTTCAGCCGCTTTCAATTCGTCATTGGACGCCTGCCGTACCCGCTCCGCTTCCTCCAGTTCCTCCTTCGTGACCGCGTTTTGCGGAAGCACCGCGAGCAGGGGATGATGCACAGACCCGCAGACCGGGCAGGGCTGCCCCTCCGCCAGCTTATCGGCCAGAAGACCGGCCTGACACAGATAATACTGATTGCGGAGTCGTCCGTATTCCGCGTCCGCCCTTTCGCACAGCGTCAGCAGATCCTTCATCTTCTTTTCAGCGGCCATGAGACGCTTCCTGTCCTGCGCGGCCTTTCGTACCGGCGGGATAAGGTCCGCCAGCTGACGGGCGCGCGTCTGCATCTCAAGCGCCTCCGGCACCCTGCCTTGTGCCGCGTCCCGCGCTGCCGCGAGGGCAGGCAGCTCCTTTTCAAGAGCGGAAAGCCGCCGCGTCTCATCATCCAGACGCTCCCGGTACCGCTTCACACTGTTCTCGGTATTCTGCAGCAGTTTTTCATCCGCGTCGATCTCCTGCGCTTTTCTTGCTGCAGCCACAGTTTCCTCAATATCGTCTATTTCGCTGCGGCGCTCAAACATCCGCGCCAGCTCCGCCTCAATGGCAGTCAGCTCGTCAAAGTCCTCATTCACCTTTCTCCCGGCCGATATCTGCTCCGCGAGCTTCGTCACCTCATCGTCCAGCGCCGTGCGTTCCTTTCGCACCGCCTGCCGTTTTGCCTTTTCGGCATTCGTCATCTCATCCAGCAATACCGCCAGGCCTTCTCCGTAGCCGGCATCACTGCAGTACAGCTTCAGCGAGTCTTTTTGATCAAAGTCGTCATCGGGAACGATGCGTTTCGCGGCAGACAGAATACATTCGTCCAGCCGTTCCTGTTCCCGGGTGCATTCTGAATTCTTTTCCTTCAGCCGTTCCTGCAGATCAAAATACAAATATGTATTGAAGATCTTTTGGAACAGTTTTTTTCTTTCATCGCTGGAAGCATTGAGTATCTTCATAAAATCGCCCTGAGCGATCATCACCGTCTGCGCGAACTGATCTTTGGTAAGGCCGATCAGGGACTGCAGCCGTCCGTTCACCTCATCATAGCCTTCCCACACCTCGCCGGTCTGTCTATCCTCCAGCAGCGCCTTGGCCGGCTCCTTCGTCATGCCGTCGCCCCGCTTCGACCTGCGCATATATTCGGGATTGCGTTTCACGCGCCACAGATGATCCTTATGGACGAAAAGCAGTTCCACATAGGTCGCGGCGGAATCCCCTGCATAACCCGACCGGAAGGATGTGCTTTTCCGCAGCCTTCCCGAAGCCGCGCCGTACAGGGCAAAGCTGATGGCGTCAAAAATCGTGGTCTTCCCCGCGCCGGTATCACCGCTGATAAGAAAGATGCCGTTTTCACCCAGCTTTTCAAAATCGATCACCGTTTCCACGGCATAGGGGCCGAAAGCGGAAAGTGTAAGCCGTACAGGTCTCATTTCTCGTCCGCCTCCATTTCCTTCAGGATGCCGGTAAGCACCTTCAGGTGCATGTCTCCGGGCATCTGATCGTTATTCTGCAGCCGGTAGAAATCACAGAAGAGCTCCTCCACCGTTTTGTTCTCCATGCTCTCCCGCGCCATTACATCCATATCATACCGGGTCTTTGAATTGACCACCGAAAACCTCATTATATTGGGAAACACCGTACCCAGCGTCACCTGCGCGTCCGGCGGCACATTTTCATCATGCACCGTTACCCACACATAGTCCTCAGAATAGTCCATTCGCTGCAGTTCATCCAGCATCCCCTCCACCCTGCGCATCTCATGCAGCGGGTAAAGCGGCAGCTTCTTCACCGTCACATGGCCCTTCTCCTGCACATCCACCAGTGTTACGCATTTCTTATGACCGGTCTCCGAAAAAGAATAGCAAAGGGGCGATCCCGCGTAACGCAGTGTCTCCCGGAGAATATGCTGCGGCTTATGGATGTGCCCCAGCGCCACATAATCAAACCCGTCAAACACAGAGGCATCAATATTATCCAGCCCGCCCACCGTCTTCTCTTCGGATTCGGAGGTCTCGCAGCCCGTAATGAACTGGTGGCACAGCAGGATATTCCGCTTGTTTTTATCTATAGGCGAATTCCGCAGCACGGCCTCCACAGCATCCTGATAGGTAATGATCTTTTCCTCCGGCAGCCACCGCTTTACCGCGGAGGGCCGCAGAAACGGCAGCAAATGGATAACGATCTCCCCGTCGGTATCCTTAAGCGTTACGCTTTGGAGCATCCCCTCAAAGCGCTCGGATACATACACTCCGGCCTGTTTCAGCAGAGATGAGAAATAGGATATCCGCAGGGCGGAATCATGGTTCCCGCTGATGATGAATATCTTTTTTCCCATATCCGTCAGGCGGGTGATGAAGATGTCAAACAGCGCCATAGCCTCCGCCTGCGGAGAGGAACGCTGGTATACATCCCCGGCGATCAGCACGGCATCCGCTTTCTCCGTGTCCGCCAGTTCCGCGATCTGGTCAAGGATGAACTTCTGATCCTCCAGCAGTGAAATGTCATTGAGTTGCTTTCCGATATGCAGATCGGCAATATGGATAAACCGCATAATCTCCTCCCGGCTTGCTCATTATGAACGAAAAATCCTTCATCATTCGGTATGCTGTCATTATATCATACAATCGGGTCAGGCGCAACCGCAAACCGTTCCCGCACACGCTCCGCATCCGCTATGAGAGCTTCCCCGCTCCGGTAATTGCTTTCAAGTATCATTCCGCCGGAATATCCGCTGTTCAAAACAGCAGAAAAGACACGCTCAAAGCCGCTTGTCCCTTTCCATAATGCTTTGTTTCCAAGCTTGGGCGCGTCACCGTCCTTCAAATGGATATAACCGCCGCACTGATCCTTCCATTTCAAAAATATATCGGCCGCGTCTGTTTGTGACATGGCGGAGTAGTTCTGCGTATCAAACAAAAGCCGCAGGTTCTGCCTGTCCACCTCATTCCACAGCCGCTCCAGCGCCTGATGCGCCAGTACATTCTCCGTATAGACCAGTATGCCGTATTCCGCCGCCCGATCGCATAAGCGGCGCAGTGCTCCCGCCGCCGCATGAAAGGAAAACTCATCCTCTATGCGGTTGGCAAAAAAGTGCGGGACCGAAACGGAAGGGATCCCCATCGCATGCGCCGCTGCCACGCCGTATTCCATCGTCCGTACGGCGATCCCGGACCGGGCATCGTCAACCCCGGCCGTAAAGCCGTGGCTGCACAGGTCATTGAGAGCAAGAGAAACGATCTTGACATGATGGCGCGACGCGTTTTCCAGCCACATATCACGGTGTGCGGGGGCCGTCATGGGATATCCTTCCGCCGCGCTCCCCAGATCCAGATGCAGCAAAGAAAAACCATGTTCATCAGCTTTGCTGCACAGCTCTTCATCCCTCCAGGGCACTGTCCACTGTGTTACGCCGATAACAGGCAGCATACTGTTCAGGCTCCTTTCCATCGGTCATCAGCTTTCATATCCTCAAGCCGGCATTATTGCCGCCGGGCATATCCGGCAGATCCCCGTCTTCTCCGGTTTATCGCCGGTATATTGCAGGCTTATAACCTCCGCAGCGAAAACCCGCCGTCGGCGTTCAGCACCTGCCCCGCGGAATAATCCAGCAGCCCGGAGGCGCATGCCAATACCATTTTCGCCACATCCTCAGGCCGTCCGAACCGCCTGACCGGCAGAAGTCCGTCCATGATCAGTTCCTCGTATTTTGCGTGGACTCCCTTTGTCATATCTGTATCAATGATCCCCGGCCTGATCTCAAAAACGGGGATCCCTTCCGGCACAAGACGATCAGCCAGCAGCTGGGTGACCATGCTCAGACCCGCCTTGCTGATGCAGTACTCTCCGCGGGACACAGAGGAGGTATAGGCGGAAATACTGCCTATAATGACGATGCGCGGCTGATAATCCTGCGGAGGGGCTTTCTTTTCCGAAAGCATTTCATTGGCCGCTGCCTGACAGATGAAAAAAGCGCCCTTCAGATTGGTATCCATCACGCGGTCAAAGCTTTCCTCCGTCATATGCAGCAGATCGCCGCGCACCAGAGGCGCGATGCCGGCATTGCTGACAAAAAGGTCCAGCCTTCCGTACTTATCGGCGATCTTTCGGATACAGTCATTCCGCTGCTGCCGGTCAGATACATCACAGGGAAAATATTCACGGTCCGGGGGCAGCGTTTCCGGACGTTCCGTTTTCGTGCCCGAATAAAGTACCGTATAGCCGTTCCCGTAAAGCAGATCCGCAACGGCGCGGCCGATGCCTCTGCTTGATCCGGTCACAAAAGCCACTTTTTTGCCGTTCACAGCGTATACACCTCCCGGTCACGCACTACACAGCCGGCAGGACGGCCTTCCCTGAGAAGGGCGGCACATCCGCCGCAGCTTACACAACAGGTGTTTTTCTCAATACAGCGGTTCTGACGGACCTCGCTGATGAATCCAGGGCAGGCAAACGCCATCCGGCCGAATCCGGCAAATCCGCAGTCTCCGTTTTCGATCATTGCCGCGGCCAGATGGACCGAATACTGCCGCAGATAAGAGAATCCGCTTGCGATCACAGGAACAGGCAGCGCATTCTGTATCCTTTTCGCGCCGTACATCAGCCGTCCCACACCGGTCAGTGGGTGTTCATCCGGCAGATAATTCCCGTGATCGTAAGGCCGGTTCACATGAGGATTCTTATAGGGATTGCCCATGGTGACATTGAGCAGAGGGATATGGAATTCCGACTGCAATTCATTCGCCAGCCGGATGGCCTCAGAATAGTCCGGCTGCGTTCCCGTGCCGGGCCGCACGCCAAAGCCATAAGGGTATTCAAAGCCATCATAAATATTCATCCTGCTCGTCAGGAAGAAGCGAGGGTCATGTGCAAGACCGGCCAGCGCCGCGCGATAGCAGTTTTTCAAAAAGCGTGTGCGGTTCTCATAGCTTCCGCCATAGATGCCCGGACGGTCATAGGCACTGAGCAATTCAGAAGCCAGATACCGGTGGCAGCATTTGATATCCATTCCGTCAAACCCGGCCTTTTGGCATAACCCGGCAGTGGTGCTGTAGGCCTCCTCAAACCGCTTCAGGTCATCATCGCTCACGATGCAGGCGTCGGGAAGCGGTTCCGCCTCAAGCGGAGGGCAGTGATACGCGATCATCGGTTCAGGCGTACCGTTCGGTTTTGAATACCGTCCGCTGTTTGTTGCCTGCATGATAATGACCGGCGCGTAGCCATTTTCCCGCAGCGATGCTTCGCGTATCCCGTCTGTGATGCGCCTGAATTCCGAAACATTCTGTTCGGTAAGCCACAGCTGATGAGCGCTGGCACGGGTCTGCCGCAGCGTTGCCACCGCTTCAAACCAGATGATCCCCGGGCCGCCTTCGGCAAAACGCGCATACCGCCGGAAGGTCAATTCACCCGGTGCTCCCTCCGCCGTTCCGTCTGTGCCTTCCATGGGCTGGAAAACAAAACGATTGGCTACCCGGACACCGTTATTCAGGGTGACGGGCTCAAACAAAGGGCTGATCTCCTGCTGAAGAGGAAGATAGGCATTCAGCTTTTCCGCCGTACTGCGCACTTCCTCAAGCGTATCATAATGAAATCTCTCATGCGGCATGGGATATATCCTCCTCAAACGGTTTCGCTTTTATCACTCATTCTCTCATGTTCGTCTTTTCCGTTCCCGGCATGAAAGGCGCTCTCTCATTTCACATGGATGCCCTCATGGCTGTATCATCTCTTCTGTACTGTATTCCATTCACAGCACGCGTGAAGCTCCCTGCCTGTCTCGGCCGGAGCTTCGCTGCGCGATATCATCGGTCATATTGCGAATACTCCTGTTTACATTGAGGTGTGTTTATAGAATGAAGAATGTGCCGCTTCAAGCATATTTTCCGTCCGTTCAGGGCAACGAACCAAAGGTAAATCGAGGTTCTACGACGCTGAAATGACAGGAAAGATGCCGAAAACGCATCGTTTGAAATTTAGAAACACTCCTCCGTTGCGATCAGGCTGGCCGGGCAGCACTGTACAGCACGTTTCTTTTCCGGTTATGTATACAGATCCCGTCACATCTATCCGGTATCCGTTCTGTATGGTCTTCTGGGTCTTTCCTCCTTCTGATCTTCATCCCTCATATACTTGATATTCATTCCGCTTATATACAGATCATACCACAAAGAGACTCATTCCTCAACTGTTTCTTCCGTTCTTCGTTTTCCGTCGGTCTTCCGTTCCATGCTTTCAAGTGGTCTTTCGTTCTCCGTTTTCAGCTGGACTTCTGTTCCATGTTTTCAAGCTGTCTTTCGTTCTCCGTTTTCCGGCAGTCTTCCGTTTCATGTTTTCCGGCAGTCCCCGGGGCTTTTGCCCTGCAAAACGGCACAAGAGAAAAACAAATAAGTCCTCTCCGCCGTGTGCTTCCAAAGATGGATATACAAAACCACCGCCCATATTGAACAGCAGTTTTGCATACAGGGTTATGTCAATCGTCTTTCGTACATTTGTTCCAAGGCTTACAGCCATATCGGCAGCATCATTTCTGTCATCAAGCCGGTCGTGTTCTTTTCGGGCGGATCCCGGCACAGCGTCTTCGTTCCGATTTTTTGACAGGTCAGACATCATCAAATTAGGGTGTGTCTCTAAAATGAGGAATGTGCAGTTTCAAGCAGATTTTCCGTCAGTTCAAGGCGAAGAACCGAAGGTTTACTGGAGGTAAATCGAGGTTCGACAACGCAGAAATGACGGAAAAGATGCTGAAAATGCATCGTTTTGAATTTAGAAACACACCCTAATTATCTATAGTAACAGATATGATTACAATAGAACTTATCAACATTGGCTATCCAGTACAGCCGGTCTTGAACAGACTGGCTGGATGACATATAATAAGCAGGGGCGGATGGGATGAACATATCGCTCCGGCAGCACCCTGTATAGGATCCAGGGTAACAACGGCAGCACGCTCAGCGCCGCGAAAAAAGCATGGCAAACGCCGTTGGGCGGCAAAACGCACCGCGGGCTTCACAGCTCCGTCGGTTTCTTTCGCGGAAAGGAAAGAAACAGCATATACAGTAAAGCATATAGCGAAGTACAAGGCAAAGCATTTTTCAAAGCAGGAGGAGAAGTCTGTGGAGTTTCGAAAAATATTTGACACCATTCCGGACAAATTCGATCAATACCGCCCGCGCTATTCCAAGGAGTTGTTTGACGACCTGATCGCCTATGCCGGCATCGGCCCCGGAAGGACGGTGCTGGAGCTGGGGCCCGGCACCGGTCAGGCCACCGACCCCGTCCTGCTGACAGGCTGTGATTACCATGCCATCGAGCTGGGTGAACACCTGTATGCCAAGATGAAGGAGAAGTACGGCAAATACCCCAATTTCCATATTGTGAACGATGACTTCATCACCCGCGATTTCGGTGATGCGCGGTTTGACATGATCTACTCCGCCGCCACCATCCAGTGGATCCCCGAGGAGATCGCCTTTCCAAAGACCTTTTCCCTCCTGAAACCCGGCGGCGTGCTGGCTATGATGCTGACAAAAGGTGATTACAGGGAAAACAACGAGGCACTGTATCAGAAGATACAGAAAGTGTATGACACATACTGGAAACCCGAGATCCCCTACACGCAGCACTTTTGCTACACAAACGCTGTCAACTGGGGCTATACGGCTTTTGAGCGGCGGGAGTATCACGGTCAAAGGATCATGACCGCGGAGGACTATGTGAATTACAGCGGCACCCACTGTGACCACATGACCATTCCGCGGGAAACGGCGGAGAAATTCTTCGCGGGGCTTTATGAGGCCGTGAGATCAGAGGGTGACCGCATCGTGTTTGATGACACCTATGTACTGTATCTGGCGAAAAAGCCGGAATAATGAAGGCATCGGCAAAACAGCGGGAGGTCGGAGTACCGCCCGGCAATGAATAGATCACCGCGGACACGCGGTTAAAATAACAGATGTACACGCAGACCGCCGGAAAAAGCAGCGTAACACGGAACATCACGGCAGAAGAAAGACAAACACCCCGCAGAGAACAGGAGAGGCTCATGCCGCAGACAAGCATCAGGAATATCGGTATATTTGCCCATGTGGACGCCGGAAAGACCACGCTGACCGAGCAGCTGCTCGTGCACGCCGGCCGTGTGCGCGCGGCAGGCTCGGTGGACCGGGGCACGACCTTTTCCGACAGCATGGAGGTGGAAAGACGCAGAGGGATATCCGTGCGCGCCACCGCCGTATCGCTGAACCGGAATGGCGTAAAGATCAACCTGATCGACACCCCGGGACATATGGATTTTTCCGCGGAGGTGGAGCGTTCCTTCTGGGCGCTGGACGGAGCCGTTCTGCTTCTCGACACGGCAGAGGGCGTGCAGCCCCAGACCGAGGTGCTTTTCCGCGCCCTGAAGGAGCAGGGGCTGCCTTTCCTCTTTTTTCTGAACAAAACAGACCGTCCCGGAGCCGACACGGAAAAGACCCTGCGGCAAATCAGGAAGCGGCTCACGCCGGACGCTTTCCCCTTGCAGGACAAGGAGGAGACCGCGGAATTCATCTGCGGGCGGGATGAAGAACTGCTGGAGCAGTATCTGGACGGCGTGGCGGACCCGGATCAGGTACACCGCCTGCTCGTATCCCTCACGCGGCAGGGAGAGATCCACCCCGTGCTGCAGGGCTCGGCTTTGAGAGATCAGGGCATTGACGCGCTGCTGGACGCGGTAACGGAGCTGCTTCCTCCGCCCGACGAAACGGGAAATGAGCTGTGCGGCGTGGCTTATGCCGCTGCCGATGACCGCACGCTGGGCCGCGGGCTGTGGGTGCGGCTTTTCGGCGGAAGGCTTGAAAACCGGCAGGCCGTTGATCTGCCCGGCAGACGGGACGCCGTGACCGGTGAGATCATCACCGTGCAGAAAAAAATCACCCAGATCCGCAGCGCGGACGGGCAGGATACCGGAGCTTTACAGGCCGGAGACATCGGTATCCTATACGGCATGGGCACCATGAAGATCGGCCATATTTTCGGCAGCAGGGAAAAGCTGCCGCGGCATGTGGAGCCTGGGCATTACCGCGCGCCGCTGATGACGGTAAGGGTATTTCCCGAAAAGGAGGAGGATACCGAAAGGCTGCGGCTGGCCTGCGAGGAGCTGACACTGGAGGATGCCCTGCTGAACGCCGAATACATCCCCTCCCTCAGACAGATCCATCTGCATGTGATGGGCAAAATACAGCTGGAGATCCTGCAGGAGCTGCTGCGATCCCGCTTCGGCCTGAAGGCGAACTTCGGCGAGCCGTCCGTCATCTACCGGGAAACGCTGGCCCGCCCCGCACGGGGCTTTGTGGCCTACACCATGCCCAAGCCCTGCTGGGCCATTCTGGAGTTTCAGATGGAGCCGGCGCCCCGGGGCAGCGGTGTATCCTTTACCTCACTGGTACCGGGCAGCGAAATAGAGCCGCGGTATCAGCATCAGGTACAGCAGGCGCTGGAGACAGCCCTCAGTCAGGGGCGGCGGGGCTGGAAGGTGACCGATGTGAACATCACCCTGACCGGCGGAAGCCACCATCAGTTCCACACTCATCCGCTGGATTTTATCGTAGCCACTCCCATGGCCATTCAGGACGGTCTTGAGCGGGGCGGCAGCCTGCTGCTGGAGCCCGTTCTGGAAACACGGCTCATGATCCCGGCGGAATGTCTGGGCAGGATCATGACGGATATCAATCGCATGAGGGGCGAGATCACCCGCACGGAAAGCGACGGGGAAAGCGTGTATCTTTCCGCCCTGATCCCCGCGGCCGAAAGTCTGGATTACTCCGCGCAGCTGGCCTCCGCGACCGGCGGCCGGGGCGTGATGAACACCCGCCTGCACAGCTACCGGGAAGCCCCTCCGGGCACTGACCGGTCCGTTCCCCGGCGGGGGGTGGATCCTCTGGATACAGCCAGATACATTCTGGCAGCCCGCAGCGCCCTTGAGGGCGGCATATTCAACGGCTGAGCGGGCAAAGCGGAATGTATTTTCCCATCCTCTGCTGTTTCCATTCCCAAAAAATGAAAATTTTTCAAAAATCGGGAATAGAACTTGTAAATCGGGATTTTTTATGGTATTCTATTCCCGAAAACTGAATTATTTTCAGAAAGCGGGAATAAGCCCATGCCATGGATCATTCGCAAACGGTATCTTGAAGAACTGATCAGTCTGACCGGAACCCCGGATATAAAAGTGATAACAGGTGTTCGCCGCTGCGGAAAATCCGTCCTGCTGCAGCAATACGCCGGATGGCTCATAAAAAACAAGCCGGATGTCAATATCATTTCGGCAAATCTGCAGGATCTGGATTATGATGAACTGCTGGATTATCATAAACTGCACGCCTATGTATGTGATCACTATAAAGAAGGCTGTCTCAATGTCGTAATGATCGACGAGATCCAGCTATGTGACAATTTTGAACTGGCGATCAACAGCCTTCATGCCAAAGGCAGGTTCGATTTGTATCTGACCGGTTCCAACGCATTTTTGCTCAGTTCCGATTTGGCTACACTGTTTACCGGGCGTGTAATGGAAGTAAAGGTCTATCCCTTTTCCTTTGCCGAATACAGGGAATACTTTACAAATGAAGAAAATCCTTCTGATGCCTTTGACAGCTATGTGCGAACAGGCGGAATGGCAGGTTCATATGCATATAGTGAAGAGAAACAGCGTTTTGCCTATGTGAAGGATGTATACAGAACCATTTTAGAGCGCGATCTTGTCAAAAAATATAAAATCCGCAATAAATCGGAATTTATGAGCATATCGGAATTCATGATGGACAACATTGGAAATCTCCTTTCACCCAACAATGTATGCGAAGCGCTTAACCGGGGCAAAAGTGAGATCACAAGAAAAACCGTTGATAAATACATCCGGTATCTGGAAAGCGCCTTTTTGTTCTATACAGTGAAACGGTATGATCTGAGCGGAAAAAAATATCTGGAAACCAACAATAAATATTACCTGTGCGACCCTTCTTTCCGCTACGCGGTTAACGGAACAGAAAACGCCGATTTCGGCAGGATGTACGAAAATATCGTCTATACAGAACTGCTGCGGCGGGGCTATGAGGTATATGTCGGGAAACTGTATAAAAAAGAGATCGACTTTGTAGCACTCCGGCAAAGCGAAAAAATATATATACAGGTTTCAGATAACATTGAAGATGAAAGTACAATGAAACGGGAAATTGAACCCCTGCTGCAAATCAAGGATGCCTATCCGAAGATCATTGTGGCGCGCACAAGACATGAGGACTACCTGAAAGAAGGCGTGCTGATCACAGACCTGTCAGCATGGCTGATGGAACAATAAACGACAGCGGAAGACAGACACATACCGAATCCAAACACTGATAATGAAAAGGAGTATCCATATGGCTGAGCAGTTTTTGACACTGATGGCGGATATCGATGAAGCGGGACAGGCACTGATGGCGGGCTGGTATGAAAAGTTGAAAGAAAAAGGCTTTACCGGCAAGCAGACTCCCGGTCTCCCCTTTCATATCTCCATGGCCACCTTCCCTCTTGAGCAGGAGCGGGAGGCCGTTGAGATCGCAAAGCGTGCGGCGGCGGAATTTGCCCCTGTTCAGGTACACATGAGCCACATGGGCAGCTTTCAGGGCGGAAAGGTGCTGTTTGCCGCGCCGGATATGAACCCGCCCGGGCTGATGAAACTGAGGGAGGCCGTAAAGCCGAACGCCCCGGAGCAATACCCTTGGACGCCCCACTGCACCCTGATCCTGGACGAGCCGGACATCATCTGCCGTGCCTTTCCCACGGCCATGGAATGCTTTACCGCCTTTCTGACCCGGGTGACAAGGCTGCATCTGTGCGCCTTCTGGCCCACAAGAGAGATATTGAGCATCGATCTGACCGGAAGCGCTCTCTAAAAAGGAAATCCGATCCCCCGGATGAAAAGAGGCGGCTTTCGCTATCCCGTGTTCACATCATTTTTCTGCGTGTATTTTCTGTCATGCTGACCGGCACCGGACCGTTTGAAAGATCCGATGCCGGTTTTGTTTTTTTCCGGGGTTTTCCGGTATTATCCCCCCGCGTTCCCGGTTCGTATATCATTATGTCCGGAAGGACAATACAAAAAGGAGAAAAAGCTATGAAAAATATGAAGAAAGCAACTGCACTGGTCCTGATCGCGGCTTTGACCTTTACGCTGATGGGTACTGCTTTTGCGGGTTCGATCTTCGATACACTGATCAATGCCGGTAAAACCGTCTGGAACGGCATGTGCACCGCGGGCCACGCGGTAGCGGGTACCGCCGAATATATTTTTACAGACAGTACTGCCGCCAAAGCCTATACAGGCACCATGAAAGCGGCAAAAGACACCGCCGACAGCGCCATGGATACAGCACACAGCACCATGCAGATCGGCAAAGATGCCGTGGATGTGGCGAAAGGGATCGAAAAGGTAGGCGAAGGTGTTGTGGATCTGATGCGCAGCGGCAATATGAACAGCGCCATGCACTACATCACCGGCAAAGGCGATGTGGACCGCGCCACCTGGGAAGCCATGGAAAAAATGGTAAAGGGCTATGATCAGATGGATAACGGTCTCATTCTCGACTGTGTAAAGCTGGTTCCCGGTGTGGGCGGCATCGTTGCAGGATGCGCCGAGGCCATTAAAAACGAAGCCGAATACGCTACCGGTCACATCACCGAAGAAAAGTATCAGGAGGGAAAGGTCAACGCCGCGATCGACATGCTGACCGGCGCCGCGGGCGGCGCAGCCGGCGCCGTCGTAGAAGGCACCGGTGCCAAGCTGGCCGTAAAGGCCGTGGGCGTTGCAGTCAACAAAGGCCTGAAGGAGCTGGCTGACTGAACAGACTGATGATCTGCACAAAGAAATAAACCACCGTGTCTTTTCCGAAAAGCAGGAAGAGACACGGTGATTTTTTCGCACAGGTTATCCGTTCAGGATCGATTGAAAACCAATACGTAAAATAATATGCACAGAGACGCTCTCCATGGCAAGCATTTCGCATTGTCATAATGAGAAATGCACAGCAATCGCCCGGCTTCGCCGTTTGTCATAATTCCCGGTCCGCTGGCGGCATCTGTCATTATGACCGGAAGACATCGTCAGAGCGAGTATGCCGTCATCCGGGCTCCCCTGCGGCAGCATTTGGTTAAACATGAACACAAGACGGCAGAAAAGACCGAATTCGGAGTGACATGTGAAGGAATCAATACCGCCTTGAGTAATGCACGTGTTTTATACCAAAGCGCCCCGTTTTTCACCGAAAATGCTTGAATTTCAGAAAGCATGGTGATATGATGATTTCAGTATTTTCATTTCAGAAAAATCCAGGCACGCGCATCACCTTTTATCGGATCCAGATATATCAAGCTCGTTTAGTGAACATTCTTGCTTCAGTTCCGCTGCCCGACGGAGACATATCCGTCTTTACCGGGGCAGAGATTCGGAGGTCGTCAGTATGCAGGATTATTTCTACGCCATTATGGGCATAGCCGGTATATTCGTCCAGCTGATCATCAACGGGTCAGTTATGTTTCCGCGGGGCAAAAGGAAAAGCGTAAACCGGTTTTACCGTGCCCTTACACTATCCACCTTTGCCTATTATATCACAGACGCTTTGTGGGGCATTCTGGGCGGTCTCGGATGGACGGTCGCGCTGCACATCGATACGACCGTATATTTCTTCGCGATGGGCTCGATCGTGATCTGGTTTTACTGCTATATCGTTGACTATCTTGAGCAAAAGGGCAAAATAGCACGGTTTTTCAAGCTGACAGGGCTCATTTTTGTGGCTCTCGAGGTGATCTGCCTGATCGTGAACCACTTTGCTCCCATTTTCTTCTGGTTCAACGATAAGGGCGAGTATCAAACCGGCATCGTCAGAAATATCGCGCTGCTGGTACAGGTATTCATGTGTATCGTTTCCGCCTGCGTCACCCTGCGCGGGATCAGGAATTCCACCGGCAGCAGCCGGAAACGCAATGTGGCCATTTTGGGGTACAGCCTGATCATGCTGGCAGCCATCGTGATACAGATCCTGAACGCGCTGTATCCGGTATACGCCTTAGGATGTGTGGTGGGAAGCTGTATCCTTCATGTGTTTGTGCTTGAAGACGAGCGTGAGGAACTGAGAGAGCTGCTCGCCGAGGAAAAGGAAAAGGCCGAATATGCCAACAAGGCAAAATCGATCTTCCTGTTCAATATGTCCCATGATATCCGCACGCCGCTGAACGCCATCATCGGCTATACCGGCATCGCGAAGAAAAACACAAAGGAAACGGTGACAAATGATTATCTCGGCAAGATTGAGATCGCCGGCAGCCAGCTGCTGAGCCTTGTCAATCAGGTGCTGGAAATGTCCCGGATCGAATCCGGCCGGGTCGTGCTGCAGGAGCAGAAGATCGATCTGAACGAAGTGACAGAAATATTCCGGGCGGTCTATGAGGATCAGGCAAAAAACAAGGAGCTGTCCTTCCGTATCGAGCTGAAAAACACGGAACACTTTCATGTCATCGGTGATAACGACAGGATCTTTCAGATCATCAACAACCTGCTTGGCAACGCCCTCAAATATACCCCGGCAGGCGGCTCGGTGTATACCAGCGCGGAGGAGATCCCGGGAGACAGGCCGGGATACGCCCGCTACCGTGTTATTGTTGAAGATAACGGCATCGGCATGAGCAAGGAGTTTCTTCCCCATCTGTTTGAGGAATTCTCCCGCGAGGAAACCTCGACGGTCAACAAGATCCAGGGAACGGGGCTTGGCATGTCCATCGTGAAAAAGCTGGCGGATCTGATGGGCGCGGTGATCGAGGTGAGTTCTGAACCGGGCAAGGGTACACGGTTTACGGTCATCCTTCCGCTGAAGATCGATACAGAATATTCCGAAGAAAGCAAAGCCGAAGAAACCGGCGATACGGAGATCTCTCTGAGCGGTATGAAGATCCTTCTGGCAGAGGATAACGAAATGAACAGGGAAATCGCACAGGAGATCCTTTCCGATCACGGCGCAGTCGTCGACACGGCTAAAGACGGTGTTATCGCGGTGGAGAAAATAAAAAACGCCATCCCCGGGCAGTACGATATCATCCTGATGGACATACAGATGCCGCGAATGGATGGCTACGAGGCCACAAGGATCATACGGTCTCTGGAAAACAGAGAGCTGGCGGAGATCCCGATATTCGCAATGACAGCCAACGCCTTCGAGGAGGACCGCCAAAACGCGCTGAAGACCGGCATGAACGGGCATCTCGCAAAACCGATCGATATTCCGAAGCTGCTGAGTACGCTTTCTGAGGTATTCGCGCAAAAGAATAAGTGATGAAACGGGCGGTCAGGAAACGCAGAAACCCGAAAAAGCAAAGGGACCGGTCAGAATCGATCGGTCCTCTTTTTGCGTCAATGCATCCGCGCAGGCGTGGCCGCGCGGAGTAAACGCTACATATCCATCAGTTCCTCCGCGATCGCCCGAAGCTCCGTTACAGAACGCGGGATCGTTTCCTCACCGGCGCCGAGCTCTATGATGCGCAGCAGCCGCTCATAGCAGCGGTCCGGCTTGACAGAAAAGGACGCGATGGCCTCCCGTGTTCTTTTACGGCTGGGAAAATAGCAGTCGTTCTTCGCGAACAGCGCCTGAAGAAAATGATCCAGAAAATTCTCCGTCACCTGATGATAAAACAGCACCTCTCTGCGCAGCTCCGCCCGTCCCAGGTCCTCCTCGTCCAGCATCTGACTGCTCTCTGAGGCATACCACCTTTGAAACAGCTCCCGCGGATGCGCCTTCACCGTGTTGATCAGGGCCGTCCAGGCGGCATTTTTTTCATACAGCACATGAAGGGTCTCGATGCTTGCCAAACGCCCGATGGGATAGAAGCGACCATCCTTTTCAAGATGCTTTCCCTCAAGCACCTCTGTCAGATAGTCTTTCATCTCATCATAGGTAAAGTACATGGGCATCACATCGATCCCTTCACATACTAAAATATCCCCGTACCCCCATACACCGCCGCCGCACACCTCCATTTGCAGGCTCTCAAAGCCCTCCGGCAGCCGGTGATAGCAAGACATGCGCTTCTCCCGGTCGGGTACCCGTTCACAAAGCACAAACAGGTCTATATCGCATTTTCCCGGGATCAGCGGCGCGTTGATGTCTCCTGTCTGGCCGATGCCCAGGATCCCGTCGTACTCCGCAAGCAGGGAGACCAGCCGGTCTCTGAAATCGTTCGCGTTCATTTGTGTATACTCCTTCGTATAGAATAAAGGGGCTGTGAAAAAACGCCCCACAAAAGCAAAGAGGATTTGAAACCCAGAAG